>NZ_JACSLH010000003.1:282657-303719 GCF_018618035.1 Exiguobacterium sp. s64
CTTCTAATCAAGGAAGGCATGGAGTCGGGGCGGTATGAGTTCGACTATGTCTATTTGGCAGACACTTGGAACAACAGCAGGGTTGTACGAAGTACGGAGATCGATCTAAATGGATTTAACGTTAAGTATCCTTCGGAAGATTTTTTGAATCCTTTGTTTAAAAATGTTGAAAGTACAAATTTTAATCTTGATCAAAATGAATATAAATCTTTTTCCGTCAATGCCTCTGACGACTTAAAACTAAAATCAGCCGAAGGAACGTTCACCCATGAAAATGGAGAAACTATCACCTTATCGAGTGAAACGGTGACATCGACTGGTTTCGACTTCCCGGTGTCCTACGATTCATTCCGGGCTCATCCGGGGCAATGGAAGTTAACAAGCCTTACGATTTCGGACTTGAATCAAAACTCCGTAACGGTCACAGACGGGTTGGACGTCACGATTAATGTGCTTCCAGCAATCGAACCGGTCAATGCACGCATCGTCAGTGGATATGAGTGGTGGAGTTATGAAACCATTAATCAAGACGTTTACGTGTTGCCAGGTGCACAATTGAACATTGATTCGAACGTTCAAATCAATGGGGACGTCTATGTCGGCGGTCGTCTTCGTTCGTATGGCGGTCTCGAATTGAACGGAGATATGCGAGCTAGCTACTTCACGTTCGGCTACTACAACCCGTCTCAAGACGGCATGGTCGTCCTGTCAGGGTCGAACTCCGTCAACTCGATGACGGCGACGAACCAGTTGTACGGTACGCTGCCGTTCCAAATCTCGGGAGCACCATTATTCGAAGAGAACGGGACGGTCGATGTGGCCGGTTCATTCATTCCGCTCAGCGCGCTTTACTTGAACGGTGAGGCGGTGACGACGAAAGCGAACGGGACTTTCCGTCTCACTGATGTCACCGTACCGGAAGACAAGACACTTCGCTTCTCGATGACAGATCAATACGGGAAGACACATCGTTGGACGTACAAAGTGTACTCACGTGATCTACCTGTCGTCACCGCGAGCTTGCCGAGCGGGATTTATCCGAAAGGTGATTCCGTGACGCTCGAAGCAACGAAAGATGCGACGATTTACTACACGCTGAACGAGAACGCTGAATCGCTCACCTACGGCGGTCCGATTCAACTCGACAGCAGTATCACGCTTGGCTATCATGCGGTCGATGAGATTGAGTTGGCGTCGGCTTCAGAAACGAAACGATATGAAGTCTTCAACGTCCATGCGGTTGAAAATGACGATGAAGCGATTCGTGGTCAAGCCGAACCGGGCACAGCACTCACGTTGACGCTTGGCGAGAGTACGTACACGACGACTGCGACTCCAGACGGGACGTTCGCGTTTACGAACCTCACACTCGATTCTCATGGCGAGTATGAACTGAACTTGCAACACGGTCTGCTTCAAAGCAACCCATACACAGGCGTCATCAAAGACGTCATCGCGCCAATCATTACTGGCGTGACGAACGATGCCTATACGTCGAGCGCTGTCACGCTCACGTTCAATGAGGGTGTGGCGACGCTGAATGGGCAACCCGTTTCAAGCGGCGCAAAAGTGACGGCGGACGGAGCTTACACGTTGATCGTCACGGATCAGAGTGGGAACACGACGACACGTCAGTTCACGATTGACACGAAAGCACCAGTCGTGTCGGGAGTTTCGTCACGTTACACGAATAAAGACGTTACACTCTCATTCGACGAGGGCAGCGCCACGTTGAACGGAAAAACAGTCGCGTCAGGCACGACCATCTCGACTGAAGGCGACTACGAGCTTGTCGTTCGGGATAAGGCAGGGAATGAGACGAAAGCGAGCTTCACGATCGACCGGACACCGGTTGCGGTCACAGGCGCAGAAGAAGGCAAGGCGTATCAACAGACACGTCTTCAGTTCACAGAAGGCAAAGCGACGCTGAACGGCCAAGCTTATGTATCAGATACTTTGATTGAAGCGGAAGGCACGTACGTGTTCCAAGTCACTGATATGGCCGGGAACATGACGACGATCAACTTCGTCATCGATCGCACGGTACCGAACGTCTCGGGTGTGACCGATGGTGGACTTTACAACAAGCCGGTCAGTCCATTGTTTAATGAAGGGACGGCAACATTGAACGGAAACGCGTTTGTATCAGGACAAGCGATCGATCAGGACGGAACGTATGAACTCGTCGTGACGGATGCTGCGAATAATGTCACGACACGTTCGTTCCGCATCGACCAAACGGCACCAGTCGTGACCGGGGTCAAGGCCGGAGCTTTCAATCGTTCCGTGACGCCAACATTTGATGAAGGTACGGCGACATTGAATGGGAAAGCGTACACGTCCGGCACGGTCATCGATCAAGAAGGGACGTATGAACTCGTCGTCACCGATGAAGCGAAGAACGTCACACGCGTTCCCTTCACACTCGATTGGAGCCCAGTCGTCGTGAGCGGAGTCGAATCCGACAAACACTACCCGTTGGCGACACCGATGTTTGCTGAAGGGACGGCGACATTGAACGGCCAACCATTCACATCTGGAACACCAATTTCGAAAGACGGCGTCTATACGCTCGTCGTCACGGATGGAGCGAACAATGTCACGACAGTCCGCTTCACCGTCGACCATGTGGCACCGGTCGTGACGGGTGTCGCTTCACAAGGTTATAACCGTGCGGTGACACCGCTGTTCACTGAAGGAACGGCGACATTGAACGGTAAACCGTATACATCAGGAACAGTCGTCTCGGCAGAAGGTAAGTACGAGTTGACCGTGACAGATGCGGCCGGTAATACGACGCGGGTCCAGTTCCATCTCGATTTCACACAAGTGGCTGTGAGCGGTGCCGAAAATAGGAAGACGTATCAACAGGTGACGATTTCGTTCGCTGAAGGAACGGCGACGCTGAATGGAAATGCGATTTCAACTGGTACAGTCGTCACAAAAGAAGGTGACTACGAGCTGATTGCTCAAGACGAAGTCGGCAATGAAGCGGTCATTCGCTTCACGATCGATACGACGGCGCCAATCGTGACAGGCGTTAAAGACGCGATGACGTATCAACAAGTGACACCTGTCTTCTCAGACGGTTCGGCGACATTGAACGGACGACCGTTCCAAAGCGGTACGACTGTGACCGAAGAAGGGACGCATCAATTGATCGTCCGAGATGAGGCCGGCAATGAAGCAGTGGTCCGCTTCACGATTGACCGGACGAAACCGATTATCAGTGGCGTGACGAACGGCAAGACCGTCAAAGAAGCGACCGTTACGTTCAATGAAGGGACGGCGACGTTGAACGGACAGCCGTTCAAGACGGGAAGCAAAGTAGCGACAGAAGGAAAGTATGACTTGGTCGTGACCGATGTCGCGGGGAACCGGACGACGCTTCAGTTCAACGTCGACCGGACTGGTCCGACTGTCAAAGGCGTCGAGATGGATAAAGTGTACAAGCGGCTTCAACCAACGTTTGATGAAGGCACGGCTCTTCTGAATGGCAAGCCGTACGTGTCTGGCACCATCATCACGACAGAAGGCGTACATGAGTTGAGCGTGACGGATGCAATCGGCAACGAGACCGTCATCCGCTTCACGATCGACACGACACCGGTATCGGTCACAGGAGTGGAAGATGGTCGCACATATAAACAAGCCCTTCCGACGTTCAGTGAAGGAACGGTCACGTTGAATGGACAGTCTTATGAATCAGGGCAATCGATTAGTGAAGATGGCCCATACACACTCGTCGCGACAGACGCGGCAGGGAACGAGACGATCATTCGTTTCACCATCGACAACACGCCACCTGTGCTCACCGGATTCACGACCGGTAAGTCATATTATCGCAGCGTTGCACCACGATTTGACGAAGGCACGGCGACGTTGAACGGTGAACCGTACACATCAGGCAAACTGGTCAACCAACCTGGAAGATACACGCTTCGTGTGACGGATATACTCGGGAATCAATCGGTCAAGGCGTTCATCATCGACCGTACTCCTCCCGTCGTCTCGAGTGTCAAGAGCCGTCAAGTGACGAATCAAGCGGTGACGATTCGTTATAATGAAGGGACGGCAACGTTGAACGGGAAACGAATCCGCAACAATTGGCCAGTGAAGAACTCGGGTGTTTACACGCTCCGTGTCACCGACAAGGCCGGAAACGTTAAACTGCTCACGTTCACGATTGATAAGACGGCTCCGACGAAACCGACGATTTCGACACTCACGAACAAATCGACGCTCGTCTTCGGGAAAGCAGAAATAGGCGCGACGGTGTACATCACGTATAATGGGCGGACGTACACGACGAAAGCGTCGAGCAGAGGATTGTATCGTTATAAGCTGAAGACGACGAAAGCAGGAGCGACCGTCTCGGCGCGCGCGAAAGACGCGGCCGGGAACATGTCGAGCACAGCCTCGAGAAAAGTCCTCAACACGTTCCGGACGTTCAGCGTCAACTCGGTGAAGTCGACGTCGAACGTCATCACCGGAAAAGGGAACAAGGGTGCGACCGTCAAGGCGTATGTCGGGACGAAGCTCATCAGCAAGACCGCGAAAGTCGATTCGAAAGGAAACTATAGGCTGACGATTTCACGTCAGAAACCAGGCGTGACCGTCACCGTGAAGATGACACAGAGCGGGTACCAAGAATTGAAAAAGACGACACGCGTCGTCAAATGAAGCGAGCGGGCCATAAGGTCCGCTCGTTTTCTTATGTGTCGTTTCTTATGATGAACTTCACGATAACGTCACTCGAGTCTGTCGGGCAGACATGGTATAACTAAATATGTGAATTAATGAGCAAATGGAGGTTTATACATGAAACGATTTTATCTACTATTCGTCGGACTCATCCTGATCCTTTCTGCCTGCAGCCAAAGTGAGGCCGTCGAGTCGACGAAGCTGCATACATACACGAAGTACGAGCTTCCGCTCGAAGACAAAGTCGCGCTCGGGGAAGGCGAGCACGAGATCGTGTTCGTCTTCGACTACAGTTGCCCGTGGTGCAAGAAGTGGATGGAAGAAATACTGCCGGAGATCGAGGAGCGCTGGATTGACACGGGCGAGGTGACGTTCAAAGGACAGCCGCTTGTCCTGTTGAACGAACAGTCACAACTGCTCGCGAACGTGGATTATAACGTGGAACGGCTCATCCCGGACCGTTACTATGAAGTGCAGCGCGCCATCGGACACGACTCGGGGTCGGACGGTTTCGGGACGGAAGCCCATGTCCAAAAAATCGCCTCTGAGTTCAACCTGAATGTGGACGAACTGCTTGAGAACCACGTCGATATCGGCATCCAGAACTCACGGCTGTTCACGCGGGACTTAGGTGTCAAGTACGTGCCGACGGTGTACGTCGACGGCATCCAGCTCGTGGACGCGTTCAGCTTAGACGAGATGGAACACGTCATGGATGGAACGATCGAGGTCGGTGATCAAGTCGAACTCCCCGAGAACTAAAACACCCCCTCGTCCGGCGACGAGGGGTTGCATCATCAATTCTCGAAATACGGTTTGACGAAGAACTCAAACAGTTCGGCGTCGAGCAAATACCGATTCATGTAAAACGGATCGTTGTCCGGCGTGATGGGGTTCGGGCTCAAGATGAACGCCTGCTCGAAACCGAGGTCTTGTACCGTTTCGGTGACCGCATCGTTCGTGTTGCCGAACGGATAGGCGATCGTCGTGACGCGCGTCCCGAGCTCTGACTCGATGGCGGCGACACTCGTCTCCAAATCTTGCCGCAGTTCGTCTTGCCTGTCTTCCGGCAAGAACACGGCGCCCCCGTCTTCGACATAATGCATGTCATGCGTATGCGTCCCGAAGTCGGCGAGTCCACTGTCCTGCATATCCTTCAATTCGGTCCACGGGGCGAGGTCCAAGTTTTGGAACGCCTCGCCGACGTGGCCGGTGATGATGAACAGGGTGAACGGGATTTGTTTGTCTCGTAAAATCGGGAACGCGTTCTCGTAGACGGTATGATCGACGTCATCGAACGAGAGCCAGACACATTTGTCTGGGATCGGTTCGCCGGCAAGGTAACGTGATAGGTCAGTTTGCGTCGCGAAATGGACGCCTTCGTCTTGAAGCCATGTCATCTGCTGCTCGAACTCGTCGGCGTAGACGTTATAGCGAACCAGTTCGGAGGCGCCGGTCACGGACTCGACGAGCTTGTTCCATGCGTTCGGCCGTTTGACGCGGTGGTAATTGAGACCGAGACAGACGTTGTCTTTGGGGAGGAGCGCCGCATCGGGCACTTCTTCATGTGTCGTCGAGGACACATCATATACTTTCCAGGCGATGCCCCCAATCACTAGGAGCGCGAATATCCATTTGAAGTAGCGCATCATTTCAACTCTTTCACCGGGTTTTTCTCGAAGACGATGACTTTATCGGACTGGAGGCGATGGATGTCCTCGGGCTCCATCAAGTCGAGGGCGAGCCAATCGTCGAGCGTCGTATCTTTCGGCATCTGACGCCGGTTGAGCGGTCCATATTTCCGTTTGTTGTACGTCCGCCAAATGAACAGAAGGAGAGCGGCGACGAACGAGGAGACGAGCCCGAAGAAGAGCAGCTCGCGGATGTCGGCGTTCGTGACGTTCAAGGCGGTCTTGAGGATGGCGATATAACGGTCGTTCACGTTCAGGACGGCGCTCAAGAAGAACCAGGTGACGATGAACGTGTACAACCAGAACACGGCCGTGAGCAACAGCTCGATCCCTTTGCGGAACACGTTCTGTTTCGTCTTGACGAGAATCTCTTGCTCATAATCATATAACTCACTTACAGGCTGCTTCTCCGTGTCCCCCGGTCTGGTGAACTCCATGTCGCATAACCTCCTTTCACACGGGCCTTGATCGCTTTCGGCGTCGCCGCGATGACGACGAACGTGTTGAGCATCCAGTAGATGACCGGATACCAAGCGGCCCAAACGTAATATTTGAACACTTTATCGTAGCGGGCGTCGTTCCAGAGCGAGATGATCAACTGGACGTGGCTGACGAGAACGAGCGCGAACGAGTTATAGGTGAACCAAATCAATAGATCTTGCATCGTGTCGGCCGTCACGAACAGGTACACCGTGACGATGAGCCAGGCGTATGCCCAGAGGACGCTGACGACCTGCTCGATATAGACGGGCCAAATCCGGCGCTGGCGCCAGTCTTTGAAGATGTCGAAGTGACGTAGGACGACTTCCTGCCCGCCTTGCGACCAGCGTACGCGCTGTTTCCAAATGCCGGAGATCGACTCCGGGACGAGCATCCAACAGAGGGCGCGCGGCTCGTAGCGGATGTCCCAGAAGTTCTTCTGGAGCTTCCATGAGACGGCGATGTCTTCCGTGATCATGTCGCGGTCCCAGAGCCCAACCGACAGCAATGCTTTCTTCCGGAACATGACGATGACGCCGGAGACGGTCATGATTTTCCCCATGACGCGCTGTGTGCGTTTGATCGAGCCGATGATCGACGAGTATTCGACGAGCTGCATCCGGCTGAGGAGCGTGTCGCGGTTACGGATGCGCGGGTTTCCGGTGACGGCCCCGACGCGTTCGCCGCGGTTCAAGAAGTGACGGACGAGATAGTACGGGGCTTCTTCGCTCAGGAACGCGTCCGAGTCGACGCAGAGCAAATACTCGGAGCGGGCGGCGTGGGCGGCCATATGTAACGCGTTCGCCTTGCCCCGGTTCTCGTGACAGTCGATGACGCGCAAACGCTCGTACTCATCGGCGAGACCGACGAGGATGTCACCGGTCTTGTCACGGCTGCCATCGTTGACGGCGATGATCTCAAAATTCGGATATGTGAGCCGGTCCAAGTACTCGATCGTCTCGGCGATCGTCTCTTCTTCGTTATAACAAGGAATCAAGATGCTGATGAGCGGCCATTCCCGCTCGTTCAAGTCGAGTTCTTCCTCTTTCTCTCGCGTCAAGCTGAACAAGAGGGCGCCCGAGATCCAAAACAGCGCCATGAAGAACGGATACCAAAACACGAACTGGGACAGTGGTTCGATCCAAGGTGCGATGTCGAGCCCGTAAAAAGTCATAATAGTCTCCCCTTATTTTCAAAAAAACGGTGTGATGCAAGTATGATAGCATCAAAAAAATACTTTCCCATCATTCTTAAAAAAGTTATGTGGCAACTGAAAAAAGCACTCGACGTCGCTGTCAAATGCTTTGTTGCTTGTTTTGTTTCTTTTGTCTGTCTTTGCGCCACTTCCAAACGAACAAACCGGTGAGCGCGAGGACCGGGGCAGCGACCCATGGACGGGCTTCAATGATCGCGACGAGCTCGAAAATCGACAGCCAACCGCTGATCATGATCAAGATAAGCAGGAAAGTCTTGAGTCCACCTCGAATAGGAAACCAGTAGAACACGAAAAGCGAAATCAAAAAGAAAGCGAGCAATCCCATGCGGTTATTCCTTTCTAGCCTCATTTTGACTCATTATAGCAGAGAATATTCACAGAGTGTTAGAGCCTTCCCTTGCTCGCCGCTTTTCGTTACTGTTAGGAGAAGACTATTGAAGGAGGAACTATCGTGAAATTTGGAATCATCGGCCTTGGCTATGTCGGACTGGCCACCCTGTGCGGACTGGCGAAAGCGGGGCATGAGGTCATCGGTGTCGAGAAAGATCAACCGAGACTGCTTCGTCTCATGAGTGGGGACGTCCCGTTCCACGAGCCGGGCATGGCAGACGTGTTACGTGACTATCCCGGCTCGATCACGTTCACAGATTCGATTGCCGACACTGAAACGGTCGACTATCTCATCCTCGCCGTCGGTACCCCGAGCAAGAGCGACGGCAGCTGTGACTTGACGTTCGTCGACGCGGCCTTGTCCGAGGTGAAGTCGAAACAAAAGATCATCATCCGCAGCACCGTGCCACCGGGAACGACCGACATGCTGTCGATCATGTACCCGGCCCACACGTTCGCCGTCGTCCCCGAGTTTCTCCAAGAAGGGCGCGCGCTCGCCGACGTGTTGAAACCACACCGTGTCGTCATCGGCAGTGACAACTTCGAGATGTGCGAGGAGCTCGCGGGCATCTATGGACGCCTCGGTGTCCCGCTCGTCTGCACGTCGCCGATTGACGCGGAGTTCATCAAGTACGCCTCGAACGCGTTTCTCGCCACGAAAATCAGTTTCATCAACGACTTGGCGCGTCTCGCCGACAAGGCCGGGGCGGACATCACGACGATCGCCGATGGGATGGGTCTCGACCCGCGCATCGGACGTTCGTTCTTGAACGCCGGCCTCGGTTACGGGGGCTCGTGCTTCCCGAAAGACATGCACGCGCTCTTGAACGTCGCCCACGAGAACGGGCTCGACTTGCCGGTCATCAGTGCCGCAATGCACTCGAACGACGCCCAGATGGGTTACGTCGCCTCGAAAGTCGAGCACAAGAGCGGCCTCAAGGTCGCCTTCCTCGGTCTCGCCTTCAAACCGGGTACGGACGATATGCGTGACGCACCGTCGGTCACGCTCGCTCGTCACTTGGCATTGCGTGAAATCGATATCATCGGCTATGACCCGCTCGCCAAGTGGGACTATCCACAGGCGATGACGGTCGAGGCGGCGCTCAAAGGAGCGGACGTCGCCATCCTCGTCACGGAATGGGACGAGCTCGTCAACTTGAAGCCGGAAGCGTTCGACGGGATGCGGACAAAACGGTTGATCGACGCTCGTAACGCGTGGAAATATGCACGCGACCCGGGTACTGTCCAATACGAAGGGATTGGCCGGATGCAAAACAAGGCGAATACGCCGTCATCGATGTGACGAGAGGCGAGACCCCGCGGGGCCTCGCCTTTTTTCACGCCTTCATCTGTTCTTTCGTCGGGCCCATGACGCCAGGGACCGTGAGTCCCGCTTGACGGAGGAGCACCGTCATTTGGCCGCGGTGGTGCGTCTGATGGTCGATCATCATGCGCAAGACGGCACCGCGCGGTTGCTTCGCGCCGTGGACGTCGACTTCTTCGAGCAGGTACTCGTCCGAGAACTGTTCGGCCGCTTTCGCGATCTCATCGGCGTAACGCGCATATTGATCGGCGATCAGTGCCGCGTCGGTCGGTTGTGTCAAACTCTTCAGGGCCGACAGCCGGAAGCCGAGCAAGTTCGTGAAATAACCGAGCGCGGTCGTCACGTGCCAACCGATCCAGCCGAGTGAGTTATGACCGGGGACGATCTCCTGGCCGAGCGCCTCGTCGGTGACGGCGCGGAGCACGTCGAGCGTGCCGGTCGAGGACTTGGTCCAATCTTGTAGAAAGTCTGCTTTTGTCCGATACATCGAATTCCTCCTTGAGCGTTCTGATTCCAGTATAAGATATCGTCCAAGTCATTGGCACGCCTTATGATTTTGAAACATTTGGTCCATTTTTCTCGTACACTATAGAAGAAAGGGGGACACCTCTATGTGGGGACTCGTGATTGCAGCACTCATTTTATTCTTGCTCGGATTTGCCGTCCATCGCTTGGGCTGGCATTTCCTCATCTCGGGATATAACACGATGAAGCGTGAGGACAAGGCGCGCGTCGACATCAAGGCGGTGGCACGATTGCTTGGCTTCATGTGTTACGGCATCGCAAGCATCTTTCTCGTCATCGCTGCCATCGACATGTCTGGTCTCGACATCCCGCTCGAGCCGTTTTTCCTGCTCATCGTCTTGCTCGTCGTCGTCACGCTTTGGCGCAGCCAAAAATATGACGGGAATATTTTTGATGAGCGCGGGAAACTTCGTCCCGGCGGCAAAAAACGGCTCATCCCGCTCGTCCTCGTCTTGACGCTCATCTTGGGTTTTGTCGGAGGTCTCTTGTTCTGGTTCAACCAACCGACCGAGGTGACGTTCACCGACTCGGCGCTCGTCATCGAAGGCAGTTACGGGGAGACGGTGCCGTACGATGAAATCGAAACCGTCACGTTGACGTATCGGCCGAGCCTCGACCGCCGGACGAACGGTGCCGCCGTCGGATCACGCTTGACCGGTCACTTCCGGACGACAGGCGGGGAAGATGTGCTCGTCTTTCTCGACCGAGATATCGAGGCCGCCGTTCGCATCGACTGGAGCGGCAAGCCGATCTACGTGAACGTGGAGTCGAACGAAGCGACGGAGGCGTTGTATGAGGAGGTACGATTGAAATGACCCAACCCTGGTACACACGTCATATGCCGTTCTTCTTCTTGACGTTTTTGTTCGCGCCGCTGACGTTACTGCTTCTCGTCTGGCGCTGGGAGAAGTTCGAGGGACACGAGCGAGGCGTCAAGCTGTTCTTCGCCATTGGGATGACGATGTTCATCGTGTTCGGTCTGTTGCCGCGCGGTTCGCTGCCCGTCATCTTGCCTGTCATCGGACTGTTGATCGCGCTGAAGCTCGTCTTCAATCTCCTCAAACGAAAAACCGGCTGACATGTGTCAGCCGGTCGAACGGGGCTCTCGCTTAGGCGAGACGGCCTCTTTTTTCATTCACCCACGCCTCGAACGCAATCGTGTCGAGGGCCGGGGCGTAGTAGTAACCTTGGCCGAGCTCCACGCCTTCGGCGAGGATGCGATCCAAGTCTTGCTTCGTCTCAATCCCCTCGGCGAGCGAGGTCAGTTCTTGTTCGCTCGCGAATCGGGAGACGGCGCGGAGGAACGACGTGCTGTCCTTCGCTTTTCCGCTGACGTACATGCGGTCGATCTTCACTTCTTGGATCGGTAAGTGCCAGATCGCTTCGAACGAGGCGTAGCCGGTACCGAAATCGTCGATCGACAGGCAATAGCCGAGGTCGGCGATATCTTCGAGCCGCTCAAGCTCGTTCGTGTGTGACATGATGTCGGCCGACTCGGTCAGCTCGATCTTCAACCGATCCGGGAGCCATGGATACGTCTCGACCAAGTCGCGCAGCTTCGTGACGATCGACGGGTCGACGGAATGGGCCGACAAGTTGTACGACAACGAGATGTCGGCGAACGGGGTATCGCGCCAGGAAACGAGCTGTTGCACGACCAAATCAAGGATCGAATGCGATAACCAAAGGATTTGATCGGACCGCTCGGCGATGCGGACGAACTCGTTCGGCGGCACGTAGCCGATGTCCGGGTGCTGCCAGCGTGCGAGCGCCTCGGCCCCGACGACACGGCCCGTCTTCAACTCGACTTGCGGCTGATAGGCGACGGTGATATGGCCTTGTTCGATCGCCTCCGGGAGCGCCTGTTCGATCAAGGCGGCCCATTGGAGCTGGGCGAGGATGCTCGAGTCGTACCAGACGAACGGCGTCCGCGTCTCTTTGGCGTGTTGGAGCGCCTTCGTCGCCTCGAACAGGCAGTCGTTATAGTTCGGCGTCGTATGGGTCGCCCCGATTTGAAGATGCACGGTCTGGCGTTTCTGGTTGATCAACAGCTCGGTCGGGAACAGCTCCAGCAACTCGGTCTCGTCGACGTTACGGAGCCCTTTCACGTACAGCATGAGCGTATCGTCACGGTAGCGGCCGAACAAGTGGTGCGCGTACTTCTCGAGCCGGTCCTCGACGTGTCGGGCGAACTCGGTCATGAGCAGGTCGGCATACGTCGGGTCGTACCAGTCGACGAGGTGATGGAAGTCGTTCAGTTTGATCAACAGGAACGTGCCGTCGATGTCTTGTTTCTCCCACGCGCGGAGGAAGCCGTACTCGTTATAGAGCTCGGTGGCGAGGTCGAAGCGGACGAGCCGGTCGACTTTGCGCTCACGCTCGACACGCTCGGTCTCATCTTCGAGGATGAGGTAATAGGTGAGCGTCTCGCCGCGTTTGAGCGGGATGATCTTGACGTTCAAGAAGCGGACGTGCTCACCTTTCAAATGCAAGATGAACTGGGCGCTCGTCCCGTTCTCCGTCACCCCGGCGAGCGCCTCGCGCAACAGGCGGCGTCCCGTGTCGGTGAACAGTTGGTTGATCTCATATAAGTTACGTTCCCCGAAGAACTGGCGGAACACATCGTTTCGTTCGATGAAGTCGTACGTGTCATCGATCAAGGCGATGGCGAGTCCCGTCTCGGAGAAGAGCGACGACCAGCGCTCATGATACCGGAGCAGGTCGTCCGATTGTGTCTCGAGCGTGTGCACCGTCGAGTGGACACTGACGGCAATCTCGCGGAGTTCGTCCTCGATGCCGCGGAAGTCATGGTTCGGCGGGAATGATTCCGCGACCGGTTCCGCGCTCGGGTCGATGGCGAGGGCACGGGCCTTCAAGTGCGCCAAGTCGTGGGCATACATATTGCGTGTGTAGCAGAGGGCGAGCAGAAGACCCGCCGACAACAGCATCGTGATGAGAAGGGCGGCGATGGCGAGCGTCCCGTAACGGTCACGCTCGGCCATGAGCGTGTCATCTGCCGTCGACCGCACGGTTTGAAGGGCGGCGTGTGAGTCCTCATAGAAGCTCGTCCCGTTGACGTAACGGGCCTCGAGCGTCGAATTGGCGGCCGTCACCCGTCCGAGTGCGAGCGCGCTCTCGATCAAGTCTTCGACCGATTTGGTTTTCAGCGACGGATCGGTCGCGACGATGTCTTCGATCAGCCGAGCCTCGTTCGCGATCGTCGAGACCTCGAAGTCGAGCTGGTCTCGGTCCGGCGTCTCGGCGAGCAGGTTCGTCACACCTTCGACGAACGCCATCTGCATCCGCATGACGGCGTCGGTCAATTCATAGGCCGTGTTCGCCTGGGCGGTCCGCTCGAGACCTTGGTAGAGCCAGCGCCGATTGATCGACGCGATGACGTCGAACGGTACGGCCTCGAATCGGCTCGACCCGTCTTCGTTCAACGTGTCCTCGAGCTGTTCGGAGAAACGGAGCAGGGCGTCCCGTTCCCGTTCATCGACCCCGGTCTCGAAGTCGTCGAGCAGTTGAAGATTGTATTGGAGCGCCCGTTCACGGTACGGGGCCGACAACAGGGCGGTCGGTTGCTCGGAGTTCGTCTCGTACAGTTTGGCCGCGTGATGCAAGACGAGGTACGACTCGACCCCGGCCAAGTCGGAGGCATGGTTCAAGTCGCGCACCGTTTCATCGACGGCGACGTGCTTTTCTTTCCAGTAATAGCTCAGTCCGAGCCCGAATAACAATACGCCGATGAGACAAGCGACGGCGAGGGCCATCGTGTAAGTTCGGTACGGAATTTTAGCGAATCGATTATTTCCCATCGGACACCTCCTTCTTTCTCTTCCCATTCTATCTTTCGTGTTCGAGTCTTTCGAGGGAAATCCTGCCCCACGAAAAAAAACCCGACAAAGGTCGGGTCTTCCAATGCGCCGAAGGTCACGGTCGTTTGTAGCCGATGACGCGTGATTTCCAATATGGCTCTTTGCTGATCGTGTTGTAGCCGAGTCCGTACGTCCCGGCATGGATGAACGTGTCCGAATCGATCATGATGCCCATGTGTGACGGGCCGGCCGTGTACGTGTTCTCGAAGAAGACGAGGTCGCCCGCTTTCGGGACGAACGTCTTGCTGAGCTGTGTCCCGAAATAAGATCCGGACCAATACGTGGCGACGTTCGTGCGGGGCACGCTGTAGCCTGCCTGATTGTAGGCGTAATAGATGAGTCCAGAGCAGTCGAACCCACCGTTGGCCGGGTTCGAGGACGCCCAGATGTAAGGCGTGCCGACATATTTCTTGGCGACCGCGATGGCGGCAAGACTCTTCGCTAGTCCATCAGACGAGCCTGACGGTGCCGTCGTAGAACCTTTCGGCACCGCTTTGACGTATGAAGCCGCGACGAAACCGGTCGTGTTGCCGATATAGATTTGATGCCAGCCGTTCGACGTTTGGACGACCCGGAGCGTCTGTCCGGCCGTGACGCTGCCGATGACGGCAGAGCTTGTCGAGGCCGAGGCGCGGACGTTGAGCGATGGCGTATTGACGACATAGTCGAACGATTCGTTGCCCGCACCGCCGTCTCCGGCGTTCGGAGTGACCGGCGCGCTCGGTGCCGTCGTCGTCTGTTTCAAGTAGCCGGTGCTGACGTAACCGCTCTTGCCGTTATACGTGACGTACACCCACGTGCCGCTCTGTTTCGTCGCTTTGATGGTCGTGCCGTTCGGGATGTTCGTGACGAGGGCGTAACCGATCCCTGGGCCTTGACGGACGTTCAAATTCGCCGTCGTGACGTAAGACTGGTTGATGCTCTCTTCTTTGATGGCCGGCTTCGACGGTGCGACCGGTTGGCTCGGCGTCGTTGGAGTAGTCGGTTTGACGGATGAATTCGTCAAGTAGCCGTTATGTACCCACCCGGTCTTCCCGGCATAGCTGACTTTCGTCCAAGTGCCGCTCGTTTTGATCGGTGTGAGCGCTTGACCTTTCGGGATGGTGACGAGTACGTCGTGCCACGTTCCTGCGGCGCGGCGCAGGTTCAAGTCGGCTGTCGTCACGGTAGCATCGCTTGATGTGACCGGTGTAGAAGGTGTGGCTGGAGTCGGTGTGCTCGGTGTGGCCGGTTTGACGGATGCGGTCGTCAAGTAGCCGTTATGTACCCAACCGGTCTTTCCGCCATAGCTGACTTTCGTCCAGGCACCGCTCGTTTTGATCGGCTTGAGCGCCTGGCCTTTCGGGATCGTGACGAGCACTTTATGCCATGTGCCTGCGGCGAGGCGCATGTTCAAGGCGTCTGTCGTCACTTGCGTCGAACTTGACGTCGCCGTTGTAGCGGCGGGTTTTAATGTGCTCGGGGCGCTCCCGCTCAATTTGAGCGTTTGGCCGATGGAGAGACGGTCAGAGCTTAAGTTGTTGCTTGCTTTCAACTGGGCGACCGACACGTTATGTGTTTGGCTGATCGACCAAAGTGTGTCACCGGCACGGACGACGTGTGTGCTGGCTGCTGCGACTTCGTCGGCCTGGGCGATGATGCTTACGGCGGCGATGGCTGCGAATGAGTACATGAGGCCGGACTTAGGGGACATGGGGTCACTTCCTTCTCTTCAATTTCAATTGACAATTATCGACAGGTAAAACGATACAAGTTTATTGTAGGGTTTACACATACGGCAAGCAATGGTGGAAATGGCTCAATCAGTGGATTCCGTTGAAAATAAGGTCAATAATTTTGGACGTGGACGAAGAAGAAGTACTAAAGAAACAGGGGAATCGAAAATTGACTTTCTGTTGAATTTTGGAAACCTATCTATATATCTTTTCGTGCTATCATGAATGCAAAACGTTTGAACGAGAGTAGGGGACTTATGAACGAGGGGAACAATTCATTACAAACATACCGACAACATCAAGAGAAACTGTTCGAACTCGTCCGGATGCCCGACGTGACGGAGGAAGCGGTGCGACAGACGCTTCATTACATGTGCGAAGTCGTCTCCGATATGCTCAACGTCGATACGGTCTCGATTTGGCACTTTGACGAGACGTACGCATCGATCAGTTGCCAAGTCGCCTATTCGAAAGAGAGTGGCCCGAGTGAACCGGCATTGACGGTCATGCGTGGGGACGCACCTGTCTATTTCGACGCCCTACGGACGAACCGGGTGTTGCCGTTTGAGAACGTCCGGACCCATGAGTGGGTGAAGGACTTGTACCAGCAACATTTCGTGGAAGGGCAGCGGGTGTACTCGATGCTCGACGCGCCGATCTATGCGAACAATCGGGCCAAAGGGGTCATCTGTTGCGAGACGTTTGAGCCGCGGCAATGGACGTTTATCGAGGAATTGATTGTCAGCACGCTGTCCGATTTTATCGCCATCCTTTATCTCCGGCTCGACCGTCAAGAGATTGACGACCATCTCGCCAAGCTCGCCTATACGGATGAACAGACCGGACTCATGAACTTGAACGGCTTCATCGAACGCGTGGACGCGCTCCGGGAGCAGACACCGCATCAGCTCGGGTCATTGATTTATTTGCGGGCGGACGAGTTCCGCTCCGTCGAGACGGCGATCGGTATCCAACGGGCAGACGAGATCGTCATCGAACTGTCAGAACGAATCCAGCAAGTCGTCGACGTCTCGCTCTTGGCGCGGATTTCTCAATCCGGTTTCCTGCTATGGACGCCTTACGGGGACCGAATCAAAGTCAAAGGATACGCCGATTTGATTTGCGAGACGGTGACGAACGAGCCGTTCGCAGTCGGGGAACTCGATGTCGTCTTGACGATGAGCGCCTTTATCTCGATCGAGGACAAGTCACGTTCGACGCTCGAGATGATGGATACGACTCGGATCACGGCCAATGAGCGTCACGTGCAGCGTGGAGGAATCGCTTTTTACGAAGAGGAGATGAGCGAGAAGGCGACGGCACGCCTGACGCTTGAGATGAACCTCCGTAAAGGGCTCGCCTTGAACGAGTTCACACTCTATTATCAGCCGAAGATCGAAGCGGCGACCGGAAAACTGAATGGATTTGAAGGATTGATGCGTTGGATTCATCCGAAACACGGGTTGATCCCACCGCTCGACTTCATCCCGATCGCCGAGTCGACGGGCGTCATCATCGCCCTCGAGGAATGGGCACTCGCCGAGGCATGCCGTCAGTTGAAAACGTGGCACGCCTCGGGACGGATGTATCAACTCGCACTGAACTTGTCGGCTCGTCATTTTCTATCGGACGGGGTCGTCGAGAAGTTGGGCCAAATCGTCAAAGAGATGGACGTCTGTCCGAACTATTTGACGTTCGAGATCACCGAAAGCGTCGGGATGGAAAATCAACAGCACGTCATCGAACGCTTCATCGCCTTCCGGGAACAAGGTTTCTCGATCTCGATTGACGACTTTGGGACCGGATTCTCGGCGTTCGTCTATTTGAAGCACTATCCGATCCACGAGATCAAAATTGATCGTCAGTTCATCCAAGTGACGGACAACGACCCGACCGGAAACGTCATCGTCCAGTCAATCATCGAGCTCGCTCGTGGGCTCGAATTGAAGACGGTGTGCGAAGGCATCGAGACACCGGAACAGCTCGACACGCTCCGTTCGCTCGGTTGTGACGAGATGCAAGGCTACTTGTTCTCACGTCCGCTCCCGGTTGACGAGCTCGAGACGTGGATTGAGGATTATGACACAACGAAAAAGGATTCGCTCCGTTGAGCGGATCCTTTTGAATGGACCGCAGACATGTTACGTGTCTGCGGTTTTTTGCCGCTCGCGTCAGGCCGGCAACTCGATGCGAATCGTCGTTCCAGACCCGCGCGCACTCGTCACCGTGACAGTGCCGCCGTGCGCTTTGATGATATCCCGGGAAATCGCCATACCGAGGCCGCTGCCGAGTGCATCGGTCGTGTTCGTGCCCCGGTAGTAGCGCTCGAAGATGTACGGCAGTTCGTTCGCGTCGATGCCGATACCGTTCATTGAGTCGGACGTGCACGATCCGGCCCCGGCGGCAATTCCTCTCCCACTTATCGTCGGGCTGTGCCCGGGACACGATTGAAGTAGGGGGTATCCTTGCCGATTAAAGATGAAATGAGGCGTTCACTCGAAATCGACTTGCTCTGGGTAACAAGCGTATAATTAAATCACGAACACTTGAGAGAAAGGAAGCGGGTTATATGTTTGAGCAACTGACGATGAAAAAAGAACAACTGGATCAAAACCGACCGCTGCCGACGTATACGCTTCAAAGTTTGAGAGCAAAACTCTTTTTAGAATGGACATATAACTCGAATGCCATTGAAGGAAATACGTTGACAATCAACGAGACCAAAGTGGTGTTGGAAGGTATAACGGTTGGCGGGAAGACGATGCGAGAACATCTAGAAGTAATCAACCACCAAGATGCCATTTCCTACGTCGAAGAAATTGTTCGACGTGAAGAGCCGCTGACGGAGTGGCAAATTAAAAATTTGCACCGTCTCGTCATGAAAGGCATTGATGATGCGTATGCAGGCGTCTATCGGGATCAGCAAGTGTTTATTGCCGGAGCCGCTCATGTGCCGCCGCCTCCTTATCTCATTCAAGAACAGATGGAGCAGCTGATAAATTGGTATGAAACAGAGACGAATACGATGCATCCAGTTGAACGGGGTGCTTTATTGCATGCTAAGTTCGAGGGGATTCATCCGTTCATTGATGAAAATGGTCGTACGTCTCGGTTATTGCTCAATTTGGAGTTGATGAAGTCCGGTTATCCGCCTGTCGTCATCAAAGTCGAAAATCGCCTGAGTTATTACAATGCGCTAGATCGGGCGCATACGACAGAAATGTACAACGACTTTATCAATCTGGTCGCTACAGAGGTCGAAACATCGCTTGATTTATATTTGAGCGCCATCGCCCCTCGTCCATCCAAAAACAGCCCTTCCTGAATCGTCAGGAAGGGCTGTCTCATGTCCGCTCATTCATGCGGCAGTTTGGTTTTTAATTCTAACTGGAGTATGTACGCCAATTCTTTATGGGCCAACTCGGAGAAGTTCGTCTTTTTGACGTGTGTCCGGGGCCGTAGTCCGCATTCCAATGCGATGTCGACGATAGTCCGAATCTGATTTTCCGTATAGAAGCGCTTGCGTCCCATCGTGAACGGGGTCGGTGGCAAGACGCCGTCGGTTTCCCATTTGATCAGCTGTTGCTGGCTACGGGGAATCCCGGCGACATGAAACGCACGGCTCAGTTCTTTTAGTGGATAGACGGTCAATGGGCGTTCGTTGTACAGGAGCGGCTTCGCGTTTTCGGGGCGATAGTCATCCCAGTCAGTCGCGTAAAACGTCAGGTCGGTTTGGTCGAAGTCGAGTTGAGCGGAAGGAATAGGGGTGTTGAGTGCGAAGTCTAAGCTGTTCATCTAGAGTATCTCCTTCTTCAAGTCAAACTGGTCATTTCGAAAATGCCCTCCTCCGTATAGTACCCCATTTTCAAGTAATTAACTGTCAGTTTTTTCAAAGTGGGGAAATGAATTCGTGGGACTTTAGGCGTGTTTTCAAAATTCGGTTGACGCCTATTAAGATACCCTAATTGGTATGTAAATTCAAGGAATAAAGCCGATTCGAGGCGATGAATACGCCTTCATTCAGAATGGGTCTATAGTCGTTACAAAAAGGTAACAAGGAAATATGAGCAAACATTCACCAACTTCGGTTAATAGGGGCGAAGGAGGTGAGACATATGGCAGTGTATCGAGAATACGCAAGCGTCTTTTATCTTGACACGAAGCGGCTCGTTGACGGCAAAGAAAAGCGTCAGCTCGTCCGGTTCGGTCCACTCGGTGCGCGGATGGAGACCGAGGAGATCAAGCAGTTCGGTGATTTGTTGATTCCGCTTCTCGCGGTCGAATCCGCCGCCTACGTCGTGTCGCGTGAGTTCCACGTGACGTTCTAATTGGAGGAACCCCTGATGCGTGTATCGAAGCGTCCCGCCGGAGGCTGTTCCGATGAGCGGGTGGGCCCATGAGCTGGCCCGAACTCATCTCGAACCTAGGCTTCCCGATCGTCGTCTCGCTCTATCTGCTCCACCGGATCGAGACGCGCCTTGAGCGCATGATTCAACTGCTCGAGCGTCTCGACTCGACCTATCCGTCTGAATTGTAATCCATCCCCGAAAGGAGCCATCCCCCATGGCCGTATTGACTGAAAAGAAAGCCACGCTCGTCTTGACGACGCACCACGATTTGAACAGCTTGAAACCGACGAAGAAAACGCAGCGCTTCGGTCCGATCCGGGCGGCGCTCACGGCTGACAATGCCGAGGCGTTCGGTCACCTCATGCTCGACTTGACAGAGCAAGAAGATTTCACCGTGTCGGTCGTTCGCGAATACGATCTCGTCTAATCACACCCACATCCAAGGAGGACTAACCCATGACTGAGACTAAAGTAGAAATCGCATTTTTGGATATGTTCAATAAAGTATCACGCTTCCGTTTGAATAACGTGAAACAGCCGGTCGACGCGTTGAAAGTGCAAGCGCTCGCCGACTTCATGGTCGCCAACGATCCGCTCGGCAAGAGCGTCGTCAAATGGACAGAAATCAAGATGATCGAAGGTACGCAGACCGTGTTGAACGTCCAATAACGAGTCAAGAGATGACTGAGTTTTCAGTCATCTCAGACTGTAGACAAAACATTGTCTGCAGTCTTTTTTATTTGCCCGACCGGGCACAGCTCGCTTTTCTGGGGGCAAGCAGGGAGCCGCA
>NZ_JACSLH010000021.1:0-1698 GCF_018618035.1 Exiguobacterium sp. s64
TCAGACTGTAGACAAAACATTGTCTGCAGTCTTTTTTATTTGCCCGACCGGGCACAGCTCGCTTTTCTGGGGGCAAGCAGGGAGCCGCATCGCGACTTTGTCGCTGCTGGGTCTCCCTTTGCTTGCTAATCCCCTGGAAGTCTCGCCGTGCCCGCAGTCGGCCCACGCATCAATCCCTCTTTTCGTACCGTCGTCGCTTTTTTATAATGAGAGATATAGAAACAATTATGGAGGCGAATCGGATGATCAGGAAATCAACAGAATCGGAAACCAATCGGACACAACTGGAGATGGTCACGCTCGACGAGCTTGTGCCAGCGGACCATCTGGTCCGAAAAATCGAGGCGGTGATCGACTTTGAGTTCATCTATCCGCTCGTGGAGGACTTATATTCTGAGGACCGTGGCCGGCCAAGCGTCGACCCTGTCGTCCTGATCAAGATGGCCTTCCTTCAGTACCTGTTCGGTATCCGATCCATGCGACAGACAATTCGTGAGATCGAGACGAACGTCGCATACCGTTGGTTTCTCGGGTTCGGATTCACGGACAAGGTGCCACATTTCTCGACGTTCGGGAAGAACTATGTGCGTCGGTTTCAGTACACGAGCTTATTCGACGACATCTTCTATCATATCCTTGAACAGGCTGCGGACGCAGGGTTCATCGATCGCGCCGTCCTATTCGTAGACTCGACACACGTCAAAGCGAACGCAAACAAGCGGAAGCTCGTCAAGAAGACCGTCCGGCAAGAGGTGAAACACTATCAGGAACAACTCGATGCCGAGGTCGAGCGAGACCGCGAAGAAAGTGGAAAGAAGCCCTTAGGGCCAAAAAAGAATCAGGCGGAGGAGACGAAGGAAATCAAGGTCAGCACGACAGACCCTGAGAGTGGATATTACGTAAAAGGTGAGCGTGAGAAGCAGTTCGCTTACTCTGTCCATGCGGCGAGCGACGCCCATGGGTTCGTGCTCGGTGCTATCGTCACACCGGGTAACGTGCACGATAGTGTAGCGTTCCCCGATCTGCTCGACAAGGTCTCCGACCGCCTGATTCAACCGTTCGCCGTCGCTGCCGACTCCGCCTATAAAAATCCGGCCATTGCCAAGCTGCTGATTGACCGTGGGATCCTGCCGGTCTTCCCATACACTCGCCCGAAGGGTAAGAAGGGCGCCTTCAAGACCAAGGATTTCATCTACGACGAGCACCATGACGTCTACATCTGCCCAAACAACGAGTTATTAACGTACAGTACGACGATGCGCGAGGGGAAACGCAAGTACGTCTCGAATCCCGCGGTTTGTGTGAACTGCCCGCTGCTCGAGCAGTGCACGAAGAGCCAGAAGCACCAGCGGATAATCGAGCGACACCTCTGGCAACCCTATATGGACGAGGTCGAAGACCTCCGCCACACGGAATTGAACCGCAACATCTATGACCGTCGTAAACAGACGGTCGAGCGCGTGTTCGCGGACGCAAAAGAGAAGCATGGCATGCGTTGGACCCGTTATCGGGGACTTGAAAAAGTTTCAATGCAGGCGATGCTTACTTTTGCTGCCCTCAATCTCAAGAAGATGGCGGGCTGGGCATGGAAGAACGCCCAGCCCGCCTGAAAAGGGGCTCGGGCAGAGCGCCTAAAGGCCCGAAAACGACAAAGTCACGTTTCAGTTCGCCTGAAACGTGACTTTGTCTACAATCTGA
>NZ_JACSLH010000022.1:0-1686 GCF_018618035.1 Exiguobacterium sp. s64
TGAACTGCTCCCCGTCAAGTAGACAGTGTAAATAATGAAAACCAACCTAGGCGGCTTGAGACCTGTATTCGACAGGACTCAGGCCGTTTAGTCGTTTCTGGAAACGGTCGTGGTTGTAGAACGCTATGTAGTTCTCGATTGCCTTCGTCAGTTCGCTATAGGCCTGGAACTCACGCAAATAGTACATCTCCACTTTCAGGGTGCCCCAGAAACTCTCGATTGGGGCGTTGTCGATACAGCGTCCCACGCGGGACATGCTGTGGGTCAGTCCCGCGTCCTCTACCATGCGTTTGAACCCTCTCGAGGTGTATTGGAACCCTCGGTCGCTATGGATCATCAGACTCGCTCCTGTACGTAGACGCGCGATGGCTGGCATCATCGTTTTAAAGACGAGCCCGTTGTTGTTGGACTTCCCGACACGATAGGCGACGATTGAGCCGTCGTACAGGTCGATAATCGCGCTAAGGTACGCCTTCTTTCCGGCACCGTATTTGAACTCGGTGACGTCGGTGCACCATTTCTCGTCCGGCCGGGCCGCGCTGAACTCTCGGTTCATCAAGTTCTCGGCCACATGCTGTGGCGTTGACTTCTTATGTTTCCTCCGCTTCCGGCGGATGATCGATTGAATCCCATGGCTATGCATCAAACGATAGATTCGCTTTTCATTGAACGGGGACAAGCTTTGTTGCCGGCGTAACCGATTGATGGTCATCGTGATCCGACGGTACCCGTATGTCCCGTTCGCCTGATCATAGAGTAGACGGATGTCCTCCAGGAGCTTCTCGTTCTCTTCTTGACGCACCGATATGGTGCGATTCAACCATTTGTAATAGGCCGCCCGTGAGATGCCGGCGACCCGGCAGAGGAGCACAATCGAGAGGGCTTCCTCTTCGTTCAATTCTTTGATGGCGATATATCTTTGCTGTAGCCGTACCTGGCTGATCACGACCTCCTCTCGATCTCCTCTAACTTTTTTAGGAACAGGTTGTCCGCACGAAGAAGTTCGTTCTCAAGCTCCATTTGCTGGATACGACGTTTCAGCTTCTCTTCTTCACTTAGTTCATCCTCTGGCTTCGTACGCCCACGGCGGTCTAGGAGCGCTTCGGCCCCGGTCGTGTCATACTTCTTGACCCAGCCATAGACCTGGGCATAGGATACCTGATATTGTTCCGCGGTCTGCTGGTAGTTGCGACCATTCTCCAAACAGTATTTCACGATCTCAAAGCGCTCTTCAAATGTAGTTTTTCTTCCTTTTGTCATAGCTAGACCCATCCCTTTTCTCGAATCTGTTAACTCGCTATGACTAGTATACTTCCTAATCCATCTGTGAAGAACAGACCAGTGACTGATTTGATGTTTGGAGAGTGTCTCTAGTTTAGTGAGACCACCGAGATAGTCACGGACCGCCGCAATCTTCTGTTCCTTGGTGTAGGGCTTCCATGTCCTCGATTGCTTCAACGCGTCAATACCGCCGGTATCGAATTTTACTTTCCATAACTGAAGGGTGTCCATAGAGACGTCATGTGCCTCCCTGATTTCCTTCCAGGTATATGTGCCTTGATTCATCATGCGCAGCGCGCTCAGTTTTTGTTCGATCGTATGTCGACTTCTCGTCATAAAAAAACACTCCCCAATCAGATAAACAGATTTGTTATTTCATCTGTCTACTTATTGGGGAGCATATCA
>NZ_JACSLH010000023.1:0-1187 GCF_018618035.1 Exiguobacterium sp. s64
CCCGTTCCCATGCCGAACACGGAAGTTAAGCGCTTCAGCGCCGAAAGTAGTTGGGGGTCTCCCCCTGTGAGGATAGGACGCTGCCAGGCTGATTGTTTTTTTGAAAAAATTATTGACTTTACTCTCGATGACATTTAAAATAGGTAAAGTCGATACAATAATTATTTAAAACGGTCCCGTGGTGTAGTGGTTAACATGTCTGCCTGTCACGCAGAAGATCGCGGGTTCGAATCCCGTCGGGACCGCCATTTTTTTATTTAAACTTAATAAGTTGGCTTTGTAGCTCAGTTGGTAGAGCAAAGGACTGAAAATCCTTGTGTCGGCGGTTCGATTCCGTCCAAAGCCACCATTTACAGCGCCGGTGTAGCTCAGTTGGTAGAGCATCTGACTTGTAATCAGAGGGTCGAGGGTTCGAATCCTTTCGCCGGCACCATTTTTCTCATGGCGGTTGTGGCGAAGTGGTTAACGCACCGGATTGTGATTCCGGCATTCGAGGGTTCAATTCCCTTCAGCCGCCCCATTTTAAAAAATTAATGAGCCATTAGCTCAGTTGGTAGAGCATCTGACTTTTAATCAGAGGGTCGCAGGTTCGAGCCCTGCATGGCTCACCATTTCTCATTAATTTCTATACTTAAATATTATATGCGGGTGTGGCGGAATTGGTAGACGCGCTAGACTTAGGATCTAGTGTCTTTGACGTGGGGGTTCGAGTCCCTTCACCCGCATCTCTAATCTAACTTTATATTGCGGAAGTAGTTCAGTGGTAGAATACGACCTTGCCAAGGTCGGGGTCGCGGGTTCGAATCCCGTCTTCCGCTCCAATTATATGCGGTCGTGGCGGAATCGGTAGACGCGCTAGGTTGAGGGCCTAGTGGTGGTTAACACCGTGGAGGTTCAAGTCCTCTCGACCGCATTAATGCACCCTTAGCTCAGCTGGATAGAGCGTTAGACTACGAATCTAAAGGCCGGGAGTTCGAATCTCTCAGGGTGCACCATTTATAACGGGAAGTAGCTCAGCTTGGTAGAGCACTTGGTTTGGGACCAAGGGGTCGCAGGTTCGAATCCTGTCTTCCCGACCATTTCTTAATTCAATTTGGTCTTTGAAAACTGAACGATGAGGCAAAAATGTTTTACAATTTTTGAATGAAGCGCAAGCTTCGTCATTTTTAAAGAGCTATATCAAATTC
>NZ_JACSLH010000025.1:0-931 GCF_018618035.1 Exiguobacterium sp. s64
CGTGTGGAGCTGAATGATACTAATCGGTCGAGGCTTTGATCTAGTCTAACGGTTTGAGTGAATTGATGAGTCTTCAGTTTTGAGAGAACAATCTCTTAAAAAAGAGTTGACATTATGTTGAGATAATGTTAATCTCATATATGTCTGGTGGCGATAGCGAAGCGGCCACACCCGTTCCCATGCCGAACACGGAAGTTAAGCGTTTCAGCGCCGAAAGTAGTTGGGGGTCTCCCCCTGTGAGGATAGGACGTTGCCAGGCATTACATATTTGGAGGATTAGCTCAGCTGGGAGAGCACCTGCCTTACAAGCAGGGGGTCGGCGGTTCGATCCCGTCATCCTCCACCATTTACACCTGCCGGTGTAGCTCAGTTGGTAGAGCATCTGACTTGTAATCAGAGGGTCGAGGGTTCGAATCCTTTCGCCGGCACCATTTTTAAAATAGTCTACCGCATGAATTATACCTTGCCGGGGTGGCGGAATTGGTAGACGCACAGGACTTAAAATCCTGCGAGGGTTTCCTCGTGCCGGTTCAAGTCCGGCCCTCGGTACCATCTTAATATCCCATGAAAGTTCATTCGTCTCGCACCCTTAGCTCAGCTGGATAGAGCGTTAGACTACGAATCTAAAGGCCGGGAGTTCGAATCTCTCAGGGTGCACCATCTATTTCGGGAAGTAGCTCAGCTTGGTAGAGCACTTGGTTTGGGACCAAGGGGTCGCAGGTTCGAATCCTGTCTTCCCGACCATCATAACTTTTGGGGCCTTAGCTCAGCTGGGAGAGCGCCTGCCTTGCACGCAGGAGGTCAGCGGTTCGATCCCGCTAGGCTCCACCAATTTTTAAACTGACGAACTTTGAAAACTGAACGATGAGGCAAAAAAGTTTTACAATTTTTGAATGAAGCGCAAGCTTCGTCATTTTTAAAGAGCTATATC
>NZ_JACSLH010000026.1:0-449 GCF_018618035.1 Exiguobacterium sp. s64
CTCAAAACTGAACGATGGGCAATGCCACATGGGCATTTTCCTTAGAAAGGAGGTGATCCAGCCGCACCTTCCGATACGGCTACCTTGTTACGACTTCACCCCAATCATCTGTCCCACCTTCGGCGGCTGGCTCCCTAAGGTTACCTCACCGACTTCGGGTGTTACAAACTCTCGTGGTGTGACGGGCGGTGTGTACAAGACCCGGGAACGTATTCACCGCAGTATGCTGACCTGCGATTACTAGCGATTCCGACTTCATGCAGGCGAGTTGCAGCCTGCAATCCGAACTGAGAACGGCTTTCTGGGATTGGCTCCACCTCGCGGCTTCGCTGCCCTTTGTACCGTCCATTGTAGCACGTGTGTAGCCCAACTCATAAGGGGCATGATGATTTGACGTCATCCCCACCTTCCTCCGGTTTGTCACCGGCAGTCTCCTTAGAGTGCCCAAC
>NZ_JACSLH010000027.1:0-381 GCF_018618035.1 Exiguobacterium sp. s64
TCTAGCGTCTAAGACACACGGTCCTCACGGACCATATGTGAAATTAATTGGTTTGATGTCTTGATGAATCTTCAGTTTTCAAGGAACAAAGTGGAGCCTAGCGGGATCGAACCGCTGACCTCCTGCGTGCAAGGCAGGCGCTCTCCCAGCTGAGCTAAGGCCCCATATAGGAATTCTCAAAAAAATGGTGGGCCTAAGTGGACTCGAACCACCGACCTCACGCTTATCAGGCGTGCGCTCTAACCAGCTGAGCTATAGGCCCTCATATTTTGATTGTCGAGAGATTTGGTCTCTCAAAACTGAACGATGGGCAATGCCACATGGGCATTTTCCTTAGAAAGGAGGTGATCCAGCCGCACCTTCCGATACGGCTACCTTGTT
>NZ_JACSLH010000028.1:0-357 GCF_018618035.1 Exiguobacterium sp. s64
TAGAGTGTCCTACAACCCCAGGAAGCATGCTTCCTGGTTTGGGCTGTTCCCGTTTCGCTCGCCGCTACTCAGGGAATCGAATTTTCTTTCTCTTCCTCCGGGTACTTAGATGTTTCAGTTCCCCGGGTTTGCCTCACGCCGTGCTATGTATTCACACGGGTGTCCCGCCAGTCTCCCGGCGGTGGGTTCCCCCATTCGGATACCCCTGGATCAATGTGTACTTACCACTCCCCAGGGCATTTCGCTGTTCGTCGCGTCCTTCATCGGCTCCTAGTGCCAAGGCATCCACCGTACGCCCTTTCTACCTTGATCTAGCGTCTAAGACACACGGTCCTCACGGACCATATGTGAAATTAA
>NZ_JACSLH010000029.1:0-260 GCF_018618035.1 Exiguobacterium sp. s64
GGAAGTATTTAGCCTTGGGAGATGGTCCTCCCGGATTCCGACGGGGTTTCACGTGTCCCGCCGTACTCAGGATCCACTCTGGAGGGGATGGGATTTCGGCTACAGGGCCGTCACCTTCTCTGGCCGACCTTTCCAGGTCGTTCACCTATCCTATCCCTTTGTAACTCCGTGTAGAGTGTCCTACAACCCCAGGAAGCATGCTTCCTGGTTTGGGCTGTTCCCGTTTCGCTCGCCGCTACTCAGGGAATCGAATTTTCTTT
>NZ_JACSLH010000030.1:0-234 GCF_018618035.1 Exiguobacterium sp. s64
TCCTAGTGCCAAGGCATCCACCGTACGCCCTTTCTACCTTGATCTAGCGTCTAAGACACACGGTCCTCACGGACCATATGTGAAATTAATTGGTTTGATGTCTTGATGAATCTTCAGTTTTCAAGGAACAATCGAGGGACGAACCCTCAAAACTGAACGATGGGCAATGCCACATGGGCATTTTCCTTAGAAAGGAGGTGATCCAGCCGCACCTTCCGATACGGCTACCTTGTT
>NZ_JACSLH010000004.1:0-222778 GCF_018618035.1 Exiguobacterium sp. s64
AAAAGGGGCTCGGGCAGAGCGCCTAAAGGCCCGAAAACGACAAAGTCACGTTTCAGTTCGCCTGAAACGTGACTTTGTCTACAATCTGAGATGACTGAGTTTTCAGTCATCTTTTTTTATTTTGGTCAATTCCCTTTAGATTCCTCGACGTCAAGACGATATAGGAAGAAACGTTGCATGCGAGAGGGGAATATACATATGTCAGTGAAACAGAAGTGGACAGCGTTACGGAACCGTGTGAACGTCCGGCGCTTTCAATGGAAACCGAAGTGGCGAAAGTCGAGCACACGCCCAAAACAGCGAGTGACCGGCAAGAACCTGACCATCCGTCAAAAACTGTGGGGACTCGTCATCCTCGCGCTCCTCATGGTCGCAGGGGTCGGCGGCTATTCGCTCTTGTCGCTCGCCGATGCGAACCGGCAAGGCGATGATATCGTCAACAACTGGAGCAAAGGGCTCGACTACGCCCACGAGCTGAACACGCTCGCAGCAAACTATCGCGCGCTCGAACTCGAACACATCGTGACCGACGACGCGGCCGCGAAAGAAGAATTGATGACCGCGATGAAAGACATTCGGACGCGCATCAATGAGATCGCCCCGAAATACGAACAGACGGCGACGGGCGAGACGGACAAAGAGCTGTTCGCCAACTTCAGTCGACAGTGGGAGATGTATCAGCGCGTGTCGGACAACATGCTCATCTTCAGCACGTCCGGCAATAACGGCATGGCCCGCTCGTATTATGACGCCCAGTCACAATCGACATACGACAACTTCACGCAACGCTTAACCGAACTCGTCGACTACAACTCGGAAGGCTCACAACGTGTCGGCGCCGACATGGAACGTGAGTTCGGGCAGTCGCTCATCGCACTGCTCGTCGTGACGATCGGAGCGTTCGTCCTTCTCTTGTTCCTCGGACTGAGCTTATTGCGCTCAATCATCAAACCGATGCGGGTGCTCCAAGAGAAATTTGACGAATTGGCCTCGCAAGGCGGCGATTTGACGATGGCCATCCCGGTCACGTCGAACGATGAGATCGCTCAAGTGAGCCGCTCGTTCAACACGTTCCTCGCCACGTTGCGTGACATCATGGTCGATGTCGACAAGACGGCAAAAGTCGTCCTCGTCTCGTCAAAAGAAGTGGCGGCGGAAGTCATTGAACTGAGCCGTTACATGGAAGAGACGTCAGGCACGGTCGAGGAATTGACGGCGGGTATGGAAGAGACGGCCGCATCTTCACAAGAGATGAGCGCGTCGACGACCGAGATGGGCAGTTCTATCGATTCCATCGTCGACTTGTCGAACGACAGCGCGGCGACAGCGGGCGACGTCGAACGTCGCGCCCACGCCATGCGTGAACAAGCCGTCGCATCGAAGACGGAAGCGAACGCCATCATCGAGCAGAAACGCATCGAACTCGACGAGGCGATTAAAGGGGCGCAGTCGGTCGAACAGATCCGGGTCTTGACGAGCGCGATTCTCACCATCGCCGACCAGACGAACTTGCTTGCCTTGAACGCATCGATTGAGGCGGCTCGGGCCGGAGATGCCGGCCGTGGTTTCGCGGTTGTCGCTTCGGAGATTCGAAAGCTTGCCGAGAACTCGCGCCAGACGGTGAACGAGATTCAAGCGGTATCGCATACGGTCATCGATTCGGTCGCCCGGCTCAATACAAGCTCGGCCGATATGCTGACGTTCCTCGACACGAAAGTGCTCGCGGATTACGACCGTCTCGAGGAGTCGGCCACTCAATATGAGGCAGATGCGACCGTGTTCGGCCAGACGGCAGAGACGTTCGAGACGAATGCGCTCCAACTCCGTCATATGACCGATAGCATCCTCCACGTCATCCAAGAAGTCGCGACGACCGTGACCGAAGGGGCGGACGGGACCCAATCGATTTCGGAGAAAGTCCAACTGTCCGTCGAGCGTTTCAACGACGTGCAGGCACGGATGCAGGAGACCGAACAACGTGCGGTCGAACTATCGAATCGCGTGTCACAGTTCAAGTTATGAAGCTAGATCGCAGCCATGATGGGCTGTGGTCTTTTTTTGTGACAATAAATGGAACATAAGACTCGTAAATAAGGTCAATCCATTAAAATAATTGGAAACAAATGTGGAAAACCGTTTGCACAAACCGATAGAAATCATGTGATTCCAAAATTTGATAGAAATAGAGGTGTGAGAGGACGCGTTCCTCGAGAAGATGAAAAAAAGGCTAAATCAACTCACATTGACGCAGAAACTGTTTGGCGGGATCGGAATGATTCTTTTACTCGTCGTAATCGGGATGGGTTACAATCTGATGGCGTTGAACGATGCGACGAGCCGATATGAAGAAATGATTTCATCAGATGTCATGCGGATGAAGGCGGCCGATGAATTATCGTTAGGGATGGTCCGTCAGGCGTATGGCCTGCGTGGTTATATTCTTGAACAAGAGCCGGCCCGGCTTGAAGCAGAGCAGCAAGGGTCAGAAGAGAAAAAAGAAGCAATCAATGCCTTGTTAGAACTTTCGCCTTCGACAGAAGAGACGAAAGAACTAGAGAACTTGATGTCATACGCATTAGGTTACGATGACTTAGCACAACAGTTGATTCAAGCAATCGACGCGGATGATCAAGAGACAGTGGACCGACTCGCGCTCCGGTTGTTGCCGGATGTGACGGCATCAATCATTGAGTCAGGAGAGACGATGCAAGCCGAATCGGAAGCCGCGATGTTGGCGAAGCAAGCGCAGCTTGAGAGTCGAGGTCAAAGTGCATTGATATACTCTGCAGTGATCGCCGTCATCATTTTCGTACTCACGCTCGGCGCCGGCTACTTCCTCCAACGCATGGTCACGGTCCCGCTTCGCCAACTATCGGACGAGGTCGGCATCGTCGCCGACGGTGATTTGACACGCGCTGACCTTCAAGCGCTCACGCGCGATGAAATCGGCGAGTTGATGCTTGGCTTCAACCAGATGAAAGGCAATCTCCGCGAACTCATCGACGAAGTGAGCCGGAACGCCCAAGAAATCACGGCGCAGTCGGAAGAACTGTACGCGAGCACAGAAGAGATGTCGTCGCAGACAGAGGAGACGACGCGGATGATTGAACAAGTCGTCGGTGAGACGGTCAACCAGGCGGCGGCTGCTTCGAAGAGCGGACAGGCGGTCGCGGCGGCCGATGAAGGCGTCGAACGAATCGCCACGTCAATCGGGACGATCAGCCAAGACGTCCAGACGAGTCTGAAGCTCGCCGAACGCGGGGAACAGACGATTCAACAAGCGAAACAAGAAGTGCTCGCCCTCGAATCGGAGACGGTCGTGACCGGTCAATCAATCACGGCGTTGAAACAACAGTCAGATGAGATTGCCCTCATTACCGAGGTCATCCAGTCGATCACCGACCAGACGAACCTGCTCGCCTTGAACGCGGCCATCGAAGCGGCCCGGGCCGGGGAGCAAGGGAAAGGCTTCGCCGTCGTCGCCGAAGAAGTCCGCAAGCTTGCGGAACAGTCGAAACAATCGGCGTCCCAAATCGCCGGCTTGATTGAATCGATTCAAACGCAGTCGAATGCGGTGCTCGAGCGTCACGCCATCAGTGCCCGCCGTGTCGAGACGAACACGGCGCTGCTTGAAGAAGCGACGGCGTCGTTCCAACAAATCGTCGGGCAATTGCACGCCTCGGTCGAGAACACGGAACAGATTCGTGTCGCCTCGAATGAGATTGCAATCACAACGAAACAAGTCGCAACAGCTGCGATTCATATGGCGAGTGACAGTGAAGGCACGGCCGAGACGATGCGCAGCGTCGGAGAGACGGCCGACGCTCAGCTCGCGATGATTCAAGAGTTGAACGGCGTCGCCGAGTCGCTCGGCAATATGACCGGTGACTTGCAGACGCTCATCGGACGTTTCCAAACATAAAACGGACCGTCCTTTCCTGTTCTAGGGAAAGGACGGTTTTTGCGTGTTGTCAGGATTGACGAGAGGGTGTTACGGGAATTGCGGGAGAGAGACAACATCTCGACTAACATGAAAAGGGGACGCATTATGAAATATACCGTCATCACAGGAGCAAGTTCAGGTATTGGCTATGAAGCAGCGAAATTGCTCGCCAAGCAAGGGAAGTCACTCGTACTCGTGGCACGCCGCCACGACGAGCTTGAGAAGTTGCGGAACGAAATCAAGGCGATTGCACCGAAGAGCGATGTCATCATCAAGGCCAAAGACTTGTCATACAGCGAGAACGTATACGGGCTGTATGAATCGCTCGCCGATCTCGACATCGAGACGTGGATCAACAACGCCGGGTTCGGGGACTCGAATTTCGTGAAGGACGTCGAGGTCGGGAAAATCGAGAACATGATCCGCTTGAATGTGGAGGCGTTGACGGTGCTGTCGAGCCTATACGTCCGCGACTATCATAACGTCGAAGGGGCGACGCTGTTGAACGTCGCATCGGTCGTTGGCTATCACATCGCCAAAAAAGGTGTCACGTATAGCGCGACCAAATTCTTCGTCAGCGCGTATACGGAAGGGCTTGCCCGCGAGCTCATGAACGATGGAGACAAACTGCGGGCGAAAGTGCTCGCACCGGCTGCGACGGAGACCGGCTTTGCGAACCGTGCCCGTGAAGAAGAGGACTTTGATTATAGCCAAAACGTCGAGAAGTATCATACGGCCGAAGAGATGGCCGGGTTCTTAGTGCAACTGCTCGAAAGCGATCAAGTCGTCGGCATCGTCAACCACGAGGACTACTCGTTCGAGTTGCGTGGACCGATTCATCCGTATATGTGATCAAGTCAAACAAAAAAACAAACAGGGGTCCCGTCACCGACATGTGGTGGCAGGACCCCTGTTCAGATTTAATCAAGACGAGCGCATCGAATCCCCGTAGCCCCCGGTTAAGCGGTGCGTGAGCCTGTGATACCAATAGCGGAGGCGCAAACGGTATACATACAGTTTGGACGTGTTCGGCAAGACGACGTTGTCGATATAATCGGCGAACATAGCGCGGAACATGTGGTCCTCACTGTCGTCATACGTCGCACTCCACATGCCGTGCTCTTCGACCTCGAGCAACATCGCGATTGTCTCGTCATCGAGCTGATGGTTGTCTTCCGGCAACCGTTTGACGAGCATCTCGACCCGATGGCTGCAGATGGACGCATAAAGCGAGTGGGCGCGAGGGTTGCGTGGGTTAGCGTTCAAGTATCCGATGGCCACCTTGAGGAGCTCATCGTTCATCTCGAGTGGAATCTCATCATACACTTGGAAGAATTCGAGCAACATCGGCACCGTCTCTTCGTTGAACCCGGCGAGCCGGACGTAATGCATCAAATGGAGACCGGCCTCCCCATAAAACTTACGATTGAAGTAATGGACGGCGATGGTGCGTTGGACGATTGGCACGTCCGGATAGCGTTCGACGGCCCGAAGGAAATGTTGCTCGGCCTCGAACAAGAAATTCGTATCGTCGCTCAAGATGCCATGGAGACAGTGGATCATGTAATGGTCGCCTTTTGCGCTCGCGGCTTCGAGCACGTCGCGGGCCTGACCGAACTCGCCTTCACGGATGAGCGGATATGCCCGCATCGTCGGAAAAAACGGGTCGTCCGGAAAGTTTGTCTCGCCGCGGACGACGAGCGACTCGATCGCTTCAGCGTTATAGTCGTCAATCATTTCTTCAAGGAGCATCATCTCGAGGAAGGTGCGTTGAAAGTCTGGATGGTGTAAATCGATGGTGTGTTTCATGAGGGTCCCTCCCGGCGTAAATGAGTGTTGCTTCATTATACCGAGCATTCGGACGAACGAGTAGAGTTATTTCAAAAAATGGGAAAAGAATAGGGAAGGATTTCCGAGGAAATGGAGGGATGGAGATGGTCACGTTCACGGGTTATATTGTCGAACTCGAACCGACGCGGATGCGGGTCGCGCCGAATCAAGATGCCGAGCCGTTCGATGGCATTGTGTTTCACTGGGAAGAGCCACTTCGAGAGGATGAGACGCCGCTCGCCGTCGGTCAACAGGTGCGCGTCGAGCACGATGAAAAGATGACCCGCTCGCTGCCGCCCCAGGCGACGGCGCATCGAATTGATGTGCTATGATGAGACCGAGGTGAACGAAATGGGACAGTCAAATTTCTTATGGATGGGTGTCGTCATCGCCATCAGTGCGCTCATCGTCTGGTTGTTGCAGGACGTGATGCCATTTTGGATGTTGTCGATTATCCTGCTGTTGTTCGGGGCCGCGGTCGGCAACTTGCAGCGGCGCACGCGAAAAGACACGTAAAAAAGCACGTCATCATTCCGATGGCGTGCTTTCTTCATCTTCAGTTTCAACTGCAGTCGGCTCGTCTGTGGCTTCTTCGGGCGCGTCATCGGCGACCGGTTTCTCCTTGACGACGGGCGGCGTCTCTTTCTTGTCAGGTTTAGCGGTGGCTTTCGGCTTGTCTTGTTTCTTGACTGGTGCCGCCTCCGTTTCTTTTTCTTGAACTGCCGGCTGTTCCGGCTCGACCGGTTCGGCCGGTTCGGTCACGGGGACGTCAGGCTCGGTCGGTTGCTCCGTGACGGGAGGGGCCTCCGATTCTTCAGCAGGTTGCTCCGGTTCGGCCGGAGGCTCTTCCTCGACCGGTGCCGGTTCTTCAACTGGAGGCTCGATCGGTTCCGGTGTGTCTGGCGCTGCTTCAGCTTCCGGTTCCGGTTCGGGCGCTGGTTCAGGTTCAGGCGCCGGAGCGGGTTCGACCGGGTCCTCACGTTTCGGGACCGGTGTGATCGGTGCGACCGGTGCGAGTTCAGCGGCCGGGGCACTGCGTTTTGTCGTCGGTGGCGGGGCCGGTGTGTCCGACTCGAGGAACGACAGTACGTCTTGTTCGAACAAGGCGACCGGGAGCGTCTTCGTCACCAAGTGAAGGCCGAGCACTCGTCCATTGGCCGTGACGATCGGGCTGCCGATGGCGCGGTTCGGTAAATCGAATTCGCGGCGATAGCTGTCTTCTTCGAACGTGAGCGTTCCTTCAATCTGTTCGTCCGGTGCGAGTGTCAACACCGGCTCGTCTGGTCCGACAATCGCGTGACTGAACGAGAACGGGGTCGCTTTTACTTTTTCGATGCGGATGACGGCGATGGCGTCAGTCCGGCCGATGACCGTTCCATTCACCGTCTTGTCACCATGTTTCATCGTGACGCGGGTGATGCCGGCGACGTTATGGGCCGCCGTCAATACATCTTGCGGGCTAATCAAAAACCCGGTACCCGTGCCGACGGTATACAGGCTATCTTGCAACGTCTCAAGGTCGACGGTAGTGGCACCATCGGCTGAGACCGTGTCTTTCGTGATGTTCAAATCGACTTTGTCGGCGAGTGAATCACTCGAGCGCGGGCTGTCGGTAAGATAGGCGTTCGTTAAAAACGAGACGAATGCGATGAGTGCAATGACGATGGGGACAGCAATCCATTTCAAGCGACGTGGGCGATAGCCACACGTCGGACAAACAGTGATTTTCGAGCGGGTCTTCGCTCCGCAGCGTGGACAAGTCACGGGATGACACCTTCCTTCATACACATAGATGATATGCCTATTCCTCATATGAAGCAGGGGTAAACAAATATTTGTTGGGGCACACACATTTATCTGGATTTGGACTGACTTTTTTTAAAACGGGAATGGGTTAGAGTAACGTTTCAGAAAGGGGAAACCGACATGCAGCCCTTTTGGACGACCCGTGCCTTCCGTTCCTATTCGATGAGTCGAGCAATATGATATGCTGTTGAAAATGACAGTAGGGATGGGATTAGATATGAAGTTCGTCGTATTATTCGGTCCACAAGCCGTCGGCAAGATGACGGTCGGACAAGAGCTCGCCAGCATCACGGATTTAAAGCTGTTCCATAACCATATGACGATTGATCTCGTCAGTCCGTTCTTCAGTTATGGGACGGACGAAGGCCGCCGCCTCGTCCAGCTGTTCCGCCACGAATTGTTCGAAGCGGTCGCGAAAAGTGACTTGGACGGAATGATTTTCACGTTCGTCTGGGCGTTTGATTTAGTAGAGGACTGGGCGTATATCAAACAAGTGACCGACCTGTTCGAGTCGAACGGGGCCGATATCTACTACGTCGAGCTCGAGGCGGACATCGAAGAGCGGCTGATCCGCAACCAAACGGAGAACCGGCTGACACATAAGCCGACGAAGCGGGATATCGCCTGGTCGGAAGGTGAGTTGAAGCAGACGGCGACGCTCTATCGATTGAACTCACAGCACGGGGAACTCGACGTCGACAACTATTTGCGCATCAACAACACGCATCTCGATGCGGCGACGGTCGCTGAACGAATCAAACAACATTTCCAGCTATGACAAAAGCGAGTCCCGCATAAGGACTCGCTTTTGTTATGCCCACCAATCGGGGCGGTGATAGGAGGTGAGCAGGTCTTTCTCGACGAGACGTGCATCGAGGTAAGACGTGACGCTCGGGAGTATGGGATCGAGATCGGCCGGGTGGACCATGACCTCAATCGAGTCTCCAGGTTGAATCGCATCGAGCGTCTCTCGTGTGACGCCATCACCGTAGAACGCGTCCTGAGACGCTTAGAGATGCGAAAAACATCGCCTAAATAAGTTGAATTGTGGTAAACGCGCTTCATACACATCGAATAGCTGAATCAATCTTTACTCATCTTGGATGAGTGGATTCATCAAGCCGGCGGGATAGGCGTCGTGGTGCGAACCTGAGATAATCTCTTGAATCGCGAGTTGTTCAAACGTCTTCAAATTTGTGATGAATCCTTTGATTGGCAGCGGGAGTGCCCCGATGGTGATTGGAAGCGGACCTGACTTCGTGATGACGGCGTCGTCAGGTGAATTTTGATGACGATACGGGCAAGATTCGTGAAGTTAACGAGCCAAGCGTCCGGGCAAATTACGGCCATCTCATTGGCGAGCTCAATCAACCAGAATCGTACGGAACGCTTTTACCAAGCCGGCTGGCCGTTCATCGCCGTACAAGGGAAGCGCGGTCGAGTATCGTTCATCCCATGGCAGGTCGCACCGGGCATCACGAAAAACCAGGCCGAGCACTCGCTCTTTCAGACGTTGTCACAAGTCCATGACGTCCATGTCGCCAAGACGACGGAGGCGCTCGAGATTGCCCTCGCTGATGAGAAAGTGAGTGGGCTGCTCGACTGTCCACTCGGTACGCCGTGTTTCTATATCGAGACGGTGACCGAGGACGCCTCTGGACGTACGATTGAATATTCACGTTCCTACTTTAGAGGGGATAAGACGAGCTTCGTCATCGAGCGGAGCTATTCTTGAACACGCCACAGTCTGGCGTATTTTTTTGTATGGATTAAAGGGGTTTCGCATCCGGCAGCCATGGATGTCTCTCATTCATTGAAACGAGAAGCTATGTTGCGTACAGTTAGAAGTAGAAAGGTGGGGGTAGGATGTTATTCAAAAAGAAAACAGCAGAAGAAGCGGCAGGAACGAAACGGTTTCAAGTAAAATTGACGGAACAACTGCCGGAACTCGGGCAAATCACCATCCTCGTCGATACGGCCACCGGCGTGAACTATATCCAGACATGGGTCGGGACAGGTGGTGGCATCACACCGCTACTCGATGCGAATGGTGATGTTGTCGTCGAGGAAGGGTACCGATCGTGATGTCACTCAGCACCAATCGGCTGACGTTACGGCGGGTGATAGCGGACGATGCGCCGCACCTGTTGGCGTATTTATCGAAACCTGAAGTCGTCCGCCATATGGGACTCGACCCGTTCACGTCGTTAGAGGATGCGTTAGAAGAGATTGCCTGGTACGACTCAATTCTCGAGGAAGGGACAGGTGTCCGCTGGGGCATCACGTTGACCGGGCAAGACGAGGTCATCGGCAGTTGCGGATTTTTGAACGTTTCAGCGAAGCACCAGAGGGCAGAAATCGGATTTGAGCTCAGCTCGGATCATTGGGGAAGAGGTATTGCTGGTGAGGCGCTCCGAGCGGTCGTTCGTCATGGGTTCACACAACTCGGGTTCCATCGTATCGAGGCGCTCGTCGAGCCGGCGAATACCGCGTCACAACAGCTCCTCGAACGGGTCGGATTTACGCGAGAAGGGTTGTTGCGGGGGTATGAGTTAACGCAAGGGAAATATGACGATTTGTATATGTATTCATTGCTTGAGACAGACAGCATGACATGATGGGGGACGACACCGATGCAGATTATTGAATTCAAAAACGTGAGTCATGGAGACATTTTACATAACGTGTCCGGTTATTTCCGGGAAGGACGCATCACGACGTTCGTCGGCCCGAGCGGTGCCGGCAAGACGACGTGCCTGAAGCACATCAACGGTCTGTTATCACCGGACGCCGGCGCGATTTACTTCAAAGGGGAGAACATCGATTCGATCGACGTTATCGAACTGCGCCAGCGAATCGGCATGGCGTTTCAAAGCGCGCCGATGATTGACGGGACGGTGTACGACAACATGAACTTGCCGAAAGCCATCTTCGGTGAGACGCTCGAACGGGAACGGGCGGCGGACCTGTTACAGAAAGTCGACTTGGGCGGCATCTCGCTCGACCAACCGATCAAGACGTTGTCGGGCGGGGAACGGAGTCGTGTCGCCATTGCCCGGACGCTCGTCAACAAGCCGGACGTGCTGTTGTTGGACGAGATTACGGCGAGCCTCGACTATCGGACTGTGAAAGAGATTGAGCGGTTGATTGTGAGACTGCAAAAAGACTTCGGGGTCACCGTCGTCTGGATCACGCACGACTTGGATCAGGCCCGGCGTGTCAGTGATGACATGTGGTTTTTGCGAAACGGGGAATTGATTGAATTCGGCGACGCGACGTTTATCGACGAGTCCGACAATCCGATGATTGGTCGTTTTGTGAGGGGGGAAGAGCTATGACGTTCATCGAACTGATGACCTCATTGATTTTCGTCGCTATCCCGCTCGGTTTGGCGCTGTTCTTGAAACTCGGGCTCGAACGCGACATCTTGATTGCGACGGTGCGGTCAATTGTTCAGTTGCTCATCATCGGCTACATTTTGACGTTCGTCTTCGAGAGCGACAGCCCGGTGTTCATGTTGCTCATGATTCTCTTGATGATTGGGGCGGCGACACAGAACATCATCAAGAAAGGGGACGGCATCCCCGGCATCACATGGATGATTCTGCTCACGCTCGTCACGGTCGAGACGTTGACGATGGGCCTCATGCTCGGACTCGGCATCATCCCGTTTGAGCCGGAGAAAGTCATCCCAATCAGCGGCATGGTCATCGGGAACTGTATGGTGTTGTCGCTCCTGTTCTTGAACAAGTTCAAAGACGAGGTCGAGCGGAGCGATGAAGTGATTGAGCTCATCTTGTCGTTCGGCGGCACACCGAAAGCAGCGATTGAGCGCAGTTTGAAGAGCGCCATCCGCACGAGCATGATTCCGACGGTCGAGGCGCAGAAGACGATGGGGCTCGTCCAACTACCGGGTATGATGAGCGGACTCATCATCGGCGGGGCCGACCCGATGGAGGCGGTGTTGTATCAGTTGCTCATCTTATTCCTGATCTTGACGACCGCATCGATTTCGGCGGTCATGGTCGGCTATCTGGCGTATCCGCGCCTGTTCAACCAAAAACTTCAGTTCGTCGGCTTGACGTATCGAAAGGGGAAAACGACATGATTCAAGGCATCCATCACGTGCAAATCACGATTCCGAAAGGAGAGGAAACGCGAGCCCGTGCGTTCTATTGTGGCGTGCTCGGTCTTCCAGAAATCGAGAAACCGGCGTCACTTCAAGGACGGGGCGGGTTTTGGCTCGAGGTCGGCGACCAGAGCGTCCACGTCGGCACCGAGGACGGGGTTGACCGACTGTCGACAAAAGGACACGTCGCCTACGCCGTGACCGATTTGGCGGAATGGGGACAGAAGCTCGAAGCGGAAGGGATTGAGCGGCTCACGGGCATCCCGATTCCTGGATTCGACCGGTTCGAGTTCCGCGACCCGTTCGGCAATCGAGTCGAGATGATTCAAGCCCTCTGAATGGAGAGTGCCCGCTGTGGGTGATCTTTTTTCGTTCAAGAGATCCCGAACAGTTCGATGACAGCTTTCCAATTGGAAGGATAGGCGTTGCTGCCACTATGCTGGTGCAACAGTTTGCCGTGACGGTTCACGGTGAAGTTCCATTGCGTCCCGTCCATCGTGAAGCATCCTTTTTCCTCGAACACTTCAGGCCAGCGATGGGAGACGAGCGACACGAATCGCTCATGGACGCGGAAGGCATCTGTTTCGTTGTACCAACCGGAACGGGGAATCGCCGTGCTCAAGTCGAACTCTTCGCGCCAGATGATTTCCCGTTTGACCGCGCCATCTTCAAAAAACGTGAAGGTGGACTCGTTATGGACGCCGAAGCCGCCGACCGTGAACGTGACGGTGACGGTCGGTCGTTTTTTACGGATGGCATCGAGCGGGATGGTCGGCTCGAACGTCAATTTCGCTTCACGCGACGCTTTGAGGGCCAGCTGTTCTTCTACGGAACGCCTCGGACGAACGGATTGAAACCATTGCGGTTGTTTGTGTTGACTCATGTTCATCTTCCTTTCACCTCATCGGATGGCTTGATTATAAGCAAAATGAACATGAGGGGTATGTACAAAAATGAATCAGGTACGACGAAAGGGAGTGTCGATTGGGACACTCCCTTTTGAGGTGACGATTTAGTTTCAAGAAGGCGGAACGATTGTCCCTTGATGGAACCGCATCTTCCATTGGCCATCCACGTTCACCCAAATCGAACTGCGCAAGGCGATGCGTCCGGTGGAGTGGTCTTCGGTCCGATACGTGGCCAGGACGACGTCGTCTTGAACGGTCTCCAGTGCGAAGTCGGATAGGGTGATGTGAATCTCGCCGAGGTCCATCGTGGCGGCAGATGCCGTCCGATATAACATGCGTCCCGAACTGCCGATTTCAAAAAAATTATCCGTGAGTAGACGGTGCAAGTGCTCAGGCGATGTGCGCACGTCGGTCGTCAGTAATGCCCGTTCCTGTTGTTCGATTAAGTCAGCCAGCATGTAGTTGCTCCTCCCGTTTTCCAAGATTCATGACGATGACGCCGAGTACGATGACGATCAGGCCGATGCTGTTCAAGGTCGACAGTACTTCCCCGTACACGAACACCCCGATCAGCCCGGTCGCGACCGTGCCGAGCCCGGCCCAGACGCTATAGGCAATGCTGAGCGGGATGGTTTTCAAGACGATGCCCATCAACGTGAACGAGATGGCGAAGCTGATTAAGAGAACGAGACTCGGGAACAGATTGGTGAATCCGTCCGACAGCTTCAACATCGACGTCCCGAGCACCTCGAACGCAATCGATACCAGTAAGATTCCGTATGATTTCATGATTCCCCTCCTCATAGTTTCATCAAGACGAGTCCGATGATGACGAGCCCGATGCCCATGACGGTCTGAACCCGGACTTGTTCCTTGAAGACAAGGAAGCCGATTAGCGCCGTTGCCGCCGTGCCGACCCCGCTCCAAAACGCATAGGCGAAACTGAGTGGGATGGAAAGAAGGGCGAGCGACAACAAATAAAAAGCCGTCACGTAACCGAAGGCGACACCGAGAACGGGCAGGCGACTCGTTGTCGTCGCGTTCAGCTTCAACATGCTCGAACCGAACAGTTCAGAGACGATGGCACCGACGAGATAGACGAAGCCCATGTTACGATTCTCCTTTTGACAGCGCGTCGCACTTTTGTCGGATGATGCGGGCGGCCCGGTCTTTGAACGCAGCGCTATAGCCGTATGTCAACGCGAACCAAAACCCATCGCAGAGCAGTCGAAGCTCGAGCACGCGATCAGCGTCAGGACCATCCGCGGCGAACTGTTTATCCCATCGTTTGGCGGCGTCATTCCAAAGCTTTCCGCTCGCATCTTCTTGGGATGAGATGAAGACGGCAATCAAGTCGGCATCACCATCGCTATAATCGAGCGTCGCGAGGGCGTAGGCGCGTGTGAACGGGTAAGGACCATCCAACTCGGTTTGATGATGGACGATCCGATTTTCAAATTCATCGAGCGCCATTCTATTCATCTGCTGTAACAGGTTGGCCTTGCTTTCAAAGTGATATAAGACGCCACCTTTCGTGATGCCAGCGCGTTTGGCTAAGTGGTCCATCGACAGTTGTTGAATACCTTCGGTTTGAATGATCTGTGCGGCGGTCCGCAGTAACAATTGTTTTTTACTCATGTGTTTCCTCCCACTATACTGAACGGTCAGTATAGTGAATGTACCAAACTAGAGTTGGGTTGTCGAGATGGATACATGAATGGGATAATTAGGAAAAGGGGGAGAGATGATGGGTTCACATTTGATGCACCTCGTCATCGCGAATGAGGTGTTGGCGCATTTGACAGATGTCGATCGCACGGCTTTTTTGTTGGGAAATCTTGCGCCCGATGCGATGACGTCTAAACAAAACACTCACTATTACGCGGGACGGCATGAGGATATGACAAGACGGCTCGACCTTAATCAATATTGGATGGACAGTGTGGACGAGAATCAATCGTTCCGCCTCGGCTATTATTGCCATCTCGTCGCGGATGAGATTTGGTTGCAGGGGTTCTATAAATCCTGGCTCAAGCAAGTCATTACGAAAGACCCAGAAAAGCAGGCGATGTATTATGCCGATTTTGATGCGTATAATGCACGCCTAGCTCAACGACTAGGTGTCTTCGATTTCACTTCGTTGAAAAACCATGCGACGAATAAACTACGTGAACTCGTCGTGAAAGTCGAGCGGGATGCGAAGGCAACAGAGGAAGGGACGTATACGATGTTTTTGCCACACCAGCTCGATGGCTACGTCGAGACGTGCATCCTTCGATGTCGACAGATGGTCGAACAGAAGAGTGGGGTGATTATATGATTCAACGACGTTATGCACCGCTTTACGTGACGTTTGGACTTTCTATTTTGACAATCATGGCGCTGTTCACCTTGAACGCTCGCTTTTTTCCCGATTTGGATTTGATGACGGCTATTTGGGTCTACATTGTCTTAGATGTCGCCCTGATTGCCACATTGATTTGGGGCCTATTCTCGAAAGAGAAGACGGTACGCGTGTTCAGCCTCGTTGGGAATCTTGGGTTGATCGTGCCGCTATCGATTTGGATTTTTTTGTTGGTACTCGCTAACGGGATTTCGGAAGCATGAGGGGTGATAAATCAAACGTGCCATTTTTGATGCGTCCTGTTCCGTTTTTCATCTTGCTCGCATTGTGCGGACCGCTCGCATTAGCGCTTGTCTTGATTTATTGGCGCGATTTGCCAGAAGATAGGCGCGGTCCCCATATGATTATGTCTATCTTGTTCTCACTCCTATTCATCTCAAAAATTCTTCCGAACAGTATTTTGCAAATCATCGTCTTCTCATTCACATACACACTTGTTTTATTTATCACCTACAGCATTTGGGGTCGGAAAAGAAAACGAGAAAAAGAATAGCCGTATAATCTGGAAAGTAGCCACACAAGCTGCTTTCTTTTTTGTTTGCATTGGATAGAAAGAATAATATTTCCATTTCCAATTTGAAAATTTGGCATTGCACAACCTTTTTTTGTTTGTTATGCTTCTCAATGAAAACGACAATGATAATCATTATCAGTGAGAAAGCGTCAGTATCCATACATAGAGCAGAATCGTGAAACTGTTGCGGACTCACTGAGAAGGTCGTCATTCAAAAACAGATACACAGGGAGATGGAAAGAATGGGGAAATGGAAAGCAGCAGTCATGCTCACATCACTCGTCTTCACGCTAGCCGCATGCGGTAGCACGGACGAGACGAAAGACGCAGGAAGCGCGGAAGCGGAGACAGCGCCGAAAACAGTTGAAATCACGGACGCACATGGAACAATCGATGTGCCTGTCAACCCGGAGAAGGTCGTCGCGCTCGACAACCGAACGTTCGAGACGCTCTCAGATTGGGAAATCGACTTGGTCGCCGCCCCAATCGGATTAATTCCAGCGGACTTGCCTTATAAAAACGACAAAGACATCGTTGACGTCGGGATGCACAATGAACCGAACTTAGAAGCAATTGCCGGTGTGGATCCGGATGTCGTCATCGTCGGTCAACGATTCGCCGACTACTACGACGACATTAAAAAGTTGGTTCCGGAAGCGGCCGTCATCGATTTGAACATCGAGCTCCCGGAAGATGCGGGCACGCCAGGTGAAATCTTGGTCGAAGGCTTTGAGACAACGACGCGCTCACTCGGACAAATCTTTGAAAAAGAAACGGAAGCAGATGAGCTCATCGCGAGCTTCGAAGCATCGATTGACAGTGTGAAAGAGGCATACGACAGTGAAGACACGGTCATGTCAGTCATCGTCTCAGGCGGAAATATCGGCTTCTCGGCACCGAACACAGGACGTGTCTTCGGACCGATGTATGACATCTTTGACTGGACACCAGCCCTCGAAGTAGCGAAAACGACAGGGGACCATCAAGGGGATGAGGTCTCGGTCGAAGCGATTGCCGAGAGTGACCCGGACTGGTTGTTCGTCCTCGACCGTGATGCGGCCATTTCAAGCATGGAAGACGCAGTGCCTGCAGCGGACGTGATCGATAACGCACCGGCGCTCCAAAAAACGAAAGCCGTGACAGACGAAAAAATCGTGTATGCGCCGAACGATACGTACATCAACGAGTCGATTCAAACTTATTCTGAACTATTCAACGATATCGCAGCCGCGCTTTCGAAATAAGGGAGTCACGTTGTGCAAAAACCAATGACAGCAAGGGTTGAGACATTGTCTCAGCCCTCCTTTTCTAACATTTGGACGAAGTCCTTTATCGTAGCAATGCTCGTGGTGTTCATATTAGCGGGCCTTTCGCTCGTGACCGGCGTCTATGACATTCGTCAAGAAGGCGGGTCGGACATGTTTTGGATCACCCGCGTTCCGCGCACGGTCGCCATTATGTTGACCGGTGCCGCCATGGCGATGTCGGGGCTAGTCATGCAACTAATCACACAGAACCGTCTCGTCGAACCGACGACGACAGGTACACTCGAATGGGCGGGGCTCGGCCTGCTCGCTGTGTATCTGCTCGTCCCGGCTCCGACGCTCATGATGCGGATGACGGGGGCAATCGTCTTTTCATTCATCGGAACGATGGTCTTCTTCTGGTTTCTGCGTTCGGTCAAACTCCGCTCGTCGTTGATTGTCCCGATTATCGGACTCATGCTCGGGGCGGTCGTCTCGGCCGTATCGACGTTTCTCGGTCTATTCTTTCAAGCCAGCCAGACGATCGAAGGTTGGTTCGTCGGGTCGTTCGCATCGGTGCAGGTCGGACGGTATGAATATCTGTGGCTCATCATCCTCGTCACGTTCTTCATCTTCATCCTCGCGAACCGCTTGACGCTCGCTGGACTCGGAGAAGACATCGCGACGAGCCTCGGCGTCAACTACAGCCGTTTGATTTTGATTGCGACGGGATTGATCGCGCTCGCGGTCGGGGTCGTGGCGACGGTCATCGGCAATCTGCCGTTTCTCGGGCTGATCGTCCCGAACATCGTCTCGATGTTTCGCGGGGATGACCTCCGCAGCAACTTGCCGTGGGTATGCGTCATCGGGATGGGAACGGTCCTCGTCAGCGATTTGATTTCGCGGACGATCATCATGCCGTTTGAATTGCCGGTATCGCTCATTCTCGGTACGGTCGGGTCAATCGTATTTATCGTAATTCTCTTGAGACAGCGGAAGACGGGAGGGGTACGATGAGCACACTTATTGAAAATAAGACGAAGCATCGGGAAGCATACGATGTTGATGGTCGGTCCGTGCATACAGACGATCGGTGTGCGACGGCGTTTCGTTCCAAACGAGAACAGTGCAGCTATTGGTTGTTCCTGGCCTTCTTCATTGTCGGGGGATTGTTCTGTGCGTTCGGGTTGCTCGTCTATAACAATCCGGTCCCGTTTGATTCACCGTCGTTCATCCCGGTCGTCGAACGTCGGGTCGTCGCCGTCATCACGATGGCGATTGCCGCGCTCTGTCAGAGTTTGGCGACGGTCGCGTTTCATTCGGTGACGAACAATCGCATCATCACGCCATCATTGCTCGGGTTCGACGCGCTCTACTCGACGATTCAGACGAGCATGATTTTCTTCTTCGGAGCGGGTGCGCTGATTGGCTTTTCGGGAACGGGTGCCTTTTTGACCCAGGTCGGTCTCATGGTGCTCATGAGTTTGCTGTTGTACGGCTGGCTCTTGTCAGGGAAATACGGCAACTTGCAACTCATGCTCCTCGTCGGAATCATCATCGGGACCGGTTTGAACTCAGTGTCCTCGTTCATGCGACGCATGCTCGCACCGTCTGATTTTGATATCCTGCAGGCCCGTCTGTTCGGGTCGGTCATGCATGCCGATGCCGCCTACTTCCCGATCGTCATTCCGATCGTGCTTGTCGTCGGGATGGTGTTGTATAGCTTCTCGAATCGCTTGAACGTCGTCGCACTCGGGAAAGACGTGGCGACATCGTTCGGGGTGAACCATCGCCGGAGCGTCATCTTTACGCTCATTCTGATCTCGCTGTTAATGTCGGTATCGACGGCGCTGATTGGACCGCTCACATTCTTCGGGTTCTTGGTCGCGACGCTCAGCTATCAAGTCGCTTCGACGTATGATCACAAATACGTCTTCCCGATGGCGTTCGCGCTCGGCTTCTTCGTGTTGACGAGCGCCTATTTCTTTATGTATCACATTCTCAATACACCGAGTGTCGTGTCCGTCATCATCGAACTGTTCGGCGGCGTGATTTTCTTAGCGGTGATTTTAAGGAAGAGGTCGCTATGATTCAATTGGAACACGTACAAAAATCGTATACGGATGACGTTCAAATCGGACCGATCACACTCGATATCCCGAAGGCCGGCTTTACGTCGTTGATTGGACCGAACGGGGCCGGGAAATCGACGACGCTCATGATGATCGGCCGGTTGCTCGACTTAGACGCGGGTCAAATCCAGGTCGCTGGGATGGACGTGTCGAGCACGAGATCGAAAGACTTGGCGAAAATCGTCACGATTTTACGTCAAGAGAACAATTTTGTGACGCGTCTCACCGTCCGTCAGCTCGCTGGCTTTGGACGCTTTCCATACTCGAGAGGGCGGTTGACGAAAGAGGATGAACAGATCATCTCGAAATATATCGACTTCCTCGATTTGACGGAACTCGAGCATCGCTATCTCGATGAATTGTCGGGCGGACAGCGCCAGCGGGCGTACGTCGCAATGGTGCTCTGTCAGGAGACGGAATACGTGCTCCTCGACGAGCCGCTCAACAACCTCGATATCGCTCGCTCGGTCCAGATGATGGAATACTTGCGGCACGTCGCCGACGAGTTCGGACGGACGATTGTCACGGTGCTCCATGACATCAACTTCGCGGCGAAATATTCGGACCGCATCTGTGCGATGAAAGACGGGAACATCGCCGCCTTTGGTACGGTCGAAGAGATTATGGACGCAGACATCCTATCTGACATTTTTGAGACGAAACTGGAGATCATTCAAGGGCCGTATGGACCGATCGCAGTCTATTAAAGAAAGGACGGGATTCGATGCTGATTTACTGGACACCGATTCAACAAGTCGTGGAGGAAGCGCAAGATACATATACGTTCAAACTGGAACTGCCGGCAGACTTCACGTGGGAAGAAGGCGCGCACACGCACTTCGCGCTCGAGGGCTTCAATCAGGAAGATCGACCGAACCGGACGTTGATTCGCCATATGTCAATCTCGACGTTGCCGCATGAAGGCGCAATCGGTATCACGACCCGGGTCAAACCGGAATGTTCGACGTTTAAATCAATCTTGCGTGACATGAACATCGGGGACAAGGTCGCCATCTTCAAGACGCATTCGAACGTGCCGTTGAAGCGGGAAGGGAAGAACGTCTATCTGTTGTCGTCGGGTGTCGGCATTGCGACGTTCCGCCCGCTCGTACTCGCGTATTTGGCGAACGGGGAAGGTGTGCCGCACCTCCACTCGTTGAACGTCGACTCGTCGAAAGAATATTTGTTTAACGATGTGTTCGCGTCAACGAATGGATTCACGGCCGAGTTCGTCGACAATCGTCCGGACTATTACCAGCTGGTCGAGACGCTCGCCGCAGACAAAGACGGACTGTTTTACCTTGTCGGCAGCGATGACTTCTTGCATGAGACGATTGCCAAATTGCGTCAAAATGGCGTGACGCTGGACCAAATCATGCTCGACAAACACGACTTCCAAATGGAAGATTTCTTGAAGGCCTGACGCTCAGACCGAGGACACGTTCCTCGGTCTTTTTGCATGGCACAAGGCGATGAAGCGCTTGAACAGATCGCGTCCGTTCGGCGTTCCAATCGACTCGGGGTGGAACTGGACGCCGTATGTCGGGTGTGTCGGATGTTCGAGCGCCATGATGACCTCGTCATGCGTGCGAGCGGTCACGACGAGGTCCGTCTCCAAGACGACGAGCGAATGATAGCGCATGACCTCGCTCGGACTCCCGTCGAACAAGACGCCCGGGGTCGTCTCGATCACGGACGTCTTCCCATGCATGACCTGCTCGGCCCGTCCGACTGTCCCGCCGAACGCTTCGGCGATGACTTGATGACCGAGACAGACACCGAGGATGGGGATGGTGCCAGACAAAGAGCGGACGACGTCGAGCGAGACACCGGCATCCAGTGGGCCACCTGGACCCGGAGAGATGATGATGCCGGTCGGGTTGAGGTCGCGGATCGCGTCAATCGTCAGTTCATCATTGCGGACGACCAAGACGTCGCTGAACCGGGCGACATCTTGATACACGTTATACGTGAACGAGTCGTAGTTATCGATGAGTAGAATCATGCGAACACCTCCAAAAGAGATTTGGCTTTATGCAACGTCTCTTCATATTCTGACACCGGGTCCGAGTCGTAGACGATGCCGGCGCCCGCTTGGACGTAGGCCGTATCCCCTTGCACGACCATCGTCCGGATGGCGAGAGCGAAATCATAGCCGCCCCGGACGTCGAGATAGCCGACGGCCCCGGCATATACTTCGCGCTTCACCGTTTCCAATTCGTCGATCAGCTGCATCGCTCGAATCTTTGGGGCGCCCGAGACGGTACCGGCCGGGAGACAGGCCCGCAGCGCGTCAATCGGATTCAAGTCGTCGCGCAGTTCACCTTCGACCTCGGAGACGAGATGCATGACGTTTTTGAAGCGCTCGATTTCCATCTGTTTCGGAATCGTGACCGAGCCGACTTTGGCGACCCGGCCGATGTCGTTGCGACCGAGGTCGAGGAGCATCCGGTGCTCGGCGAGTTCTTTCTCGTCTTGAATGAGATCAGCGGCGTGACGGACATCCTCTTCGACCGTTTTGCCACGGGGGCGGGTGCCGGCGATCGGGTTCGTCGAGACACGATTGCCCTCGACGCGGACGAGACTTTCCGGGGACGCCCCGAGGATGATCGCCTCGCCGAGATCGATATAGAACAAATACGGGCTCGGGTTTTGTTTCCGAAGCGTCCGGTAAAAGTGGAACGGATCGCCGGTGAACGTCGCATCGATTCGTTGGGATAAGACGAGTTGGAACACCTCTCCAGCGAGGATGGCTTCTTTCGCCTGCAAGACGCGTTCGACGAACTCATCCTTGCCAGTCAACACGCGTTCACTCGTGCGGACGACGGGGGCGAGCTCGTGTGTCTTCGCCGTCTCGAGGGCTCGTTTGACGTGGTGGAGTCGCTTTTCAGCATCAGCATCCCCGGTGTCAATCACGATGACCTGCTCCTCGACGTGATCATAGAGAACGACCGTCTCATATCGTTGGAACAAGGCATCTGGCAAACCGCGTGTCTCACTCGGGGTATTCGGAATCGGCTCGTAAACCCGCTGCATGTCATAGCCGATATAGCCGACGGCACCGCCGATGAACGGATAGGGGGCGTCCGGTGTGTCTCGCGCAACCAGTTCCGATAACAGGGCGAGCGGATCTTCCGTGTGCATCGTGCCGGATGCGTCGGTCACTTCGTTGCCGTCGGCGCGAATCGTCTCGACCGGGTTCGAAGCGATGATCGAGTAGCGACCGTGCTTGCCTTCGGCGCGACTCTCGAGCAACACTTTCCGTTTACCTTCTAAGCGGTGGAAGATTGCCACCGGTGTCAGTTCGTCGCCGTTGATGATGAGTTGTTTCATATGATCTCCTCCTTGAAATAAAAAAAGTCCCCCGCCCGACATGTCTAAAAAGACATGAAGGACGGGGGACCCGTGGTGCCACCTTCGTTGGGGGAGCTCCCCCCCACTCATCGCGAACCATCATTCGCTGTCCTCGGTAACGGGAGGACCCGTCAGAGCCTACGTATCGGTCTGAACGCTCAAAAGCCCATTCACGTGAGACACGTCACCGGTTCGCATCGACCACCGGCTTTCTGGAGACGAATCTTCACGCTACTCTTCTTTCTCATCGCGAGTTCGTATGAATGTTATCGTTACTTTAACGGGCTGAAGTCAGAATGTCAATATCGAAACTGTCAGAATGATTAAGGTTCAGGAATGTTTTTCTATCTGGCGCTCGGTCTTCCGTTTACTGAGAAACGTATAGGCGATGAGAAACGAGGGAATCGGGAAAAGCCAATTCCAAGACGATGGAGAAGTGAGCGTCCCGTAGTACACGAGGCCCATCGTCATTTCAATTGCGAGATTGAGCACCAACGTGATGAGCGGGGCAATATAAGCCTTTTCGAATCGTAACGCGATGAGGACACCGGTCCCGATGGTGAGGATAGGGACGATGACGAGTTGCCAGATGAACGGGTCGATTAAATCCATAAGCATCGTCCTTTCTAAATGGGACAAATTGTATATTGATAAGTATACAGGGAATAGGGGATAAGAAAAAGAATAGTACCGATGTGGTTACGTACAATCGAACAATTGAGACGACCATTACGAGTGGGACGACTCGAGCATACGAGTATGTTATGATGGACGCGAAAGGTAGGTACATCAATGGAAACAATCAACTTAAAACAACTTTCTGACGAACGGGCCGCGCTTCAAGTCAAGGGCGACCTGGACGCGATGCGCGGCATCATGCACGACGAGTTTCGTTACGTCGACTCGAGCGGACGTCAGTTCGATAAAGAAACGTTTTTAGATCAGTTCGTCGACCCAGCGTCGGTCCAGTGGATCACGCAGGAGACCGTCACGTTCGACGAGACGGTAGCAGGCGAGATCGCCCTCGTGCAACTATTGCTTGAAGAGCGTTTCATCCTCGGAACGAACGCCTACGAAGGCCGGTTTTGGGTGCTGCATGTCTATGTGAAAGAGAACGACACGTGGCTTTGGCAAGGCGGCCAGGCGACGATGATTCATGAAGTATGAGAGGGAGGACTGCTTTGGTACATCCAAAGCAGTTTTTTTGTGAAATCATTTACCTGATTTTACAAAAAGAAAACCTTTTAGTAGAGATATTATTACAATAGAGTATGTTAACAAACCAAATTAATGTTAAACCTAGATAATGGAGGAAAGTCATGAATCATTCATCGTATTTAAAGTTGTTCTTAGCCGGTTCGCTCATCGTCTCGCCACTCTTGCCGCTTCACGCGCAAGCGGAAGGCTCGACGACAGAAGAGCCACCGGTCGTCGAGACGGTCGACGTCACGGCGCCACTCGCACCGGTCGTCTCGACACCGCTCCACACGTCGAAATCAATCGTCATCGAAGGTGAGGCCGGTACGACAGCTTTAATCGGCATCAACAGCAAAGTGTATACGCGCGTCGTCACAGAGGCAGGAACGGCTCAATTCAACATGAGCCCGCAGTCGGTCGGAAAAGTCATCTCGGTCAGTTTGCGTGACGCTGCCGGAAACGTCAGCGAGACGACACAAGTCGTCGTCGCGGTCGATCCGGTCGCACGTCCGGCGACGCCGAAAATCGGCACAGTCAACAGCACGGCCCGTCACATCGTCGTGACCGGCACACCGGGTGCAAAATTGACGCTTCAAGTCGGGAACGCGACGTACACGGCACGTTATGACGCGAAAGGCGTCTATCGCCGTACGACAGCGGTCCTTCCGATCGGCACTGTCATCCGGGCAACGACAGTCGACGCGAAGGGGGCGACGAGCCTCACACGTTCGACGAAAGTCATCAAAGACGGTCGTGCCCCGATGCGTCCACGCGTTACGCAGAGCGTGACGACGACCGCAACGGCAATCACTGGTACGGCCGAAGCGTATGCAACCGTCTATGCGAAGATCGGGACGAAGACGTATAAAGCCCCAGTCATGTCGACCGGGAAATTTGCCATCAAGATCCCGAAACAAAAGCTCGGACAACCGATCGAGTTGTACGTGGTCGACGGAGCCGGCAATAAAGGCGGAGCCCTCAAGCTCGGCGTGCAACATGCGCTATACAACAAGTTCTATCGCTTGCCTGGCCAAATGACGCTTCATAAAGAAGTATTCGATAGCGAAGGGGACGTCCGCTACGCTGAGACGTTCGCGCCTGTCTTCTTCGGGAAGCCATCAAAAGCCAATATGGTGTTTCTCGTCGACATCGAATCAGATGAAGGTTACCTCGATATGGATACGCTCCGCATCCAAGTCGGCAGCAAGTCATACAAAGTGAACATCGACCCGGAAGAGGTCGAGTACATGGAGTATGAGGATGGTTCGGTTGGGGAGTGGTACATCTTTGAGCCGGATGCAAAACTCATTCAGTTCATCAAAACGAACGTCCGTCCACAGAACCGGATCATCGTCACGGTGGAAGGCAGCGAAGGTGTCGTTAAATGGCCGCTCTACGCTGGCGAGAAACGCGCCTTCATCGAATCACTCAGCTACGCTGGATATTAAAAAGCAATACTTCAGATCGCCCTTCTCAGGAAGGGCGATTTTTGTGTGTGATCATTTAGCAAAATGACAATACAAGAACCATACTCCGATTTCTCGATAACCATTTACTGGATATTTTCTGTCGTATTGAAGAAAAAACGTCTCACCGGCTATGAATCGTCCATATTCATCTGACCCAAAAGTCCTATTCGAAAAGCGTAATTCGTGTCGGACGAATCAGTAGAAGTTCTGAATTGGTAATGAATTGGTTTATTAAAAAACATTACTCGCATAATTAAATGTCAATTAAAGGTAATATAGGTTTATTAAATGTAAAAGCCAAAACGATAACTGGAAATTATATTTTAAGCATTCGTTTCATAAAAATCGAATCCGATGACAGAAGTCTGATCTTGATTAAAAACATTGATAGCGCTTACTTTGTTGATTTTATGCGATTTTAATCACACTGGTAATTCCATATTGATGTCTTGAATATTCTAAATAAAAATACGAAAATGCATTATCATTTCCCTTTTTCGATAAAAAGTCGCTTGTTTCAATTGGAAACGTTATGTATATTATGGATGTAAGCAATCTGGGACGATGCATAGGCTAAAAGTCAATGTATGGTTTTAGATACCTGTTTTTGTATGACCCAAGTCCTATCGATGCTATACATAACTCATGGCAGTAAGGGTGCCTTGAGGCGTGATCGAGAGGACGAGGGGGAGTCGAAGACGCAGAAATCGCATTTTACCAAAGGGAGGATTTAAACAAGATGGCAAACAAAAAACAATTTGTCACGGCAGCGGCAGCGTTTGCAGTGACAGCGGCAGCGGTCGCACCAGCAATGTCAGCTTCAGCGGCAATGCCTGTCGTCAAGCTCAGCTCGGACTATGTACGTCAAGGGAACTTGGATGCAGCGCTTGACAAGACGTATCACGGATCAGAGATTCACTGGTACAAGTCTTCAGTCAACATGAACAAGCTCGGTGTCTTCCAAACGGCGGTAGGTTTCGTCAAAGGGAAGGGCATCAAAGTTGAGAAGCGCGTTCGCGTTTTGAACTACGCTCAAGAAGTGATCGGACCGAAAGAAATGCTCGTCTTCGAAAAAGGACAAGCCGTCTCAGGTATCCGCTCACAGCCGGTCAAATTTGCAGACCGCGTCTACATGAAGCCGGGTTCATGGTCTGGTATCGACACGTCGCAAGTCGGCGAGTTCACTGCGACGTTCACTTACTCGAACAAAGCGTATGGAACGGTTTCGAAATCGTTCAAGTATAAAGTCGTCGAGTCAGCACCGATGGTATCAAGCGTCGAGTTGCTCAACGCCAAAGAACTTCAAATCAACTTCTCGAAACCGGTTGACGCGAGCACACTTCTTTATAACGGCATGCTCAAAGATGGAACGGTCGAAATCGATCACATTCCAGATGCACAACGCCTCAAAGGACTTCGCGGCACACTCTCGAAAGACGGCAAAACGCTCGTCGTTCGCGCCGAGAAGACATTCGACGGCCGTTACGCCGTGCTTGCCAGCTCGAAGATCAAAGGTCTTGACGGCAAAGATCTCGTACCGTTCAAAGGAATCTACACGCTCACAGATAACGTGCGCCCAGTCCTTAACGATCCTGAGTACCTTGAAAACAACCGCGTGAAGTTCACGTTCTCTGAGCCGGTCAACGTTGACTCAGAAGAAGCGCTTGAGAAGAAACTTGAGTTGACAGACGCTTCTGGCGCTGGCTACAAAGTTGATGTCGACAAGCTCTCGTGGGACGGTAAGTCGTTCATCCTTGACTTGTCAGACGCTCAGTTCGTCGCAGGAAAAGATTACAAGTTGACGCTCGTCGGTCTCCGTGACTTCGCTGGCAACTTCATCACACCAAACCCAGTGACGAAAGTCGTTCAGAAGAAAGTCGTTGACGGTGTAGCGCCTGCAGTCGTCGGCATGTCGGCTTCGAAACCAGGCTACCTCACAGTGACATTCTCTGAGGCTGTCTACGTGGATCGTTACAACCATGTTGCGAAAATCACGCTTACAAACGGTGACATCGAAGCTGACCTTGACGACAACGCATGGCTCGACGAGTCAGGCAAAGTCCTCACTGTCCGTGACAGCACGTTCATCGGTCAAATCGACGTGAAAGTGTCTGAGTTCCGCGACCTCGCTGGCAACTACGGTGCTGCTTCGACGAAACTCGTCAACTTCACAAACGATGCGACTGCACCGACTGTGACTGGGGCAGAAGTGAAAGTCATCGACGGCAAGAACCACCTCGTCCTCACGTTCTCTGAAGAAGTGAACGCGCTCTACGATGGCGAAATGGTCGGTTCGTACATCACGCCGAACGGTGTCGAGAAGAAAGTCAAAGCATGGACAGACGCTTCGTACTACTCGAAGAACCAAATCAAGACGCCGATCTCGGATCTTGAACTTGGAAACTACTCGGTCACGCTTCCGAAGAACCTCGTAGAGGATGTCGTCGGCAACGCGAGCGCGGCTCAATCAATCAAGTTCTCAATCACATCGAGCCCAATCGAGAAAGAGAAGCCGACGTTCGATGGCTACTACTTCCAAGAGAAGGACAACAGCACACTTTACCTCAAGTTCAGCGAGAAACTTGACCCATCATCACTCTACTTGGGCAACTTCTTGATCGAAGGCAAAGCGATCGCTGAGAAAGCCGTCTTCACGAACGAGAAACGTGACGTCATCAAGTTGACGCTCAAAGAAGGCGCAATCCAGACATCTGGTAAATACGCGTTCACAATCCAAAACGTTAAAGACGTGGCGGGCAACGTCATGGATACACTCACCTTGAACGAGAAGTTCGCTGAAAACGACCTTCCAGGTCTCACTTCGGCAGTTCTCACGTCGAACAACGTGTCAGGCGACTACGCGATCATCACGCTCACGTTCGATGAGTCGATCGCAGACTACTCAATCGAGGACGGCTATGAAGACTTCAAACTCTTCGTCGGCGACCAAGACCTCGCGAAATCTGCGAAAGTCTCAGAAGTCATGGGATCGCAGTCGAACCAAGTCAAAATCACGGTTGACCGTGTGTTGACTCCGGCTGAGACGGCTCAAACGCTCACGCTCAAACCGGGTGCTGCGTTCGAAGTCCTCGACCTCGCGAACAACAAACACCCATTGTTCACTTCGGTGAACATCGCTAAGTAATTAGCGCTGACATTCATTGACCCTCCCTTAGGGTTAAATAGAGCAAAGCCTTCAGGCGGAGCCATCTTGAAACCGGTAGCGTCTGACGCTGCCGGTTTTACTATGTAGTAAACTGAAAATAATACATATTAATCCCAATAAATTATGGGAATTTAAAACAAATAAGGTATTATTATATTGGTTCTATTTTCTTTAGGAATAATATATAATTTGGAGGGGTATTATGAGTCGTGCACAACGGAAACAGAGACGAAAGTTCCAATTTCTCGTCAGGACGTTCGTCTTGGTCTGTCTGATTTTATCTGGCGTCATCTATCAACAAAACCAAGAAGCCGAGGCGAAAGTGAAGCTTCATGCGTCTACCTTGGGAAACGATTTGCGATTTAGCGGGATGGCGCTACGGTTAGATGCGAAAGGCCTATACATACACTCGAACAGCAGTCATAAACCGATGGGCTTCACAGGGGCCGAAATCGACCCGAAACGTGGGACGATTGTCGTCCGTCGTGATCGCGGCGATTCGGTCGTCTCTATCATTGCCGAACCGGACGAGACGCTCACGAAACGAGGCATCACGATCGGGGCTTCTGGTGGCGGGAGAGTGACCCACTTGTATTTATATCAAAACGGTGTTCAGCTCAATTTGGCTAAACCGGCTGACTATGCAAAAGCAGCGGGTTCTACCTCTAATATTTGGATGACCATCATCAGTCAATCTCGATGAGTTACCGGCATGTCCGGTGCTCATCTTTTTTCGAGTCGAGGCCAGAATTTACTATAGAATGAGGGAAAACGATGCAAGCTTATCAACGTGGATTTTTAATGACGCCGACACAGACCAAACGTGACGGGTGGGATGTGGTCACTTTGCCGAACGGTGACTTCTTTTACTATGACCCAATCACTCAGGTCGACTTGATTCAAAATGGAAGTCGGTGGATGCTCGCCTTGGGGGATGTCGTTGACATCCGAGCGATGAAGCGTGACCGGATGAACTTGCTTGCGCGACTGAACGCAGAAACGACGGAAGCGTTTCATGAGTCACTCGACTTCATGGGCGGTCGTTATGTGCTCATTCGTGGCGACGAGGCATCCGTCCGGCTCTACCACGATGCGACGGGGATGCGTGGCGTCTACTTCACGACAGAAGCGCCGCTCCGGGCCGCCAGTCATTTAGAGCTGTTGCAAGAAGACGTCCAGTCCGCACCGCACCCGCTCTGTTCAAGCGAGTTGCGTCAACACAACCATTACCACTTGCCGGGTCACTTCACGATCTATGAGACGATCCGGATTCTCGTCCCGAACCATTTCGTCGATGGTTCATGTGTGATGACGCGTTATTATCCACGGCGTCCGCTTGAATCGCTACCAGTCGAGGCGGCAATCGAACCGCTCCGGACGTGGTTCGACAACCAGTTGCATCAGCTGTTCGAGACAGACGAACGCATCATCTTTTCCCTCACAGCCGGGATCGACAGTCGTCTGTCGCTCGCGCTCCTGAAACCGTTCCTCGCAAACATCGAGGCGTTCACGTACCAAAACGTGGCGCACGTCGAGTCGCTCGACATCGATGCGGAAGTCGCCACGATGATGGCGCGCGACCTCGGGTTCGCCCATCGTATCATCCCGGTCGACGGCCGAGCGTTCGAACAAGCGGACGAGACAAAACCGTTTCGCGATATGATGCGCCAAAGTGTGACATCAAATCACGGTCATGCCCACGCCTATGAATATATGAAGCTGTACAACGACCGGCCGACGCGACATCTACGGTCGAACATCCTCGAGATCGGCCGTGCCTTTTACCGGAAAAACCGTACCCTCCCAGCCGAGTTCACCGTCGAAGGCGCGATTCGTTGCTACTCGTGGAAGTCGCGGGAAGATGACCGCGTCGTCGCGTTATGGACGTCTTACGTTGAAGCGGTCGGGTTGACCGAAGCGACGCTCCACGGCTATGACCCGTACGACTTGTTATATTGGGAGTACCGGATGGGCATGTGGCACCAGCAAGTGCTCGCTGAGAGCGACGTCGCTTTCGAGACGTACATCCCGTTCAACGCCCGGGCCATCCTTGAGCTGTTCCTCATGCCGGAGTATGGGGACCGTCTATACGCCAAGCTGTTCTATGAAGTGATCGGTCATGAGTGGCCAGTGCTCGCGTTCTGGGGCGTGAACAAACGCGACACGATGCGCGATTATCTGCATCCGACGCTCGACCAAGACTGGATGCCGTTGAACGGGGTCATCACGAGCGGACGGTTGGATGAGTCGACGATCCCGTTGAACGTACGTCGCTTGACGACAAACGTGTCGTATCATCTTGAGGCGAACGCGATGAAAAAAGGCGATCACATGGTCTACACGCAAATTCTACCGACGAAATCCGGACAGACGTATCGCTTGAACTTGAACGTGCTCAACCCGTTCGAAAAGCGGTCGTCCCTTGGCCTAGGACGGATGCGCTACGAGATTTGGGTCGACGGGGTCTTGTACTTGTCCGAGGATATCGCGGCCTGGGGCGGCCCGAACCAAGTATGGGTCGAGTTCGATGCGACGGCTGAGACGACCGAGTTCATGGTCCGGACGGTCGCCCTCCGTGACTGTGGACCAAACAAATGGGGCGCGGCCTCAAAGATGCAACTTGAGGCGCTGCGTCTTCAAGAAATCGAGCACGGTCATTTGAAGGCTGGGGCATCGAGTCCGTTCACACAAGTTCATGAGTTGATTGAAGTGGAGTAAGGCTTTTTGCCTAACGTGTTTCAATTTCCAAGGAATCCCTCGATGTTGCAGTCGGGGGATTTTTTGGAAAAGATACACGGAATTAACGAAAAATTAATTGTATTTACTAGTGGAATTGGATATGTTTAGAGAGGAGAGTGATCTCTGAAACGATAGGTCTGAAGACGGAATAGGGAGCAAGGCCAATTGTCATCCGTCAGACATTGTAAGCGCTATTATTCGTTTCAGTTCTGCTTCACCACATTTGAAAGGGGAAAATCAAATGCTCACACGAAAAACGAACAAGTTGTACGCTTCACTCGCTGTGGCGGCCATCACCGCTTCATCGATCGTTCCGGCAGCGACAGCTGACGCGGCACCGAAAGCGAAGACGGTCAAACTGAAAACGGACTTCGTCCGCGGAGGGGACCTCGACGCGTCACTCGACAAGACATACAAAGGGGCCAAAATCCACTGGTACAAGTCTTCGGTCAAGATGAACAAACTCGGTACATATCAAACGGCGAAAGGAATCGTTCTCGGTAAGGGGTTGAAAGTCGAGAAGCGCGTCCGCGTCTTGAACTATCCGGTCGCCATCGAGCCGGCTGAAGCGCTCTCGTTCAAACAAGGGGAAAACGTGCCGAGCGCACTTCGTCTCGATGTTCGCTTTGCGAACGGTACGGTCGAGCGTCTCGTCCGCGTTCATGGTATCGATACATCGAAAATCGGTTCGTTCACAGCTCACGCGAAATTCACGAGTAACGGCCGCACAATCGAAGCCGAACTTCCATACTCGGTCGGTGGGAATACAGTATCGTTCATGCACACGAACGACACGCACGCTTCACTCGACTTGGCGCCGAAACGCGCGACAGCTGTGAAGCAAGTTCGTGCCGAGAAGCCGAACGCTCTCTTGATCGATGCGGGGGATGTATTCTCAGGTTCGCTCTACTTCAACAAGTTTGAAGGTATGGCTGACTTGAAACTCATGAACTACATGAAATACGATTTGATGACGCTCGGGAACCACGAGTTCGACCTCGGCGGCGACGAAGACGGCAACGCAGAGCTTGCCAAGTTCATCCGCTATGCGAACTTCCCGTTCGTCAGTTCGAACCTCGACTTCTCAGCTGATGCGAACTTGAACCCGCTCTTCCGTGATGCGGTGACGGACAAGCCATACAACGGTCGTCTCTATGAAGGTGTCATCAAAGAAGTAGACGGCGTCAAAGTCGGATTCTTCGGTCTCACAACAGAAGAGACGGCTGACATCGCCAGCCCAGGCGACACGCAATTCCAAGACTACATCGCGGAAGCGAAAGCAGCCGTGGCAGCGTTCGAGGCAGCTGGCGTTAACAACATCGTCGCGGTCACGCACTTAGGCTATGATGACAACGCAGCGGTCGACAACGACCAAATCCTCGCGGAAGAAGTTGAAGGGATCGACGTCATCATCGGCGGACACTCGCATTCGCTTCTCAAGGAACCGGTCGTGAAGAACGCGGATACAGACAACCCGACCATCATCGTCCAGGCGTACCAGTACAGCCAATACCTCGGCACACTCGACGTCACGTTCGACCATGACGGCAAAGTCGTCGCGCATGAAGGTACGGTCATCGACGTGTCAAAACTTGAGGCGGACGCGAAAGCGACGCAACTCCTTGCACCGTTCAAAGAAGACGTCGACGCATTGAAAAACCAACCGACCGGCGCTACAGCGACGGCAGCGTTGACGAACCCAAGATCGGGAGATCCGGACAACACGACAGGTGAGAGCGTCCGTAAAAACGAAACGGCACTCGGTAACTTGATCACAGACGGTATGCTCGCGAAAGCGAAGACGTTCAACGCGGACGTCATCGGCGCGATGCAAAACGGCGGCGGCATCCGTGCAGCCATCGATGAAGGGGGAATCACGATCGGTGAAGTGCTCACGACGCTTCCGTTCGGCAACACGCTCGCCATCGCTGACCTCAGTGGGACAGAGATTTACCAAACGTTCGAGCGCAGCGTCGGACCGCTTCCAAACGAAAACGGCGGTTTCCTTCACGTCGCCGGCTTGAAAGTGACGTACGATAGCTCGAAACCGTCAGGCTCACGCGTGACGAAAATCGAGTACTTGAAAGACGACGCATACGTCCTCGTTGCGAACGACACGACGCGTTATAAAGTCGCAACGAACGCCTTCACGGCGAAAGGCGGCGACGGCTTCGAAGAACTCGGCAAAGCATACGCAGAAGGACGCGTCCAAGACCTCGGTCTCTCGGACTGGGAAAACTTGCGTGACCACGTGGCCGGTCTCAAAACCGTTGAGCCGAAAGTCGAAGGTCGCATCGTCGACACAGCAGCAAACTAAGCAGTTTCACTCTCCTGATCTTTTCAGGGGAGTGTTTTTTTTGTTAATGGTCGTGAAAGTCGGGTATACGACAAGAGGGGCGGGTCAATGGATTGTCATCTGACTGAAATTGCTTGCCTATCTGATATTTGATACTATGACAGAGGGTGTAGGTGTGAAGCCTACGATACGACATGATGAAAGAATGAGGCGAATTTAATGGATGTAAGACGATTATTGTCCGACGTTCAAGCGCACACGAAATGGGTACGTGCCGAACGGGAACGGATTTCACAAAAAGAACCACTAGATGAAGGCGATGTCGTTCTCATTAACGACTTGCCGTCTTTGACGAAGAAAGCCCAGCTCCCATATTGGGACGACGCCAAACTCGAAGCCTACCATACGGCTCTCGAACAAGAATGGGGCACGGCGTCCGAGCGATTCCCGAGCGACGTGTCTTCATTCCCGTCGTCGAACGGAACCGCGTATTATTATAAGAAGAAACTCATCGACGTGGCGTTCGTCGGACCGGTCGAACGGGCCGAGACGTGGCGTAACGTCTGCAACATCCATACGTTCAGTACGGTCACCGAGTTTTTAGAACTCATCAATGCCGATGTGAACATCGAGTTCCTGATGATCAGCCCGATTCTTCCAGGAGAAGCGGCGACAAGTTTTGAGCATATGGGGACACCACGTTCACATTCGCGCGAATGGCTCGAAAAACTGATTAAACAAGCGAACTATCGGGACATCCCGACCGTGTTCCACACGGAGGCCGATACGAACCATTACGCTCGTTTCGCATCACTCGCGGCAAAATGTGATGTCGTCTTTACGGCCAACGAAGAACGGGTTCAAGATTACACGGAACTGTGCAACCATGACCGTGTCTTCGTCATCAAGCCGTTCGTCAACCAATTGCTTCATAATCCGATCGGGATGACGCGCCCGCGTCTGAACGATGTGCTCGTCACGAACGACTTCCCGATGCGCAACGTGTTCATGGACGACGTCAACAAATTGATGGACGGTGTGTTAGAGACGGACCATCAACTCTTTGTGACGAAGTCGAACCGTGATCAACATACAGAAGTCGCTGAGGCGTATCGTCCATATCTCGTCGCCAGCGAGACAAACATGGATGACTTGAAAAAATCGGTCGACTGGATTCTTCATGTCAACGAAGTGAAGAACAGTCCGACTTACTGCGCCCAAGAGATCTATGATGCACAGGCGCGCGGCAATCTCGTCTTGACGAACTATAATATCGCCGTCAACAACGATTTCCCAAACGTGTTCATCGCGACGGGACGTTTGGACGCAAAACAAATCTTGAGCATGTTCAAGACAGAAGACGAGATGGTCCGCCAGCAACTGTCTGGTGTTCGCACGGTTATGGGCGGCCATACGCTACACGACCGGTTTGAAGAGATGTTGTTCGCGCTCGGACTCGAGACGGAGGCACTCGGGGCCCGCCCTGTCCTCGTCGTCGGCTCGGGTGACGAGTCGCGTCTCCAAGCGATGATCGACGCACAGACATATGCGGGCGTCCGTTTCCGCATGGCAGACGCCGTGACCGAGACAGATTTACAAGAAACGGCGTTCGTCGCGTTCTTTGACTCGGCCTATACGTATGAGGCGTACTACTTGGAAGACATGATTAACGCCTTCAAATACACGGACGTCTCGTTCGTGACGAAAGCGGCCTACTTCGACGGCAAGACGTTCGTCACGGGCCCGGAACATGACTATGTGACGGACGTGACCGACGTCCACCGTTCGGTGTTCGTCGCCGAACAGTTGTCGCTAAAAGAAGTCGCGACGCGGACGCTCAAAACACGCACGTTATCAGGTTATGCGATTGACCGATACGAGCTCGTCAAAGGCGAGGTCGTCGTGACGCCGAACGCACCACGTGACTATAAACTGTCTGTCGTCGTGCCGGTATATAACAACGGCCGTTACTTGTATAACAAATGCTTCTTCAGTTTGAAGCGGAGCTCGATGTTTGACGACATGGAAATCTGGCTCGTCGACGATGGTTCGACCGACAACGAGACGGCTCGTTACGTCGAGCGCTTGGCACGTGAGCACGCGAACGTCTACACGTACTCGTTCGCGGATGGCGGCAGCGGCAGTGCCTCACGCCCCCGCAATAAGGGCGTCGAGCTTGCGACGACTCCGTATATCGCGTTCCTTGATCCGGATAACGAGGCGGTCAACGACGGCTATCATGAGCTGTATCAGTTGATGACACGCGAACCGGGACTCGACCTCGCCGTCGGCAGTATGTTGAAGCTGTCGAACCGTGAGGCGATGATTGAACTCGAAGGGCTCGAAAAAGATGGCATTCGCATGATCGAAGATCCGCGCGCCTACTTGCTCGAGCACAACTTCAAAGTCCAAAGCATCCAAGCGATGGTCATCCGCCGCGACTTCATCGTCGAGAACGGATTGAAGCAAGTGATCGGTGCGGTCGGTCAAGACTCGCTCTTCTTCCAAGAGATGTTCTTGTCGGCAGAACGGGTCGCACTCGTCGATTTGACGATCCACGATTATTACGCGGCCGTGGCCGGGTCGACCGTCAACACGATCACACGCCGTTACTTCGAGAAGTGTCTCTTGCGTGAGACGGCCCGAGCGAAAGCGTTCGAACGTGAAGGTGTGCTCGACGTTTACCGCGAGACGCGCTTTGAACGGTTCTTCGAGCTATGGTATCTCCAGTTCATTCGCCGGTCGCGGGAAGAGGACTTCCTCGGCAATGTGGACCTGTTATATGCCATCTATGAGCAGTTCAAGCCGCTCGAACCGAGAAGCCCGCGCTTCAAACAGTTCATCGATCTGTACGAGAGCGGTCAAAAAAATGAATTGAAACGTCTATATTTCGACGTATTCCGTTGAGGTGACAACCATGAGTGAACAATTGAAACAAGAAAAGAACCTTCTCGAGATGCAGCTCGCTGAACAAATCGAGGAGAACAAACGACTTCAACGTGAATACCGGATCAGGGGTCAACAATACCAACGTCTCTTGCATCGTTACGCCGAACTGCTCTATACGGTAGAGTGGATCTCGAAAGAAGTCGAGAAGGCCGATAAACGCTATCACCAAATGAGTCGGAAATTTACCCAAATCAATCGTAAATATCAAAGTTTGACACAGTCTAAAGTCGGCAAAGTACTCCTTAAAGTGCGGGCCATCCGAAGCCGTGTCGGCAAAATCGTCAAACGAAAATGACCAACCGGGAGCGACATGTGATGTGTCGCTTCCTTATTAGTGAAATCGAGGGGAACAACCCCGCAGTTTGGAGGAAAGACATATGGGTTGGCAAACGAAAGCACGTCGTGCGGCACATCTTGGTTTACAGCGCTCACGTCGCGTCGGGAAACGAATCATCAATAAGACGCGCAATCGCGTGATTTCCCGTAAAGGGGGACCGATCGTCCCGAATTGGTATACCGCATCGAATGCGGTGCACTTAGAAGGAGCGGACGTCATCGTCTCACGGCCGGAAGCGGTCGCACTCGCGTACCGAGCGGATGGAAAAGAAGAGGCGCTTGACCTCAAGCAAATGTTCTCAAAATCAACTCGTCATCTGCACATCCAGTTTCGGGCGAAGGCGACAGGAGACGTCAATCCCGTCGTCAAAGTGTCGCTCTACCAACGGAACAAGCACTCACGTGACGTGTTCATCTACAATCAAGCACCGACCGACATCGCCTTGCTCGCGAACGAGACGCGAGTCCGCTTCGCCATCGAGACGGAAGGGAAAGGCTCTTATAGCGTCATCGAGTTGAACGTCAACGGTGTCTCGCTTTGGGATGTCGAAGGTATGGCTTACCATATGCAAGACGCTGATTTCGACTATCGCATCGATTTGACACCAAAACAGCTCGAGTTGATCTCGGCAATCAACCGCGTCGTCGACTTCGAAGACGATAAACTGTTGCTTCACGGCGTCGGCAGCCAGTACGTCCATTTCGGCGTCGGCGAGTCGGCGCTCCCGCACGTGAACACGAAACGTGCCATCGATTTCCCGCTCGGGGACATGGACGATGACGTCTATCGTTTCTATTTAAAAGGGACGGTGACCGGCACGGCGAACGCTTCCCTGTTCGTCGTCACGTACACGGCGGACGGCCAAGACCAGATGATCGAGGTCCCGCTCGGGCTAAGCGGCATTATCCGCCTGACACCGAGCCATACAACGGTCCGCTATTTTGTCCGTTTCTCAGGTCACGGTGAGCTTCATGGATTGAAGCTCGGTATGGTCCGCGAGAAGAGCGTCCGTCGCGAAGAAATCCTGTCGCTCAAACCGTCGATGTGGACGGTGCCGACGCCGGATACGATCAAACTGAAACATAAACACGACCAGCTGGTCGTCAAGTTGAAGACCGGGGAAGGCAATCGCCGTTATATCTCGTACGCCGAGACGAACAACAGCTTCAAACTGTTGCCGGTCGATTTCTTGTTCGACGTCAAATCGAACAGTCGTTACCGGGTCACGGTCGATGGAGAGATGGGTGAAGGGACGAACGTCGTCCTCTATATCATCACGTATTCGACGGAAGGCCGATTGAATATGCAGCAAGTCCAACTCGGTTCAGAGAAAATTTTCGAGTTCGAGAAAGAGGCGCGTCGCCTCCGTTTTGCGCTTCGTGTCGACGGGGACGGGGAAGCGGTCATCGACCGGATTCGTGTCACCGAGGAAATCATCAGCGACCGGACGCGTAGCCCGGAATGGCTCGACGTGCGTGAGGCCCGTCTTTTCCGTGCCGTGCCGCGTGAGCTGCACGAACTGAAAGTCGCGGCCATCTTCGATGAGTTCACGACCGCATCGTACCGTCCAGAATGTGACTTGATCACGTTCACACCGGACAACTGGACGGCCGTGCTTGCCGATGAACAGCCGGACTTCTTGATGGTCGAGTCGGCGTGGAAAGGGAACGCCGGGGCGTGGGAGAAGAAAATCGTCAAATACGGCACGAACACGTGGGAAGAACTCGACGGCCTGCTCGAATGGTGCCGTCATAACAACATCCCGACCGTGTTCTGGAACAAGGAAGACCCGATCCACTACGATCGCTTCATCGAGACAGCCAAACGGTTTGACTACGTCTACACGACCGACGAGAATCGAGTCGAGGATTATATCCGCGACTGCGGTCACGACCGCGTCGGCGCGCTCCCGTTCGCCGCGCAACCGAAAGAGCACAACCCGATTCGCTTGCCGGGTACGCGTGAACCGTACGCATCGTTCGCGGGCTCGTATTACGCGAACCGTCATGAGTCGCGTCGTCAAGATATGGACCGCCTGTTCGCCGCAGCGAACCGTTACGGCCTCGTCATCTATGACCGCAACTATGAGATGAACCAACGCGGCGAGACGGACCAGCTCCAATTCCCGGAGCAGTTCCGTGACTCGATTCGCGGCAGTTTGAAATATAACCAGATCGCGAAAGCATACAAAGGCTTCAAAGTCATGCTGAACGTCAACTCGGTCAACGATTCGCCGACGATGTTCTCGCGTCGTGTGTTCGAAGGACTCGCCTGTGCGACACCGGTCGTCAGCACGCGTTCGATTGGCGTCAAGCAGATGCTCGGCGATTACGTCTTCCTCGATGAGGGAGATGCCATGCTCGACGAGACGTTCAAGAAGCTGTTGACGGATGACGCGTTCTATGAGGACGTCGCCATGCGCGGGATGCGTCACGTGTTGACGTATCACACGTACACGCAACGACTCGCCCAAGTCGTCGGTGCGATCGGCATCCCGTATCGGGTCGATCACGCCAAAGTCGCCATGGTCGCCATCGTCCGCTCGAAAGAAGAGATGGAGCGTGTCGTGTCGATCTATCAAGCGCAAGACTATGCCCACACGCATCTCGTCGTGTTCCTCGACAAGTTCGACGGTTACATCGACGTCTATAACGAGTACAACACCGAGGAGATCTCGACGTTCATGCTCAGCTATTTGACGCAGTACAACGCCTTGTCCGAGATTTTGGACGGCTTCGAATGGATGGCGTACGTCAACCGGGAAGACTACTACGGCCCGTCGTACGTGTCCGATTATATTTTGGCGGCGCGTTATGCCGACGCCAACATCTTGACGAAAGGCGACCATTACACGTTTGACGGGACGCTCGAGAAACAAGACACAGATGCGAGCTATCGCTACGTGTTCGACGCTGTGCCGACACGTTCGCTCGTCAAACCGGCGGCACTCCGCTTCTATAGCGTGAAAGAGGCACTCGACGTGTTGACGAAAGATGCGTCACTCCAAGAACTGGCCCAGTCCGGGGAGCGCATTTTCAGCATCGACCCGTATCAATACGTCAAAGGCGGAGCTAATCTCTCCGACGCAATGGTCCAGGAGGTAACGTTATGACGAAAGCACCGCTCCGCGTCCTCGTCTATGGGGACGTGAACTTGAACTTGATCGACGGGTCGGCCATTTGGCTGACATCCGTCGTTCATATGTTGAAACAAGACCCGTCGATTCACGTCGATATCTTATTGAAACGCTCGATCGTGAAGCCGGAAGTGACGGCGTCGATTCGTGAGTTGCCGAACGTCCGTTTCCTCGACGTGTTCAGCGAGACGTCACCGAAGAAGGACGAACCTTATTACGAGAAGAAAGTGCTCGAGCCGTCTGAGGCGGCCCAGCTCATCCATGAGCTCATGATGAGCGGGTCGTACGACTTGGCGTTCATCCGCGGCTTCCAGCTCGCCTACAACTTGTCAGCATATGAAGACACGATGGCGAAGACGTGGACGTATATCACGGATTTCACGCACGACCATACGCAGGCGTCGGACGAAGAGCTTGCCCGCTTGAAACAAATCGCCTCACGCTCGGCCCGCATGCTTTGCCAGACGTCGGCGATGAAAGATTATTTTGAAACGTTCCTTCCGACAGAGCGTCCGTTCCTCATCTTGAACCCGATGATTCCGAACGTGAAAGAGGCGACACCATCGTTCACGAAACCGAACGACCGCCTCGTCTATACCGGCAAATTCGCCCCGCTCTGGTATTCGAGCGAGATTTTGACGGCGTTCGCGAAACTGCGTGGCATACATCCGGCGGCCGAGCTTCACGTCGCCGGGGACAAGTTCAATCAAGACCCGAACAACCCGAACTTCCGCAAAGACGTGACACATCGACTCGGTCACGATCCAGGCGTGACGTGGCTGAAAGGCATCCCGCGCCGCGACGTCGAGACGTTAATCGAGTCGAGTGCGGTCGGCGTATCTTGGCGCCATCCGGAACTCGATGCCTCGCTCGAGCTGTCGACGAAGCTGCTCGAATACGGGGCGCTCGGAAAACCGGTACTACTCAACCGTAACCCGATGCACGAGCTCATCCTCGGGGCGGACTATCCGCTCTTCGTCAACTCGGAGACGGAGTTCATCGACAAGGCACGCCTCGCACTCACGGACGCAGGCATCTACCGTGAGGCCGCCAAGCGCTTGTACGACATGGCCCAGTACTACACGTTCACGAACACGTACGCGCGTCTGCGCGACGAGTTGTGGGCGATGAAGAAGTTGACGATCGTCTTCGCCGGTCATGACTTGAAGTTCTTGAAGCTGTTCATGAAGCAGTTCTCGGAGAACCCGCGCTTCAACGTGCTCGTCGACCAATGGGATGGCCATAAGATTCACAACGTCAACCATAGTAAGGCATGTCTTGAGCAGGCCGACATCATCTTCTGTGAGTGGGGACTCGGCAACGCCGTCTGGTACTCGGAGCATAAGCTGCCGCACCAGAAGCTGATCGTCCGGATTCACCGTCAAGAGAAAGAGACGCCATTCCCGCGCCAATACAACTTGCACAACATCGACAAAATCATCCTCGTCTCGCCGTATATGCTCGAAGAGATGTACCGTCTGTTCCGCATTCCGCGCCATAAGATGACGATGATTTATAACGCCGTCGACGGCAAGCGTTTGGCGCAGCCGAAAGTGAAACAAGATTTGACGTTCCACCTCGGTATGATCGGCGTCAACCCGAAACTGAAACGGCTCGATTTGGCGCTCGATTTGCTCGAGCAGCTGTTACAACAAGACAGCCGCTATAAACTCTTCATTAAAGGACATCACCCGAACGAGATCTACTGGATCAACAAGCGGGAAGAGGAGCGGGCGTATTACGACAAGTTGCTCGCCCGTCTCGAAGAGCCGCAATTCCAATCGAGCGTCCAGTTCGACGGCCACGGCGACGACGTGCCGGAATGGTTGCAAAAGATCGGTTTCGTCCTCTCGATGAGCGATCTTGAGAGCTTCCATTTGGCTCCGGCCGAAGCGATGACGTCGGGGACGTATCCGCTCATCCGTCACTGGACGGGAAGCGAGACGATTTATCCGGACGACGTATTGCTCGAAAATGTGTCCGACGCCGTCGACATCATTCGCTCGTACGCCGACGATTCAGACCGTTTGCTCGAAGCCGCAAAACCGCTTCAAGCCTATGCGTTTGAGCACTTCGCGGTCGAAACACTTGCTAAAAAGCTGGAACAGCTTATACTAGAGGCGTTGTCCGAAACGGAAAAACATTGATTTGTCATTAAAATGTAATTGCTCGGCTGATTTGTTCAAGAGTATAATGAGTATTGTTTTATTGTCGAAACTGAAATAAAATGATGGACATGCTCGCACTGAGAAATCGCAGGGCACACACACACTTGGAGGTTACTACAAATGAAAGTATGTACAGTAGGTCTTGGGTATATTGGTTTGCCGACATCGGCAGTCTTCGCTAAATACGGCGTCGACGTCGTTGGGGTAGATATCTCTCAAAACGTCGTAGATAAATTGAACCGTGGTGAAATCCACATCGAAGAGCCAGGTCTTGGCGAAGTCGTAGCCGACGTCGTCGCAAAAGGTAAATTCCGTGCGTCACTCTCACCGGAGAAAGCGGACGCCTTCATCATCGCCGTCCCGACACCAAACAATGATGACGAGCACAAGTCGTGCGACCTCACTTACGTTTTGGACGCGACACGTAAAGTCCTTCCATTCGTCGAGAAAGGCAACGTCATCATCGTCGAGTCGACAATCGCGCCACGTACAATGGACGATTTCGTCAAGCCGATCGTTGAAGAAGCTGGATTCGTCGTGGGCGAAGACATCTTCCTCGTTCACTGCCCAGAGCGTGTCCTTCCAGGACAAATCTTGCACGAGCTCGTGCACAACAACCGTATCGTCGGCGGCATCACGCCTGCCTGTGCGGAAGCTGGCGCACGCGTCTACGGCACATTCGTCGAAGGCGAGATCGTCAAGACGGATGCGAAGACGGCTGAAATGTCGAAACTCATGGAGAACACGTTCCGCGACGTCAACATCGCACTCGCGAACGAACTCGCTAAAGTGTGTAACGACCTCGACATCAACGTCCTCGACGTCATCGAGATGGCAAACAAACACCCGCGCGTCAACTTGCATAGCCCAGGTCCTGGCGTCGGTGGTCACTGCCTCGCGGTCGACCCATACTTCATCGTCGCGAAGTCACCTGACCTCGCTCAAATCATCAACTTGTCGCGTGAGACGAACGTCTCGATGCCAGCCTACGTGGCCGACAACGTCGAGAAGCTCGTTGCGGGCATCGAAGACGCGAAAGTCGCTGTCTTCGGCGTGACGTACAAAGGAAACGTTGACGACATGCGTGAAAGCCCAGCTGTCGACATCTGTGAGCTCTTGCTCGACCGTGGCGTGAACATCTCGGTTCATGACGGTCACGTCGAGAAGTCGACATCGAGCCGTTTCGACCTCGTCTCGAAAGAAGAAGCGATCGCAGGCGCGGACCTCGTCCTCGTCCTCGTCGACCACAACGAGTTCAAGACACTCGATTTCGCTGAACTTAGCGGAGCGATGCGTCGTCCGATGATCTTTGATACGCGCAACATCGTGAAGCCAGCTGGCGAGGATGTGGCAGTCGTTAACTACGGCAACTTGTACAAATTTACAAAGGAAACGAATCTCGTACGTTGATTCAAGGTGAATTCACATGTTTAAATCCGCGAAAGCTATTCTTTCAGAACTGCAGTCGAGTAAGTATCTGATCATGCGTCTCGCGACGTATGAGACGAAGAGCAACTATTCAATGCAGTACCTCGGATTTTTATGGGAATTCGTCACGCCATTGCTGCAAATCGCAGTCTATTGGTTTGTATTTGGATTTGGTATTCGAAGCGGCAGGCCGATTGATGGCGTGCCGTTTCTGCCATGGCTCGTTGCGGGGATTGTCGTCTGGTTCTTTATTGCCGCGGCAATCACTTCCACGGCTCGGTCTGTCTATTCGAAGATTGGGTTAGTTTCTAAGATGAGCTTTCCAATCTCAACGATTCCTGCGTACGTCCTGTTATCGTTGTTTTATCGCCATGCCATTTTAGTGGCGGTATCCTACGTGTTAATGTGGGCGTTCGGCTATCCGATGGGGCTGCATTCGCTTTGGTTCATTTACTTGGCGATCAGTGCTCTTGCCTTACTTTACTCGCTAGCGTTAATCACGTCCGCACTGACGACCATCGTGCGCGACTTACAAAACTTATTGCAATCGCTCATGCGAATGCTCATGTACTTGACGCCGATTTTTTGGGTTCCGACCGGCCGTCTCGCAGATATTCTTCAAGTCAACCCATTGTATTACTTGATTGAAGGCTATCGTTCGATGTTCCTCGGTACCGATTGGCTCGCGAACAACTGGGCGTATGGTCTCTACTACTGGGCGATCGTGCTCGTCCTCTTCTTTGTTGGTTCGATGATCCATATGCGCTTCCGTCGATATTTCATCGATTACATTTGAGGAGGCTATCATGTATCAAGTTAAATTTGAAAACGTGTCAAAACGTTATACGTTATACAACAAGCCGACCGACAAATTGAAGGAGATTTTCCTCAATAAAACGAACGGGAAGCAATTCTATGCGCTCCGGAACGTCACGTTTGAAGTGCCGCCGGGCGAAGTCGTCGGCATCATCGGCATCAACGGGTCAGGGAAATCGACGATGTCGAACCTGCTCGCGGATGTGATGCCGCCCACCCACGGTCAAATCCAGTTAAAAGGCAAGACGGCGCTCATCGCAATCTCGTCTGGCTTGAACGGGAACTTGAGCGGGATGGAGAATATCGAATTGAAAGGGCTCATGCTCGGGATGACGAAACAACAAATCGCCGAGCTGACGCCACAGATTGTTGAGTTCGCCGATATCGGTGACTTCATCTATCAACCCGTCAAGACATACTCGAGCGGGATGAAGTCGCGTCTCGGATTTGCGATTTCGATTAATATCGACCCTGACATCCTCGTCATCGATGAGGCGCTCTCGGTCGGTGACCAAACGTTCACCGACAAGTGTCTCACGAAGATGAACGAGTTCAAGGATCAAGGCAAGACGATTTTCTTCATCAGCCACTCCGTGTCACAAGTCCGGCAGTTCTGTACGCTCGGACTTTGGCTCGAGTTCGGCGAGGTCCGCGAATACGGACCGGTCGAAGAAGTCGCACGCGAATACAACAAGTTTTTAAAATGGTTCCGTAACTTATCGAAAGACCAACAAGACGCGTTCAAAGCGGATAAGTTGAAACGCCGGACAACCGTTGTCGAATCTACAGAGCTCGGCGAGACGTATATCTTGCCGCCGCTCACAGAAGAGGAGTTAGCGAATCGATGAAAAAAGTAATGACTGTCTTCGGGACACGCCCGGAAGCGATTAAAATGGCACCACTCGTCCTCGAGTTGAAGAAACGTGAAGGGGTCGAACCGATCGTCGTCGTCACGGCGCAACACCGTCAAATGCTCGACCAAGTGCTCGAGTTGTTTGAGATCAAGCCAGACTACGACTTGGATATCATGAAAGACAAACAAACGTTGTATGACGTGACGTCACGCGTGCTCAAAGGCATGGGTGAAGTCATCGCTGAAACGAAACCGGATATCGTCCTCGTCCATGGTGACACGACGACGACGTTCGCGGCATCGCTCGCGGCGTTCTATAACCAAGTCGCGGTCGGACACGTCGAAGCGGGTCTTCGCACGTACAACAAGTACTCACCGTTCCCGGAAGAGATGAACCGTCAGCTCACAGGCGTGATGGCCGACCTTCATTTCGCACCGACGGAAACGTCGAAAGAGAACTTGCTTCGTGAAAACAAACCGGAAGACAAGATTTTCGTCACGGGCAACACGGCCATCGACGCACTCAAAACGACGGTCCGTGAAGACTACACGAACGAGTTGCTCGACTCAATCCGTGAATCAGGCCGCCGTCTCGTCTTGCTCACGGCCCACCGTCGCGAGAACCTCGGCGAGCCGATGCGCAACATGTTCCGCGCCGTCCGTCGTTTGATCGAGAAGTATGACGATATCGAAGTCGTCTATCCGGTCCATATGAACCCGGTCGTCCGTGAACTCGCCAACGAGATCTTACACGACATCGATCGTGTTCACTTGATCGAGCCACTCGACGTCTTCGATTTCCACAACTATGCATCAATCTCGCACTTGATCCTCACGGATTCAGGCGGCGTGCAAGAAGAAGCACCGTCACTCGGTGTTCCGGTCCTCGTCCTTCGTGACACGACGGAACGTCCAGAAGGCGTGGCCGCTGGTACGTTGAAACTCGCTGGTGTCGAGGAAGAAGTCATCTTCGGTCTCGCTGATGAGCTTCTTTCGGATGCAACGGCTTACGAGAAGATGTCGAAAGCCTCGAACCCTTACGGTGACGGGGAAGCGTCACGACGCATCGTCGACGCCATTTTGGCAACGGATTTCTAATAACTTAATGTAAAAGAATAAGAGTTGTCTCGTACATGCGTACGGCGACTCTTTTCTTATAAACGGAGGAAACGATATGGCAGTCAAACGAATTCGCCCTGCGATTTATCATTATTATCCGCGCGGCTTTCAAAAAGACCATTTACGGATGCGTGAAGAAGGGTATAAGACAGAAGTTACGTTCATGCCGGAGAGTGAGTCCGACTCAATTTATGTGCAACTGTTCGATTTGAAATTTGAAATCCCGCCGTCACAAATGTTTTTACCCGACGCCAAGATGGACCCTTGTAAGACAATTGGCCTCGATACACAGATTCACGTGCTCAGCGATGCGACCGTGAAGCTCGAGATGTATTTCATGCAATATAAAGATAAGGAACGTGTCTCGAACAAACGCTTCAAGTTGACGCTCAACCCGGGCGTCAACCAGATTGAGGAGTCGATTCCTCAAGTCGAAGGTGCGGAGTATTTCAAACTCTCTTACAAGTATGTGATTGAGACGACGGAGCCCCGGACCATTCGACTCGACGATTTATATCTCTCGTTTGAGGAGTAATCTTGTAGGAAGGGACTAACTCAGATGCTATTTAGTTCAACCGTCTTTTTATTCTATTTCTTGCCGATCGTCATCGGTTTGTACTTCATCTCGCCGCGTCCCGTCAAAAATATGATTTTGCTTGCCGCGAGTCTGTTTTTCTATGCATGGGGCGAACCGCGATTCGTCTTGATCATGCTCGCGTCGATTGTGATGAACTACGTCTTCGGACGTCTCGTCGATCGTGACCGACAACATGAAAAGAAAATCAAGTTATGGATGACGCTCATGGTGCTCGGGAACTTAGGGATGCTCGGGGTGTTCAAATATGCGAGCTTCTTCGTCGAGAACGTCAACAGCGTCCTCGGCTTCTCGCTGAACGACCCGGAAATCCCGCTCCCGCTCGGTATCTCGTTCTTTACGTTCCAAGCGATGAGTTATGTCATCGACGTGTACCGCAAAGACGGTCAAGTCCAGCGCAACATTTTCGACTTGGCACTTTACGTCTCGTTCTTCCCGCAATTGATTGCCGGACCGATCGTCCGCTATCAGACGGTCGCCGATGAAATTGTCGACCGGCGCGAGACGATCGATGACTTCGTGTCTGGGATTCAGCGCTTCGTCATCGGTCTCGGAAAGAAGATGATTTTAGCGAACAGTGCCGGCTACGTCGCCGACCAGATTTTCGGCATGCCGGCCGGCGAGATGTCGACGACACTCGCCTGGATCGGGGTCATCGCCTATTCGCTCCAAATTTACTTCGATTTCTCAGGTTATTCGGATATGGCCATCGGGCTAGGGCGCATGTTTGGGTTCCACTTCTTAGAGAACTTTAACTACCCGTATATCTCACGTTCCGTTTCGGAGTTTTGGCGCAGATGGCACATGTCTCTCGGAAGCTGGTTCCGAGACTACGTCTACATCCCGCTCGGTGGAAATCGCCAAGGCGAGTGGAAGACGTATCGTAACTTGGCCATCGTCTGGCTCTTGACCGGTGTATGGCACGGGGCGAGCTGGACGTTCATCGCCTGGGGTGTATACTATGGAGTATTCATCATGCTCGAACGTGCATTTCTTGGGAAATGGTTGAAAGCGATGCCGTCTTGGCTGTCGCTATCGTTCACGCTGTTCGTCGTCATCATCGGTTGGGTGTTCTTCCGAGCCGACGATTTCCCATATGCGATCAGTTATTTACAGGCGATGTTCGGTCTTCACGGCGGTCCGCTATTCGACCAACAAGCGCTCTACTACTTGGTTCAATACGGTGTCGTCCTCACGATCGCCATCATAGGGGCAACGCCAATCCCGCGCATCGTCGTCGGGAAACTATTGAGCCAAGAACTCGATGAGACGAAATCGATGACGACTCGTCGCATCGTCGGACTTGTCCGTGTGACGGGCGTGACCGTGCTCTTCTTCTTATCGATTTCGTATATCGTGTCGAGCACGTTCAATCCATTTATCTACTTCCGCTTCTAAAGAGAAAGGAGCAATACGATGCAGAAGCCGTTAGATTCTCGAAAGCCTGGTCCACGCCCGATCAAAGAAAAACCGAAGGGGCTTGAAAAGTCCTGGTTCGCTGATTTTCTATTGCTCGGTATGTTTCTAGGCGTACTTTTTCTCGGTCTGGCCACGTATTGGTTCGGTCAAGATCGGGAAGTGTCCGTGTTAGAAGGGCGTGAACTCGCACAACAACCGGAAGCATCGGTCAAGGCCGTGCGCGATGGCTCCTATATGGAAGCGTTTGAAACCTATTCGAGTGACCAAGTGTTCCAACGTGACCGTTGGATGGGGCTCCAGGCCGGTTTCCAAAAGAACATTTTCCGACAACAAGTCAATAACGGGGTGCTCGCCCTCGATAATGAGGTGCTCGTCAGTCCGGACGAACCGGTGCGCGGGTTTGACAACATGAAGCGCCTGTTCCCGGAATTCGGGGCGGCGATGCAAGAACAGGACGTCCCGGTCTACTTCGCCTCAGCTCCAAGTAAGCCGGCTTTCGCCTCTAAAAATGAGTTGATTCCGGATTACGTCATGAGCGGGGACTTGGAGAGCCGCGGCAATCTACATGACGCGGTCGAAGGGGCCGAGTTCGAACTCATCGACCTCGGCGAGACAATCTTCAATCAACCGATGGAAGACATCTATTTCTACAATGACCACCATTGGAACGTCCACGGGGCTTTCCTTGGGTATCAACAAATCATCGAGCGGCTCCAAGAAGACTATAAGGATGTACCGAAACTTGAGGCGTCCGATATGGAGACGTACAAGATCGACCAACCGTACTTCGGCTCGCACGCCCGTGAAATCTCACTCCCGTACGTCGAGAAACTCGACTACTTGGAATGGTTGGAACCGAAAGATGGCTTCACGACCGAGGTCTGCCGGAACGGTGATGACTGCGGCCACTCTGTCATCGCCCGCGAAGAAGCCGAAGAGACGGCTCGGTTCTCTGACTTCTATCGTGTATTCATGGGAGACAACTACGGACAGCTGCGCATCGAGCAGAAAGATCCGGTCAACGACTTGCACGTGCTCGTCTTGAAGGATTCGTACGCCAACCCGGTGCTCGGCTTCCTCGGTGAATCGTTCGGGACGGTGTCGGCTATTGACGTCCGCTACACGGAAGGCAAAGTCGATATCACGGACTATGTCGAAGAGAACGATGTCGACCTCGTCTTGTTCATGCATAACGACCGCATCTCCGGAATGTCTGGGGATTACGAAGATAGCTTTTAACAAACTGCCAATCATCCACGCGATGATTGGCTTTTTTTCATGGGGGCCCGCTATACTAACAGATAGGCAGGTGAGGTGAATGAAACGACAAAACGCTGACGGCACGTATCGTTACGTGCTCGTCCTCGGTGCGAAAGTGAACGGGATTCAACCGTCTCGGGCCTTGATGCACCGGATTGAAGCGGCGGCCGCATATGCGAACAGACATCCACACGTCGAGTTGATCGCCTCCGGCGGGCAAGGACCCGATGAAGGGATGGCGGAAGCGCGCGTCATTGCCCGGGAGTTGATGGCACGTGGCGTCGACGCGGCGCGAATCCATATCGAGGCGGAGTCGACGTCGACGTACGAGAACTTTCTGTTCAGCCGTCCGATTTGGGATGGGGAACCTGGACTAACGATCGTCACGAACGATTTTCACGTCAGGCGGGCCCGGCTCGTCGGTAAGCTGTATTTTGGCCTAGCGATCGATGCGCTCTACGCAAAGACGCCCCCGGCAACGAAATTGAAGTACGTCGTCCGCGAGCAGCTGGCGTACGTGAAGCTATTCATCAACTATATGCGCTGGAAATGGCGGCCATGACAAAAGGGACTTCGCAATGAAGTCCCTTTTTCGTGTTATAACGTGCCGATGATCATCCCACCGATGACCCCGACGATGACGAGCGCCCACGGCGGCATCTTCCAATATGCAATCATGACGAACAAGAAAGCGGCGAAGACGAAGTCGATCGCACCGTTGACGGTACTTGTAAAAATCGGCTGATAGAACGCCGCAATCAAAATTCCGACGACGGCGGCGTTGACCCCGATGAGTGCGCCCGCGACTTTCGGGTTGCGACGGAGCGCATCCCAAAACGGCAAGGCACCGAGAATCAACAGGAACGCTGGCAAGAAGATGGCAAGCGTGGCGAGCAGACCTCCCGGCACGCCATTGATGACCGTCCCGAGATAAGACGCGAATGTGAAGAGCGGTCCCGGTACGGCTTGGGCGGCCCCGTAACCGGCGAGGAACGCCTCTTCACTTAAGAAACCGGCCGGTACGAGTTCACGCTCGAGCAGCGGCAAGACGACGTGACCGCCGCCGAAGACGAGGGCCCCCGCGCGGTAAAAGCTATCGAACATGGCGACCGATTGACTCTCGATCGTCTCCCGTAAGATCGGCAAGATGACGAGGAGCGCCCCGAACAGGCCGAGGAGCGTCGCCCCGAGTCGTTTCGAGAGCAGGAACGAAGCCGACTTGACGTCGAGGTTTTGCGGTTTGAACAGCAAGAACCCGGCAAGTCCGGCGAGCAAGATGACGAGCACTTGGCTATAGGTCGTCTGCCATAACAGGACTCCGGCGAGTGCGAAGAACGCGATTGTCCGCGTCTTCGCGTCCGGCGTCAATTTACCGGCCATTCCGAGAATGGCGTGGGCGACGATGGCGACGGCGACGACTTTCAATCCATAAAGCCAGCCCGCGTCTGAGACGTCGAGTCCCGATACCAATAGGGCGAATAAGATGAGGGCAATGACGGACGGGGCCGTGAACCCGATGAACGACGTGATTCCACCGAGAATCCCACCTCGGACGATACCAATCCCGATCCCGACCTGACTACTGGCTGGGCCAGGTAAGAACTGACAGAGGGCGACGAGGTCGGCGTAGGCGCGTTCGTCCATCCATTTGCGGCGACGGACGTACTCCTCATGGAAATAGCCGAGGTGGGCGACCGGTCCGCCGAACGAGGTCAGTCCGAGTCGGGTCGAGACGAATAAAATCTCTAGTAACGTTTTAAACGTTACACGTTGTTTAGACATGTGATTCACTCCTTAATCTCTTTAAATAGTTCATACGCTTTTTGACGGGCTTCCGCCAAGACGACGAGACCTTTTTCGGTCGTCGTATAGTTCTTCCGGATATGGCCTCCGACGAGCTCGTTCGCCCGGACGAGCAGGCCATCCTGCTCCATCGTGTGTAAAATCGGATAGAGCGTGCCGGCACTGATCGAGTAGCCGTGCTCTCGAAGTTCTTCGACCATCCACGCGCCATATACCGGATGTTCGGCAGCATGATGCAAGATGTGAATATGAATAAAGCCGAGGAACAGCTTGCGAAGGACGCGGTCTTCCACATACATCATCTCCTTGAAATCGATTTTCGATATCGGTTTTCGTAATCATACTAACAATCGAGATGGGGAGGTGCAAGCCGAGAGGTGTCATTTACAAAAACTTAATGTGCGCATATTGGCGAGAATCGATTCGGAAAATATAGGGAATTTGTAAGAAATGAGGTAAACTGAAAAGTAGAATTGAACGGAGGAGGGACCGACGTGGCAGACTTAGACCAGACCAAATTTCAATCCTTGTTGCGCCATATGCCCCAAGGCTACGTCGAGTTTAAAGTGCTCTACGATGAGGCGGGGGAGCCCGTCGATTACGAATTTCATGAAGTGAACGAAGCGTTCGAGCGCATCATGAAAGCAAAGCGCGAACAGTTTCTCGGTGGACGGATCACCGACAAGTTGAAAGATTTTGAATACAGCGAACGGGAATGGATCGTCCAAGTCGCGCGTGCTGTCAGTAGTGGCGAAGCCATCACGTTCGAACATTTCTCACGTCGCAACAAGGCCTGGTATGAACTGTCTGTCTTTAGCGAGCGTCCGGGTCATGTGTCGACGCTGTTCCACGACATCACACCGCACGTCCAAGAAAACAATGCGCTGAAACAACTCGTCAACGTGTCGCACCGCTTCGTGACGACCGGACGAGAATTGTTGATGAACCAACATTTCCTAGACCAGATTCGAGGGTTCACCGGTGCCAAGGCCGTGATGCTCAATTTAGTCGACGATGATGGACAGACGTACTCGACCGTAGCGCTCTCGTGCATTGATGAACTGCTCGAGCGCAGTCTCGATGTGCTAGGCTTCCATCCGGTCGGCCGCAAATGGCCGATGAGCCCGAAACGGTCCAAGTTACTCGAGGCACCGAGCCCAATCGTGTTCGACGACATTTTACCGCTCGTCGACGGGGTGTTGCCGAAACGACTGATCAAAAATATTTTACGGATTTTTGACCTTGGCCAAGTCGTCTTGTTTAAAATCGAGAAGGACGGTGTCTTTTACGGGGATTTGACGATTGTCATGCAAGGAAATAAAGAGGCGAGCCGCCTTGGGCTCGTCGAATTGTATATCGTGCACATCCTCGAACAGATGACGAAAGCGGACCGGCAAATCGGGGATGCGAAAGAGTCGATGTTCGAAGGGTTCGCGACCGTCGACTTGGAGTGCATCATGTCCCTGACCAATCATGAGATTTTCCATTTGAACGTGGCGTGGGAGCGTGTGCTCGGGTTTCCGCTCGAAGAACTCGAGAACATGGACTTCACGAGCCTGATTCATCCCGATGACGTCGAGAAGACGAATGAAGCGTTCGCCTTGCTCGAAGCTGGCCAAGACATCTTCCGTTTCGTCAACCGATACCGGACGATCGATGGAGACTATCGATCAATCGAGTGGCATTCAAAAGTCCAAGGCAACTATATTTACGCCGTCGCCAAAGACGTGACGGAACGCGTCCAACTCGAGGAAGAACTCGCCGAGCGGGACCGATTGCTCACGAAGCTGTCCGATCAAGTGCCCGGTGCCATCTATCAGTTCGAGCGGCGCCCGGACGGCAGCTTCCACTTCCCATTCTTTAGCCGAGGATTCGAGGTGCTGACCGGTATTACGTTCGAGGAGATGAAACAAGACCCGGGTCTCGTGTTCTCAAAAATCCATCCCGAAGATTATCCGAACGTGATGGCGAGCATTGAGACGTCGTACGAGAACTTGACGATTTGGGATGCGGAGTTTCGTGTCCTGACGCCCGACGGCCGGACGACGTGGATCTTAGGATCGTCGCGTCCAGAGAAGCTTGATGAAGGGCATGTCCTTTGGCACGGCTATATCGGTGACGTGACCGAGAAGAAGAAATACGAGATGGAAATCGAGTATTTGAGTTATCACGACCAGTTGACCGGGGTGAAGAATCGCCGTTACTTCGATGAGGCGCTCATCACGTACGACGAGCCGGACTATTATCCGTTCGCTTTGATCGTCGTCGACGTCAACGGGTTGAAGCTGACGAACGACGCGTTCGGTCATCTCGTCGGGGATCGCTTGTTGATCGAGGCGACGTTGACGCTCAAACGTGAGATTCGAGGAAAGGATACGGTCGCTCGAATCGGTGGAGATGAGTTTGTCATCATCATGCCGAATACGTCACTTGAAGAGGCGAACCGCTTGTCCGATCGCCTGAGCCAACTGTTCCTCGCCAAATCGATCGAAGGGCTGCCGATTTCGGCATCGTTCGGGGAAGCGGTAAAGGAAGATGACGCGCTCTCCATCGCGGAAGTGTTCAATTTGGCCGAGGACCGGATGTATCACCATAAAGTGTCTGAAAAACAAAGTCGGAGGCATTACTCGATTCAGCTTATCATGCGCACGCTTTATGAGAAAATCCCGCGCGAAGAAGCACATTCGCAACGCGTCGCCGAGCTGTCGCGGCAACTCGGACAGGCGATGGGCTTCACGAGTGCCGATGTGAACGAACTCGTCACGGCGGCGACACTGCATGATATCGGCAAGGTCGCGATCAGCAATGAGATTTTAGACAAGCCGGGCACGTTGACCAAGTCCGAATGGCGTGAAATCAAACGTCATCCCGAAGTGAGCTACAACATCTTGAGCACGGTGCCGGAGTATGGGCCACTGTCCGAAATCGTGCTCGCCCACCATGAACGATGGGACGGGAACGGTTATCCGAAAGGGATCAGCGGAGAGCAAATCCCGCTCGCGTCACGCATCATCTCGATTGCGGACACGTTCGACGTCATGATGACGGGACGCCCGTATCGGAAAGCGAAGACGCTCGACGAAGCGCTCGCGGTCATCGCAGAAGAAGCAGGCCGGCAGTTCGACCCGGAACTCGTCGAGGTGTTTTTCAAGAAAGTCGTGCCGACGTTACAGAGGTGATTGAAGCATTATAAAAAGGAGAGCCCGCGATGGCTCTCCTTTTTATGTGAGCGGCCGTTTCTTCAACGCCCAGGCGCTGAGGAGAAAGACAGCGAGCGCCATCCCGAGCATGATGAGGACGGATTGAAGTGGGAAATGGTCCTCGTACATTTGGGCGACCCCGTAATTGAACCAGTACGTCGGCAAGAAGCGTCCGACGACCTGGAGCGTATCAGGTAGCCATGTCAGACTGATGAAGGCGCCGCCGGTGATGGCAGCGGCCATCGTCACGGACGTCTGCCAAATATTCGCCTTCTCCCGGTTCGTCGCCAGGATGGCGATGAGCGACCCGATGGCGAGACAGACGAACAAATAGACGATGAACAACAGCGTGAGGACGGGTAGGTGCGCGAGTACGTCCTGTCGATAGAGGACAGCGCTGAAGGCGAGCAACATGAGCACGTAGAGCAGTCCGACCGCGCAAAACGACACGAACAGCGAACCGATGTAACGCCGGGGCGTGACTGGGGCCGCAAATAGGCGTGAATAAATCTTCTCGTCCCGGTCGTCGGCGACGAACAACGGAATGAACTGAAGGAACGCCGACATCATGACGAACGACAAGAGGCCGAGGAACGCCTGCGTCCGCGCCGTCGTCGCCACGCTCTGTTGGAACGGCTCGCTCGAGAGGGTATAGCCGTTTTCCGTCTCACGTTCGGCGAGCTCGGTGAACCGTTCCTCGTCAAACTCACTTGCAATCAATAGTTGTCGCTCACGGGACAAGTGTGAATTGAGCGCTTGTTCAATCAATGCGGCGTCACTCCCTTCGGTCGCACTGAACGACAATCGCGGCGTCTCGCCATCCAAGAGCGCCTCGGAGAATCCGTCCGGAATCACTAAGACGATGTCTTGTCCTTGGAGCAACGCCTCGTCGGTCTCGTCCGTCTCAAGCGGTGTCACCGAGCCGAACCGTCCCGCTTCTTCAATCACGCGACCGGCGAGTGTTCCGCCGTCGCGGTCAAGAACACCAATCGAGGCGTTCAAGGCGGACGTCGAGCTGAGGAACGACAGGATGAGGGCGAACCCGAACACGGAGACGAACGTGAACACCCATAGCCCTTTTTTCCGAAGCATACGCTTGGCGACATGTCTAAATAGCACCACGGCGGTTCACCCCTTTCCATAGCAGCAGGCTGATCCCGGCAAAGACGAACAGATGGATGGCGAGCCAACCGAGACTTTGCCAAAACACGGACGTGTCTCCACCGCGCAAGAGCACCTGAAGCATCCCTTCCCGCATGAAAATCGGCATGAAAACGTACTTAGCCCACGGCACGACGCTCAGCGTCACTTGGTCGAAACCAGGGACATAGCCGCCAGAGAGAATCATGATGATAGCGACGAACCCGTTGACAATCGCGTCTTTCGTCGCGCGCGAGATACGGGGTAAGCTTGAGATGAAGAACCCGAACGCGGTGCCGTATAAAGCGAGGGCGAGCCAAGAGACGAACAATAGACTGAAGTGAACGTAGTCGAGCGAGAAGCTGCGATACACGAAGTGACTGAACCAAAACACGAGCACAAGTTGCAAAAAGATGAGCGTGTAACGGCTCAAACTGCGGGCCAGGCGATATTCGATCCGTTTGACCGGAGCGGCTTGGATCCGAAGATAGCTCCCCGTCATCGGCTGCTCCTCACTGAGCATGCCCGTGATGTAGAAGGCGCCGAACAACGCTGTCATGATGGAAATCGTGACGGTGAAATATTCGAGTGACGTCGGGGTCCGACCTGACAAGTCGACGCTCTCGCTGTCGATGAACGATTCAGGCGTAAACGGGGCGGAGATGCCCGCCTCAGCGAGTGTGATTTGCTGATTGGCGACGTCCGTATATTGCCGGAGCACGGCCTCGAGCACGTCGAACTCGATCGTCGACGGTTCCTCGTACAGTAAGCGCACGTCAGGACCGTCCAAGTGGAGAATGACGTCGGCATCACCGTCATTCACGCCTGTCTCGGCCGCGGCCAGACTGTCATACGGGACGAGACGGATAAACTCTTTTATGTCATCGTCGGCGAGGAACGTCTCGAGCGGTACCCGATAGTCGTCGGTCGACTGTTCGACGTAGGCGACGTCCGTGACCGGGAGCGAGAAGTTGCTGTTGAAGATGGCCGACAACATCGTGCCGAGCCCGAAGATGAGAATGATTGGGAAGATGAGCATCCAAAAGATGGTCGAGCGATCACGCAGTTGCTGTTTGACATCGTATTTGATGAACGTCCATAGTTTCATCGGACTCACTCCCTAAGTGTCTTGCCGGTCAGAGCCAGAAAGACGGTATTCAAGGACGGACGGTCGACGGTGATCGAGGTGAAACGGACCCGTTCGTCATGGAGCACGTCAAGGAGCGGGGCGAGCGGGGTGTCTTTCTCGAGTGATACGTCGAGGAACGGTTCCTCGTAATCGACTTTCTTCACTCGCTCGAGCGATTCGAGACGTTCGAGGAGGCCAGGGGTGAGAGCGTCGACTTTGATGCGGGCCGTCTCGAGCGTCATGACTTGATCTTTCAGCTCATCTTGCGTGCCCTCGGCGATAATTCGTCCCTCATCGACGATGGCGACACGGTCGCAGAGCATCTCGACTTCCTCCATATAGTGGGACGTATAGATGATCGTCGCCCCGCGTCGATTCAACTCGCGGATATTCTCGAGGATGGTGTTGCGTGACTGCGGGTCGATGGCGACGGTCGGTTCATCCATAAAGATAAGTTCTGGTTCATGCACGATGCCGCAGGCGATGTTGAGACGACGAAGGAGCCCCCCGGACAGTTCCGGCGGACGTTTCTTTTGGTGCGCGGTGAGTTCGACGAAGTCGAGGGCGGCCACGGTCTTTTGTTTGGCCTCGGCCGGTTTGAACCCGTACAGCTCGGCGAAAAATTGAATGTTCTCGAACACCGTCAGCTGGTCGTACACGGAGACATGCTGCGGGACGATACCGACGCGCCGTTTAATCGTTTGCTCGTCTTTTGGCATCGAATGATCGAAAATACGGATGGTACCGCTGTCGGCAGGATATAAGTTCAGCATGACAGAAATGGCGGTCGTCTTTCCGGCCCCGTTCGGTCCGAGCAAGCCGAACAGTTCACCGGCCTCGACGTGAAGTGAAAAGTCGTTCAAGGCAATTGTCTCACAGAACCGTTTCGTGACATGGTCGAGCGCGATGATAGACACGTGGACGCAACTCCTTTCAAATCAGGAACGTGAAAAAGCATACAATGTTTTGTTCCCGTTTGCAGGAACTTCCGAACCCAATGACGAATGAATTATAATAGTCGAATTATTCAGACAATTAATGGAAGTTGAAGTGAGGGATCGCGATGAAAGGGTGGCAGTTCAACAAAGAAGAATCGAGCGAGAAGTTTCCAGATGAGATGGCGTGGGCGTTGTTTTGTACGGTCGAGCCGAAACGGATGGATACGACACTCCCGTTTTATTATGACGAGTCGGTGTTCCGTTTCTCGAACGGGACGGAGTCATTTTATTTTAAAATCTCCCCGAGCTATCACGAGTTTGAGGTGAACGTCAAGGACGCGTCGGGGGAGTTGTTGTACTATCAGCTGCTGCGAACGGTCGGGAAAGTCGAGGTGCTCGAGGATCGACGCGATCACGGCGAACTGTTGATCGTCATGAACGAGGACCGGAACCGCACGGTGACGACGATCGAGTTGACCGTCCGACCGCGTTTCCGGGTTCTTGTCAAAGAGCACTATGTTTGAGTTTTTCTCACAGTGGTACATGAATTAGACATGATATCACGAGGAGGAGATTCAGATGAAAGACGGACTTAACAAAAAAGTTGATGGCTTAATCGATAAGGCGGCAGGCAAAGCGAAAGAAGCGGTCGGCAAAGCGTCGGACAATCAATCGCTCAAACGTGAAGGACAAAAAGACCAAGTGAAAGGGACGGCCAAAGAGAAGACGGGCCAGGCCCAACAAAACCTTGAAAGCCTGAAAGACGAACGCCGCTAAAAAAACCGGGAAATCGCGATCAATGCGACTTCCCGGTTTTTCATTTCGTCAAAAAGACTTGGACGTGAATCGTCGACCCTTGTGCGTTCTTGGCGGCGCCGACACCAAGGTGGGTGAAGTTTCCGTTCAAGATGTTGGCGCGATGACCTGTCGAGTTCATCCAGGCACTGACGGCTTGCGTGGGGTCGCTCGACCCCATGTAGATGTTTTCACCCCAACCGCGATAGCTGACGTTATAGGCGTCGAGCGTATTCCCTGGGCTTCCGTTCTCACGGAGCTGGTGGGAGAACTGTCCCGTCCGTGCCATCTCGTCGGCCCGGACCTGGGCGACGCGGTTCGCCTCGCTCGACGCGGAGAGCGCTGACAAACCGGCCGCCTGGCGCTCTTCATTCGTCTCACCCAAGACGCCGCTCGCCGGTGCTTTGAACGTGATGTGCTTCGCCAAGATATAACCCGTCTTCGTCCCGACGCGCACTTTGTACCAACGTGTCGTGCCCGTGTATCGATACGAAATCGTCTCAAGCTTCATCCCTTGGCGCAGGAAAACGACGTTCGACGAGGTCGTGAGCGGACGCGATTTTAAGTAGACGCTCGATGGGGCGACGTACGTCGCCTTCGTGAACGCGACTTCGGCTGTCGATAGCTTGACATAGGCAGCCGGGACGTACCCATAGCCCGTGCCCCATTGGATTTTGTACCAGCGGGTCCCGTTCGTCGTGAATGACGTCCGGACCATCATCGTGCCGTCCCGAACAATTTTACCTAAACTTGACGCTGAGCTTGAAGGTGTTTTGCGGACGTTGATTTGACTGATGCCCGTAACGAAACCTTTCGTGTTGACGGCGGTCTCACGATATGAGGCTTCGACCGTGGTCGGATTGACGGTGAGCGGAGTGGTCGACGGGGTGAATGTGAACGCGGTCGCAAGGGCGGCAGCTAGTAAGACTGAGGCAGGTTTTTTCAAAATGGGAAGCTCCTTTTTCGATCATATAACCATATAATATATTGAATAGGGCGATGATGGGTATTACCATTGGATTACAATTGAAAGGTGTGTGCTTAAGTCAGACATTTTTCCTTTTAAATAACAGAAAAAACCTAAACATGCATATGCATTAGCAACCTGCTGATATATTGTTTTTATCGATGACTTTGCAAGATACGAATGGGAGGAACGAAATGGATTACGAGTTGTTCAAAAAAAGAGTTCACACTACTGCTTCCAAGATCCAACAGATTGGCGGGGAGGTTCAGGAAATTGTAATCGACGAACCCGTTTCTGAAGAGCAAATCTTTCAAATGGAAAAACAGCTTGGAATTACCTTCCCTAAGAGTTTTAAAAGTGTTCTACAAAAGTTTGCTGGGGGATTCAGTTTTTATTGGTCTCTGCCTGAAGATTTAATCATTCCACACGAGTTTAGAGATTCGGTTAGTGGCAGCTTTCATTGGAGTTTCGAAAGCCTTCCGCGATTGGAAGAAGAACGAAAAGAGTGGGTCAATCAAGTGTTTCCAAATGCGGGAGATGAGTACGACAAAATTTGGCACAACAAGCTCGTCTTTTGTGAAGTAGGAAATGGAGATTATATTGCCTTTGACTTAATAGACGGTCTCGATGAAGCTCCAATTGTCTATTTGAGTCATGACGATGGAGAAGGACATGGCTATCGATTAGCCAACACTTTCATTGAACTTATTGAAAGTTGGTCAAGCTTGGGATTTGTAGGATGTGAAGATGATCAGTGGCTTCCTTTTACAATGAATTCAACAAGCGGGATTTTAGCTGAGGGGGAGACGGCCGACCGATTTAAAAATTGGTTAGGACTCAAAAATTAAAATAAAACAGAGCATTGAATGGATTTCTTCAATGCTCTGTTATTTTGCTTTTGAAATATCAATTTAAGTTTCCTAACTTTAGCCATTACTTATACAACAAATACTCTTTCCGAATCGGCAAGAACGCATCGCGCTCGGCATCGACTTTCGTCATGATCGCCTCGAGCGACTCCCCGGCGAGGATCATGTCTTTTACGTAGGCGTTCCCGGTCAGCTTCGTGATGAAGTCATTAGCGAGGAACTCGAACTCGTCTGGATACAGGTCGTGTGCCGTCTTGACCATGGTAATGCCGGTCTTGACCGCTTCGAACTTCGTCGGCTCTGTGACGTACACTTCGACGCCGTGCGACAGTTTGCCCGCGTTCTTCGAGAACGTTGGCGTGAACGAGGCAGCGCGGAACGTGACGCCCGGAAGTTCGAGTCCGTTCAACGTCTTGGCATAGTCATGCGCCTTCACGTACGGGGCGCCAATCAATTGGAACGGCTTCGTCGTGCCGCGTCCTTCCGACAGGTTCGTCCCTTCGAACAGACCGGTCGCCGGATAGACGTTGACCGTGTCCGTCGTCGGCATGTTCGGTGACGGCATGACGAACGGGAGTCCCGTATCCTCGTACAGCATCGAGCGCTTCCAACCCTTCATCTTGACGACTTCGAGGTCGGCTTGAATCTGATACTCCGAATTGAACAAGCGTGCGAGCTCACCGACGGTCATGCCATGCTTGAGCGGAATCGGATAGAGACCGATGAAGCTCGAATAGGCCGGGTCGAGCACAGGACCTTCGACGCGGAGACCACCTTGCGGGTTCGGCCGGTCGAGGACGACGAACGGGATGTCATTCTCGGCTGCGGCTTCCATCGCATACGCCATCGTATAGATGTACGTATAGAAGCGTGTGCCGACGTCCTGAATGTCGAAGACGAGCACGTCGACGTCTTTGAGCATCTCGGCCGTCGGTTTTTTCGTCGCCCCATACAGACTATAGACGGGGAGTCCCGTCACTTCGTCGATATATGAACTGATTGTCGATCCGGCTTGCGCATCACCGCGGACACCGTGTTCTGGTCCGTACAGTGCCGTCAATTCGAAATCATCTGAGTTATGGAACAAGTCGACGATGCTCGTCATGTTAGCATCGATTCCGGTCGGATTCGTAATCAGTCCGACTCGTTTACCGGCCAAGATTTCAGGATTGGCCATCAACCGGTCGACCCCGAGCTCGACTTTCGGTTTCTTCGGCTCTGACTTGGCATCGGCATCGAGCAACATGACAGATGACGTGACGAGCGTGAGGGCGGCGAAGCCGCCAATCCATTTCTTCATAACTATTCCTCCTTTATGAATGTAAGCGCTTTACTACTTATTGGAAAGTGTACCATTCTGTATTTTTAATTCAATATAAAGTTAATAAAATAGGAAATTTTATTTCTGAATTTGATTCGTTGTACCTAAAAAGCCACCGGATTTTTCCGATGGCTGGACGATTATCGTACGGCAAGTGCTTTCCATCCCGTCGCGCCCATGACAGAGCTGACTTGGCTTTTCGGGATGACGAGGCGACCGCGGTACGGGTCGTTGATGTAGAGGTTATTCTTGTCATAGCCCGTCGCGAGCATGACATGATAATTGACGAAACCGGTGAATTTTTTGTTCGAAGCGGTGTACCAATTGAAGTGACCGTATGGCTGTATGAAGTCGACGCTCGCCCAGACGATGACCGGGTTGCCGAGTGAGAGTTCGCGCTCAATTGAAGCTAATCCTTGGCCGGACAAGTCTTTCACAGGCCGGTATTTGCTCGAGAAGTTGATCATGCCTTTCGGATAAATCCCGTAGTTGCGATATTTGCTGAGCTTGCCTTTCGGGTCGCCCGTGAACATGACGTTCGGGTCGACCCAGCGGTAGAGCCGATTCTCATAGCGGGCGTTCCACATACTTTTTGGCATTTCCCGATATAACGTCTCGGCGCTGACGACGCGTCCTTTTTTCTCGAGCGCCATCTTGAGTGAGAAGAACTCGCAGCCGGAAGGATAGCCCATAGCAAATTGACGATAGAGCGGCACGCTCATCTTATAAGTGGAGAGCGGGTTGCTATAGGCGCCCCGGACATCGAACGCGGCGTTGCCGATGCGTTTGTTCTTATACATGACGCCCGACGGATTGAAGAAATACCATTTGCCGTTGATGACTTGCCAATCTGTCTTCTTCGTCAAGGTCGGTGCAAAATATTCGTATTGCGTCGTATACTTCCAACCAGTCTCACGGACGCCGGTCGAGTGGAAGTAGTAATAGCGAGTCCCGACCTTGTGTTTTCCTTGCAGACGATAGCCGTAGACGGGATGGAACCCGTACACTTTGCCGTCAATCGTCTGCAGACCGTAGCGACGTTTTCCGTCCGTCCCGAAATAGTAATAGCGAGAGGCGACTTTTTGGACGCCGGCCAACCGATAGCCGTACGTCTCATGGAAACCGTAAACGGTCGTCCCAATCTTTTTCAGCCCGTGCTGGCGTACACCGCTTGTACCGAAGTAGTAGTGGCGCGTGCCGATTTGTTGCCAGCCGGTCGCGACCTGTCCGTCTTTCAAGAGCAAGTATTTCTTGCCGTTAATCGTGTACATGCCCGACCGGATCGTTCCGTTTTCGAATATGTAATGCTTCACGCCGTTGACGGTTTGCCAACCGCTCAACTGTTTCCCTTCAAGAGAGAACAAGTAGCGTTTCCCGTCCACGGTTAAAAAGCCGGTCGCCATGACGCCGTTCGATTTGAAGTAGTAGAGCCCATCCGTGAGTTGTTGCCAGCCTTTCAGCTGCTTCCCGTCGGCGGCGAACAAGTAGGTCGCCCCGTCAATCGAATAGCGCCCGGTGACGAGCGCACCGTCTGTTTCAAAATAATATGTAGCGCCATCGATCGCTTGCCAACCGACGGTCATCGTCCCATCTGCTGCAAAATAATAGGTCTTGTTGTCAATCACTTGCCAGCCGGTCAGCATCGTGCCGTCTTCTGTCATATAGACCGTTCCCGTTGCGGTCGTTTGAAACCCGGCCGCGGCATGGACGTGATCGTTACTGAGGATGATGCTCATACTGACGGCCAAACCGGCCACTACATGACTCCACTTCATAGGCGTTCCTCCACAATCGAATTGAAAAATTGGTATTATTTTGTAAATTAAGTATACATGAGAAAAGCCGCCTTGACTCGACGGCTAAAGGACTATTTTGAGAAGGTGCTACATCAGGACGAACGGCTGATGAACAACAACCGTTTCGAGGCGACGAAGAGCGTCACGCCAATCAACAAGACACTACTGATGATCGGCCAAACGAGTAAACCCTCGCCCATGAGCACTTCGGCCGATAACGAGCCGAGCCGCCACGGCATCCAGTCCCACTCGAGCCACCCAATTAGGAGCGACATGATGAAGTGGAGGGCGAGCGTGATCACGAGGGCGACGAGGCCGCTCTCGAGCAACGCCGCGAACAAGAAGAAAATCGATAGCTGGACGACGAAATGGAGCATGAGTAATCCGGTCGCGATCAAGAAATCGGTGACGTCGAACGAATCGAACAAGACGATTGTATAGTAGGCGGCGCTCAATTGGGCGAGGCCGATGGCGACGACGGCGAGTAGCGAATAATGTCCCCATTTGCTGAGCACGATGCGCGTGCCTGGAATCTTGAGCGACTTGAGCCAGGCGAGCGTGCCGAGCGACCGTTCGTGACTGAACGTATGCATGGCGGACAAGAGGACGACGAGCAGTCCGATTTGTCGCAACTGTTCGCTCGCCGACATGAGCACTTCTTCTGGTGACGGGGTCGGAATTTCGATGACCGCCCCGTCCGGCAAGTTGCCGCCCGAGGCCAAGATGTCCGGGAGGAAATAAAGCGTGAGCGGTTGCATCGCCGCAAGCAACATCAAGGCGATTGGTACCCAGATGAGTCGCTTATTGCGCCATGACTCTTTCCACTCTTGTTTGAAGATGGCCAGTTTCATCAGGCGTTCACCTCCAAAAAGAGTGACTCGAGCGATGGATGCCCGACATGGAGCGATTGGAGTCTTAGACCGCGCTCCAGCAGCAGCTGCAGCAACGCTCGTTCCGTCACGTCTTTCGCGTCCGTCTCCAGTTCCCATGTCGTCCCGGAGCGGGTGACGTGGCTGACACCCGGGAGCGTTCGCCACTCATCCTCCGTCACGACGTCATTGAACAGACGGACTTGAATCGAGGACTTCGAGCCGAGTAAATCGGTCACAGTCCCTTCCATGAGCAGCCGTCCTTTCCGGAGCAGGAGCACCCAGTCGCTCGCTTCCTCGGCATCGGGGAGCACGTGCGTCGAATAGAGAATCATCCGCTCTCGTTTCAAATCGCTTAAGAGGTCGAGTACTTCCCGGCGGCCGCGCGGGTCGAGCGCCGAGACGGGTTCGTCTAACAACAACAGCTCGGGGTCATGCACGAGCGCCTGGGCGATGCCGAGTCGCTGTCGCATGCCGCCGGACAAGTGCGCTGCTGGTCGATTGACAGGCTCGAGTCCGACCCGTTTCAACAGATGGACCGGGTCGATAGTCGTGACGCCGGTCAACTCGGCCGCATAGCGAATCGTCTCGACAGGGGTGAGCGAGGGATAGAGCGCCGGACGTTGTGGCAGATAACCGATGCGGATGGCATCGTGTCCAACAATTTGTCCGGACGTCGGTGTCGTCACGCGGGCGATCATGTTGAGCAGTGTCGTCTTGCCGGCCCCGTTCTCACCGAGAAGTGAGGTACAGCCAGGGCGGAGCGAGAAGCTGACGTCGTCGAGCGCGGTGAACGTGCCGAACCGTTTCGTCAGTTGAGTGACGTTCATCGCTTCGTCCGTCCCCATAGGAAGTAGACAATCGGCCCGAGAATGTTGATGAATAGGATGACGAGGAGCCATACCCATTTCGGTCCATTCGTTTCTTGCCGTTTGAGCAAATCAATCAAGGCGACGACGAGCAAGATGAGTTGCAACACGAGCAACGGCAAGAGGATGAGCAATAAATTTGAGTCATTGGTAATGTCCAATTATGTTCCTCCTTCATAAATGAGTTCACTACTTCATTCCACATATAGGACCTATTTCCTGTATGGAACAGAAAAAAGCCCTTTCTCCGTAAAGAAAGGGTGACAATCATTTGACGATGATGACCGGGGCGAGGGCGCGCTTGGCGAGCTTATGGCTGACGCTGCCGAGCACAAACTCTTGGAACGTGTTCAGTCCGCGTGAACCGACGACGACATACTCGTATGGTTGATGGTTCGCATATTTGACGAGCTCGATGTCCGGCTCCCCACGAAGTTCGATATATTCATATTCGAGCCCGGCCGCGACCACTTGGTCGAACAGGGGTTGTAACATCAATTTTCGCTTCGCTTCGAGATCGAGTTTTCCGGTCGAGTTGAGCGCGGCTTCTTTCGATTCTTTGGCGCTGACGACATGGACGATGTCGATCGATGCGTCTGATGCGATGGCGAGCTGGATCGCTTTCTCAAGCGCTCGCTTCGAGTGGGCAGATCCGTCTGCCGCTAAAAATACCTTTCCCATAAAAACGTCCTCCTCTTTCACACAATCTACTTTTAGTATATGCGATTTTGTAGAGCCATGGATAAAAAAATGGGAGTGAACGCGATTGTCCACTCCTGTAGAGACCAAATCAATGGCCAGCGTTTGCTTCTTGTTGTTTCAAGTGAAGCGCGAGCGTATTGAGCAGTTTCTCTGAATCTTTGTTCAAGTTTAATAGTTCCGGCTCGATCCCGACTTCGCGATACTTGAAGACGACTTTATCGATGGCACCGATGGCCGAGTCGTCCCAAAGATGGGTGTTCGAGAAGTCGATCGTGACGTGTTTGACACCGGCTTCGGCGTCTTCGGTCACATCGAACTGATTGACGAACTCAGACGTCGAGGCGAAGAAGAGCTGACCGTTCACGATGTAACGAGCACGATCGGCGTCTACACTGCGATCGAGTTCGACTTTCGAGATTTTTGCGGCGAAGAGAATCGCTGCCGTCAAGATCCCGGCGAAGACACCGAGTGACAAGTCGTGGGTGACAACCGTGACGAGCACCGTCACGAGCATGACGACCGTATCTGATTTTTGAGCGGTGCGCATCGCCTTAAGCGAGCCCCAGTCAAACGTCGCGTACGAGACGAAGAACATGACACCGACGAGGGCGCCGACCGGGATGAGCATCAATACATCGCTCATCGTCATGATCATGATAAATAACGCGAGTCCGGCGACGAACGTCGACAGTCGGCCGCGAGCACCGGACGAGACGTTGATGACCGATTGACCGATCATCGCACACCCTGGCATCCCGCCGAAGAGACCGGCGATGATGTTGGCGATACCTTGTCCTTTTGATTCTCGGTTCTTGTTCGAATCCGTGCCCGTCATGTCATCGACGATTTGTGCCGTCAACAGCGATTCGATCAATCCGACGAAGGCGAGGGAGATCGAGTAGGGGAGGATGATCATCAACGTCTCAAACGTCAACGGGACGTTCGGGAATAAAAATTCCGGGAGCGTTGCTGAAATCGTACCCATGTCGCTAATGTTTTTCGTCTCGAGCCCGAGCGTGACCGCCAGAATCGTCATGACGACGATGGCGACGAGCGGTGCCGGGATGACTTTGTTGATGCGTGGGAACAAGAAGATGATGGCGAGCGATCCAATGACGAGCGCCCAGATAATCCAGCTCTCACCTTCAAAGTTCGTCAACTGTGCCTGGAAAATCAAAATCGCGAGCGCGTTGACGAAGCCGACCATGACGGCGCGCGGGATGAACTTCATCAAGCGGGCGATGCCGAAATAGCCGAGCGCAATTTGAATGATCCCAGCGAGAATCCCGGCCGCGAGTAAATATTGTAACCCGTAGTCGGCGACGAGCGAGACGATGACGAGCGCCATCGCCCCGGTCGCAGCCGAAATCATGGCCGGACGACCACCGGCAATCGAGATGACCATCGCGATGATGAATGACGCATATAACCCGACCATCGGATCGACTCCAGCGATGAGCGAGAACGCAATCGCCTCAGGGATGAGGGCGAGTGCGACGACGAAGCCGGCTAGGACGTCGGCCCGGACGTTGCCGAGCCAATCTTGTTTGATCGTATTCAATTTTTCCAAAAGAACACACCTCTCTATATATTTTTGACTTTGATCTCCGAGTCTCACGAAGATCAAACGCCGCATTATATGAAAGAAGTCGTTCGACCGACACATGTTTTCACAACGTGTTTCATCATACCGAACTTTTTATGAGAAGACAATTGCTCCGCATGAGAAACTATGGTATTTTCATAACGTAAAGGTTATATAACGGATTTGTTATACAGAGAAGGAGAATGACGATGCATACGGTAGATGATTTAAGTAAAGTGCTCAAAGTGCTCGCCGACCCGACCCGTTTGACGATGCTCAAACAAATGCAAGGCGGTGAGCAATGTGCCTGCAGTTTTGTTGACTGTTTCGACATTTCGCAGCCAGCCATTAGCCGCCACTTGAAGATGATGCGGCAAGCAGGGCTCCTGTTAGAGCGCCGCGACAAGCAATGGATTCACTATCGATTGAACGAGACGAGCCCATTCTACTCAATCGTCATCGATTTGCTCGACAAAATCGAGACGGTCGAGGCGAATTGTGCCTGCGAAACGGACTGTGCGATTTAAGGAGGAGTCAACGATGAAACTTGAAGTATTCGAACCAGCCATGTGCTGCCCGACCGGACTTTGTGGTCCTTCAATCGATCCGGAGCTGACGCGGATTGCGACCATCCATTACGTATTAAAACAACGCGGCTTTGATGTGGCCCGTTATAACCTTGCCTCCGAGCCGAACCGATTCGTCGAGAACGTCCATGTTCAAGCTGAAATCGCGAACGGCCTTGAGACGCTCCCACTTACGGTCGTCGACGGTGCCGTCGTCAAACGAGGCGCTTACATGACGAACGAGGAGATTGCCGAGTTGACAGGACTCCCGGTCGAAGCGTTCGCGAAACAAGATGGCGAAAAGCCGAAAGTCCGCATCACGCTTAAAAAATAAGGAGGCGGGTCATGATGAATCGCTTTGATTTCACGACAATCGAACCAACGCGCTATGTGTTTTTGACCGGTAAAGGCGGTGTCGGCAAGACGTCGACCGCTTCGAGCCTCGCCTTGACGCTCGCTGACCGAGGCAAGCGTGTCTTGCTCATCTCGACCGACCCTGCGAGCAACCTTCAGGACGTGTTCGAGATGGAACTTGACGAGACACCGCGCCTCGTCCCGGAAACAGGGCTCGCCATCGCCAACTTCGACCCGGAAGAGGCAGCGAAACAATACATGGAACGCATGGTCGGACCATATCGCGGCGTGCTTCCGGACGTGGCTATCCAGTCGATGGAAGAGCAGCTGTCCGGCGCCTGTACAGTCGAGATCGCGGCGTTCGACCAGTTCACCGAGCTGTTGACGTCCGAGTCGGCACGTGAGACGTACGATCACGTCATCTTTGACACGGCGCCGACTGGTCATACGCTGCGGTTATTGACGTTGCCAAGTGCGTGGGATGAATTTTTAGAGACGAACACGACTGGTGCGTCTTGCCTCGGTCCGCTCGCTGGTTTAGCTGACAAGCAACTGCAGTATAAACGGGCCGTCGAGACGCTCACCAACGGCAAGGAAACGACGCTGTTGCTCGTCGCTCGTCCGGAGACGTCGACGCTCGTCGAAGCGGCACGTGCCGCGACCGAACTTCATGCAATCGGAATCGAACAGATGCAACTTGTCATCAACGGCGTCGTCGCTTCAGATGAAGGGACGGACCGCTATACGAAACGGTTCATCGAGCGTCAACAACAGGCGCTCCGTGAACTTCCGAAAGGTGTCGCCGACCTTGAGACGTTCACGCTCCCATATGCCTATGAGAACCTCGTCGGTGTCCCGGCGCTCCGTCGTTTTGTGAACGGGGAGACGGTCGCCGTCCCGGACACACGTTATGACACGAACCGTTACGGATCCATCGATCGTCTCGTCGACGAAATCGAGGCGGACGGACCGAGCGTCATCATGACGATGGGGAAAGGTGGGGTCGGCAAGACGACGCTCGCCTCGCTCGTCGCCGTCGCGCTCAGTGAGCGAGGACACGCCGTCCATTTGACGACGACGGACCCGGCCGCGCATGTCGCTTTTACGATCGGTTTGGACGTCCCGGATACGTTCACCGTCGATGCGATTGACCCGAAAGTCGAGATCGAGAAGTACCGAATGGATGTGTTCCGGGAAGCGGGGGACATGAACGACGAGCAGCGCATGATGCTCGAAGAGGACTTACGTTCGCCTTGCACCGAAGAGATTGCCGTCTTCCGTGCCTTTGCCAATCAAGTGGCAAAAGCGAAAAACCGCTTCGTCGTCATCGATACGGCGCCGACGGGTCATACGCTTCTTCTCTTGGATGCGACCGAGAGTTATCACCGCGAACTCGAACGGTCGACCGGGGTCGTCCCGGACGCGGTCCGCGAGCTGTTACCAAAACTGCGCGACCCGAAACAGACGCACGTCGTCATCACGACGTTGCCTGAAGCGACACCAGTGTATGAAGCCGAGCGGCTCGTCGCTGACTTAGAACGGGCCGAGATTCAACCGTTCGCCTGGGTCGTCAACCAATCGTTCACACCACTCGATGTGACAAGCAAGTTGCTGACGGCGAAAGTCGCGAGCGAGGCGGCATGGCTCGAGCGGGTGAACGCCTATCCGCGTCCGACGTTACTCGCATGGCAAGAACAACTGCCGGTCGGTTATCCGGCACTGTCACAACTACTCAAGGAGGAAGTTACATGAACGTTACGAATGAAGCGATCGATTTTATGAAAGATGCACTGATTAAAGAGGAAATAAAATCGGTTCGCATCTGTACGGAAGCCGGGTGCTGTGGCCCGACACTCGGTCTCGTCGTCGCGGCTCCGGAAACGACGGATGATGTGAAAGATTTCGACGGACTCACGTTCGCCGTCGCGAAAGATGCCGAAGCGATAGCGGAGAACGTCACGCTCGACGTCGAGTCGACAGAAGACGGCGTCAGCCTCGTGCTTCGCGGCTTACAACAGACGTGCTAAACAAATAGAGAACTATTGGAGGAACTCATTGTGCAGTGGATTGCTAGTTTGATTTTTTTGGTGACGCTCTTCCTCATCATCAAGCAACCGAAAGGCCTCGGCATCGGTTACTCGGCGATGGGGATGGCGGTCATCGCCTTACTCACCGGGGTCGTCAATTTGGACGACGTCGGTACCGTTTGGGGCATCATTTGGAACGCGACGTTCACATTTATCGCCATCATCATCATCTCGCTCATCTTGGACGAGATCGGATTTTTTGAATGGGCTGCCTTACATATGGCCCGCATCGCCAAAGGCGGCGGCGTGAAGCTGTTCGTCTATATCACGTTGCTCGGTGCGCTCGTCGCGGCGTTGTTCGCCAATGACGGAGCGGCGCTCATCTTGACACCAATCGTGCTCGCGATGGTGCGGGCGCTCAAGCTTCCGGACGCGGTCGTGTTAGCATACGTCATGGCGTCCGGGTTCATCGCCGATACAGCGAGTCTGCCGTTCGTCGTCTCGAACCTTGTCAACATCGTCTCGGCCGACTTCTTCGGCATCGGTTTCGCCGAATATGCGGCGCGGATGGTGTTCGTCAACGTATTCGCCGTAGCCGGAAGTTTGCTCGTCTTGTATTTGTATTTCAAAAAGGACATTCCGAAGCAATACGATTTATCGAAACTCGTCGAGCCGGCCTCGGTCATCAAAGACCATAAAATGTTCCGTTTGTCATGGGTCGTGCTCGCACTTCTCGTCATCGGATACTTCACGAGTGACGTCATCGGCATCCCGGTCTCGCTCGTCGCAGGCGTCATCTCGTTGTTCTTCCTCATCATGGCGAACCGTTCACCGGCCGTGCCGACCAGGTCCGTCCTACGCGGGGCGCCTTGGGCGATCGTCTTCTTCTCGCTCGGGATGTATATCGTCGTCTACGGTCTGCAAAACGCGGGACTGACGCAAGTGCTCGCCAACTTCATCGACTGGTTCGCCGTGAACGCCTTCAGCGCCACGTTCGGGATGGGCTTCTTGGCCGCCATCTTGTCATCGGTCATGAACAATATGCCGACCGTCATGATCGACGCGCTCGCCATCGATTTGACGAATACGACCGGTCAGATTCGGGAAGCGCTCATCTATGCGAACGTCATCGGTTCCGACCTTGGTCCGAAGATTACACCAATCGGGTCACTCGCGACGTTGCTTTGGCTCCATGTGCTCCGTACGAAAGGGCTTAAAATCGGTTGGGGTCAATACTTTAAAGTCGGAATCATCTTGACGATCCCGACGCTCGCCATCACGTTGCTCGGACTATATATCAGCCTACTACTTTAGTGAACTACTCACCACTTGCTTGCTTCGCAACCTGAAGTGGGAGCTTCTTGGGAAGACCGTGCTTCGACCAGCCACGGTTATTTGCCAAGCTCGTCGGGCAGTCCCTGCCCTGAGGTGTTCCGGTCGGCGAGACGCAGCAGGTTGAGGCTCGCGTTGACGTCGCGGTCGTGGTGTGCGCCGCATGCGCTGCATGTCCACTCGCGGATATGCAGGTCCTTCTTGCCGCCGTTCTCGCCGCAGCTCGAACAGACCTGGGTCGAGGCGAACCACGGGTCGGCCTTGATCAGTGTCCGTCCATAGAACCTGCATTTATATTCGAGTTGCCGGACGAACTCGCCCCACCCGGCGTCCCCGATCGACTTTGCCAGGCGGCGGTCCTGCATCATCTCCCTCGTTCGGAGCGTCTCGACCACGACGACTTGGTTCTCGTCGACGATGCGTCGCGACAGCTTGTGGAGGAAGTCGTGCCGGCGGTTCCTGACCTGCTCGTGCTTCTTCGCGAGGATGAGCCTGGCCTTTTCGCGGTTCCTGCTGCCGGGCTTCTTGCGGGCGAGGGCGCGCTGCGCTTGTTTGAGCCGCGCCTCGGCCTTTCGCAGGTTGCGCGGGTTCGCAATCTTCTCCGTGACGAGATTGTCGTTCGTCATGGTGGCGAAGTGTTCCAACCCGAGGTCGATGCCGACCTTGTGCTCGGCCGGGATCCATGGCTCGTCGTCCTGCTCGACGAGGAGCGACACGAAGAACTTGCCCGTCCTCGTCATCGACACGGTCGCGGAGCGGATCTCGCCGTCGAAGTCGCGGTGCTGTGTGAACCGGATGAACCCGACCTTCGGCAGACGGACTTTTCCCGCCTCGATGCGGACCGTGCCGTGCTGGTTGTTCGTCGTGTAGGAGGCGCGCGATTTTCGTTTGGACTTGAACACCGGGAAGCCGGCCGTCCCGTCGAAGAACCTCGCGAACGCCGTGTCGAGGTGTAGCTTCGCGTTCGCGAGCGCGAGGCTGTCCGCCTCGCAAAGGAACGGGAACAGCGGCTTGTAGGAGGCCGGCGTCGGCGGCTTCCGCCTCGGCCCGCCGCTCGCCTTCGCCTCCTCGTGGATGGCGATGCGGTCCTCGAGCAGCTTGTTGTAGACGAAGCGGGCGCAGCCGATCGTCTTGACTAGGAACTCGGCCTGTGCCGGCGTCGGGTGGAGCCGGTATTTGTAGCCCTTCAGCATGTCCGTCCCTCCTTTTCCCGGTGTCAGAATGATGCTCGTCCCATTCCGATACCCGCGGAGGGGCAAGGAAATCTGACGGAATCACGAACTTTTGTTCGTCGTTTCGTCACAGCGGTGGCCGAAGGTGTAAGGGACGGGCGATTCATCTCCCACCTACGCTGGGCTTCGCCCCAGACGCTTAGAGGAGGGAGAATTCTCGCCTAAATCAGTTAAGGAGTGTTTTTTATGAAATTGGTCATCATCGGTTCAGTCGCCGCCGGTACGTCGGTCGCGGCAAAAGCACGTCGTAACAATGAAGACGCACAGATTACGATTTACGATCGCGATTACGATATCTCGTACTCAGGTTGCGGCATCCCGTATTACGTCGGCGGCGAAGTCGAGTCACGCGACGATTTGACGCCTCGTGACGCGGCATTCTTCAAGAAGCGCTATCAAATTGACGTCATGACACGTCATAACGTGACGGCAGTCGATGCCGACGCACAGACGGTCACGGTCGAGAACCTTGAGACGGGTGAATCGTTCACGGACAGCTATGATTCGTTGGTCCTCGCGACAGGTGCCTCGAGCATCATCCCGCCGATCCCGGGTGTCGACTCGGACAACGTGTTCCCGATCCGTAACATCCTGAACGCGGAAGCGACACGCAACTTCGTCGACGCAACGAATCCGAAGCACGCGACGATCATCGGCGCCGGCTTCATCGGCCTCGAGATGGCCGAGCAGCTCAAATTGCGCGGCATCGATGTGACGATCATCGAGCGTTTCCCACAAGTGATGCCGCCGCTCGATAAGGACATGGCCTGCCGCGTCGAGGATCACCTCGAGAAGAACGGCATTGAACTCATGCTCGGTGAGACGGTGACGGAACTGGTCGGTGATGGTCACGTCGAACGCGTCGTCACGGAGAGCGGCAAGACGGTCGAAACGGACCTCGTCATTCTCTCCGTCGGTGTCCGTCCGAACACGGAACTGGCGAAGTCGATTGGTGTCACAATCGGGGAGACGGGCGCGATCGCCATCAACGAGCGCATGGAGACGAACGTGAAGAACGTCTATGCGGCTGGCGATGTCGCCGAAAGCTTCTCGCTCGTCACAGGCAAGCCGATTTGGCGTCCGCTCGGGTCGACGGCGAACAAGATGGGGCGCGCCCTCGGTGATTTAATCACAGGAGGCGACCTGGAACACCGTGGCATCCTCGGGACGGGCATTTTCAAAGTGTTCGGTCTCGCTGTCGCGCAGACCGGTCTGTCAGAACGGGAAGCTCGTGAACTTGGCTACGATATCGAAGTGCTTCATAACACGAAGCCGGACAAACCGGGTTATATGGGTGGGAAGGACATGACGATTAAAGCGATCGGTGACCGGGCGACACGCCAACTGCTCGGCGTTCAAATCGTCGGCTTCGAAGGTGTCGACAAGCGCATCGACGTGTTCGTCACGGCCATCACGTTCAAGGCGAAAGTCGATGACTTGTTCCATCTCGACCTCGCGTACGCCCCGCCGTTCTCGACGACGAAAGATCCGGTCATGTACACAGGCATGGCACTCGCGAACAGTATGAACCAATCGGCGCGTCTCATCACGCCGGGCGAGCTGCAGAAACGGATTGATGCAGGGGAGGACATGCAAATCATCGATACGCGCAAAGCCTCGCAGTTCGAGAAAGCGTGCGTCGACTGTGCCGTGAACGTACCGCTCGGCAATTTGCGCGAAGCCGCCAAAGACATGGACAAAGACAAGCCGACCGTCGTGTACTGCAACGGTGGGGTGACGGGGAACGCAGCGCAAAACGTGCTCCGTAACCTCGGATTCACTGACGTCTACAACTTGTCGGGTGGGAACAAGAACTATCAGTTGTTCAAGAAATATGGGAATTAATATGCGGCGGCCTGCATCATCAGGTCGCCTTTTTTGTGCCGTTTTGTCATCGCCTTCCAAAGTCACTCTCGAGATAGGAGTACTTCCCTATTGTTTAGAAAAAGATTGTATTTCGAAAAGGAAACGTTTACAATTTTTGTGTAAGCGTTTTCCTGAAATTATGCTACAAGGAGGGACCCACATGGTCAACAAACGATGGAAACAGGCATGGGCAGTTGTGCTAACGTTTGCACTAGTGTTCTCAATGTTTCCGATGTCATCGTCCGCTCTCGAGAAAGACAAGTCGACACTCGTCGTCGTGCACTATCAAGAGGCACCGGACAATCAAATGGATTGGAACTTATGGCTTTGGGCGAATAACCCAGATTATTTCCCGAACAAACCGTTCGCCTTCAATGGCGAAGACGACTTCGGAAAGGTGGCGGCCTACGAATTCCCGGTCGATGCACCAGAAAAGCTCGGTCTCATCGTCCGAACGGACAACTGGGAGAAAGATAAAGGGTCGGAGAACGACCGCTTCATCACGAGCGATATGATTAAAGACGGAGTTGCCGAAGTGTGGATCAAGTCAGGGGACTCGAAGATCTATACGTCGAACCCGGACGGGGAGACGGCAGCAACGGACGTGGATATGAAAGTTCATTACTTCCGTTACGACAATACATACACGGACTGGGGTCTTTGGACATGGCCAGACGGTGGAGACGGTCAAAGCATCAACTTTGATGAAACGGACGCATTCGGCGGTGTCGCGAACGTGAAGTTCGCCAACCCGGACGCGAAGAAGCTCATCGGACTCGTCACGAAAAAAGGCGAATGGGCCGAAAAAGATGGGCCAGACCGGTTCGCACTCAGCACGGCGAAAGAGATTTGGCTCGTCGAAGGAGATTCGACGATTTACTACTCAGAACCTGAAATCGATCGCTCACCGAAAATCATCTCATTCGAGGCGGACACGTTCCGCCAAGCGGAACTCAAGCTCAACCGCGTCATCGATGACAAGTTCTTGAGCGAATTGACGGTCGAAGGCGCAACGGTCGAATCTCTCGAGAAGTCAGGCGACAAGTCGGTCACGGTCCGCTTCAAGGCCGACATCGACTTGGCGGCGGTCATCACGGCGAAGCACCCGACGTTCGGAGACAAAGTGCTCCAAGCGGGCGACGTGCTCCGGTCACCGGAGTTCGATGCGAAGTACGCCTTTGACGGCAAGCTCGGTGTGACGTACAAACACTCAAAATCACAATTCGTCCTCTGGGCCCCGACGGCACAAGACGTGAAACTCGAACTATGGAACATGCCGAAAACGCGTCCAGCTTCGGATAAAGATTTGAAGAAGACGATTTCGATGAAGCGTGGCGAACGCGGGACATGGGTCGCGGACGTCCGCGGCGACTTGGACGGCATCGGTTACACGTACAACGTCAAGCACGCATCAGGCAGCGTCCGCGCGGTCGATCCGTACGCGACGGCGGTCGGTGTGAACGGGGACCAAGGGGTCGTCGTCGACTTGAACGAGACGAAACCGAAACGTTGGAACTCGATGAAGCCGAAATTGGCGAAACGAACAGATGCGATCATCTATGAGACGCACGTCCGCGACTTGTCGATTTTCGACGTCACGTCAGACAAGTACGACTCAGGCATCAAAAACAAAGGCAAATATCTCGGCGTCGTCGAGCCAGGCACACGCCTTCTCGTCAACGGCAAGAAAACGGCCACGAAGACGGGTCTCGACCATATAAAAGACCTTGGTGTCACGCATGTCCAGTTCATTCCGGTGTATGACTATAACACGGCTTCGGTCGATGAGACGAAACCGGATGCTTCGTACAACTGGGGCTATGACCCGAAAAACTATAACGCACCGGAAGGCTCGTATTCGACGAATCCGTATGACGCCAAAGTCCGGATTCGCGAGATGAAGCAAATGATTCAAGGGCTCCATGACAATAATTTGCGCGCCGTCATGGACGTCGTCTACAACCACATGTTCGATGCGCAGGCTTCGAACTTGCATAAGATCGTTCCAGGTTACTACTACCGTTACACAGCGGGCGGCGACTTCGCGAACGGAACAGGCGTCGGCAACGACACCGCGTCGGAACGCAAGATGATGCAGAAGCTCATCGTCGACTCGGTCGTCTATTGGGCGCAAGAGTACCATTGGGACGGGTTCCGTTTCGACCTCATGGGCATCCATGACGTCAAGACGATGAACCAAGTCCGTTCGGCGTTGAACAAAGTGGACCCTTCCATCCTCGTCTTCGGCGAAGGTTGGGACCTCAGCACGCCGCTCGACCCGGCGAAGAAAGCGAACCAGAAGAACGCATACAAGATGCCGGGCATCGCGCACTTCAACGACAACATCCGCGACGGCTTGAAAGGCAGTGTCTTCATCGATTCGGACAACGGCTTCATCAACGGGAAAGCCGGCCTTGAGAACCGCATCAAGACAGGCATCGTCGGCGAAATCGATTACAGCGCCGACATTAAAGGCTTCACGAAAGAACCGACACAAGCAATCACGTACGTCGAGGCGCACGACAACCACACGCTCTGGGACAAGCTCGAACTCACGAACGCGAAAACGTCGGAAGCGACACGTACGAAAATGCACCGTCTCGCGTCAAGCATCCTCTTGACGAGCCAAGGGACAACGTTCATCCATGCCGGTCAAGAGTTCATGCGGACGAAAGAAGGCGACCACAACTCGTATAAATCGCCGGACCGCATCAACCAAATGGATTGGAAACGGGCTGCTGACCGCAAGGCGGACGTCCAGTACATGAAGGGCTTGATCGAAATGCGTAAAGACAACCCAGGTCTTCGCATGACAAAAGCAACAGACGTGAAGAAAAACTTGAAATTTTATAAAGCCGAAGCGAACGTCATCAGCTACTCGATCGATGACAAAGCGCCAGGCCAGAAGAAAGACTTGTTTGTCACGCACAACGCGAACGGCAAGACGGTCAAAGTGAAATTGCCGAGCGGGCAATGGAACCTCATCGTCGATGGGAAACAAGCGGGCACGAAGGCGATCAAACGCGTCTCGGGCACGGTCGATGTACCAGCATACAGCTCGGTCGTCGTGAAACAACGTTAAGTAGTTCACCAGAGGTCAAACGACCTCTGGTTTTTTTTATATGTCCATCCGGTTCAATGTGCGATTCCGAAAAATCATTCCCATGCTTGTTCAATCGAACAGCCCGCACATCGTCCTGCTTTTTTATCGCGTCCGGGTAGAAAACGGGTGTGGTTTCCCTTAAGATGGGAGGGACAGAACGAAAGAGGAGATACATGAGATGGAGATTCAGGCAGCCCGACACTTTTTCTCACAACTAAAAGGCGATCAGACGGACCGGCTCGATGAGATTGCGAAAGAAATCGACCGTACGGGAACGTATACGCTCACGACCGACGAGTTGACCGAGGGCGCGAAACTCGCCTGGCGGAACTCAAACCGATGCATCGGCCGTCTGTTTTGGCAGACGCTCACCGTCCGGGATGCCCGCGGCGCGGAGACGTTCGACGATGTGTTCGAAGCACTCATCGACCACTTGCGTTACGCGACGAACGGCGGGAAAATCCGCTCGACGATGACGGTGCTCCCGAACGAGTTCCGTCTCTTGAACACGCAACTCATCCGGTATGCGGCATATGAGACAGAAGACGGCATCATCGGCGATCCACTGTCTTTGACGATGACGCGTCAGGCCGAACGGCTCGGTTGGAGCGGGACCAGGACTGCGTTTGACATCTTGCCGCTCCTGATCACGGATGGGAGTGACGTTCGGCTCTATGAATTGCCGGACGATGCGGTACTCGAGGTCGACATTCAGCACGAGGCGTACGACTTGTTCGGCGGACGGCCGATTAAATGGCACGCTGTTCCAGCCATCGCCGACATGGAACTGGAAATTGGTGGGCTGCGCTTCACCTCGGTCCCGTTCAACGGCTGGTATATGGAGACCGAGATTGGGGCGCGCAACTTGGCCGATACGGACCGTTATGACCTGTTGCCGCTCGTCGGCGCATCGCTCGGGCTCGACACGTCGAAAGAGCGGACGCTTTGGCGCGACCGGGCCCTCGTCGAATTGAACGTCGCCGTCTTGCAGTCGTTCGAACGGGCCGGCGTGACGATTGTCGACCACCATACGGCGGCGAAACAGTTCAAACGGTTCGAGAAGAACGAGCAGGACGCCGGGCGCGACGTGACCGGGCAATGGAGCTGGCTCATCCCACCGCTGTCTCCGGCCGCGACGCACGTGTTCCACCGCCACTATGATGACAAAATTGTGACGCCGAACTTGTTCGCGCGCTCGGGTTGTCCGTTTTCGGCGTTTCAAGCGAAGGCAAAAGAGGAATCTAAAGCCTAGAACCGAAACGAGAGGATGATGAACGTGGCAGTCCCAATTTGGAAACGTGCCGTCGCCAGTCAAATCGACCAACTCATTTTTCAAACACCAGCGAAACTTGTCGAGAAGACGATTCGGAAGAAGTTGTTTCCTGGAAAAGAAGTGAAACGTTACTATTTACCGACGCTCGTGACGATGGCCGGGGAAGTATACTTCCTGCTCAGTAAAAATGGCCAAACAATCGGCGACCAGGTCGTTGGGATTAAAGTCGTCAGTCAAGACGGGCGCTCGCTCTCGCTCGAACAAGTCGTGAAGCGGACGCTATATAAAGACGTCGTCTATCCGGCCACGCTCGGTCTGCCGCTGTTAAAAGCGCTGCAACAGATCAAGTCGGGCAAGAACATGGAATTGCCGCATGATGAGTTTGCTCATACGAAACTGATTTCGACACGATGAGTCGAATCCGAAGACAGCGCGACGACGAGTCGGGCTGTCTTTTTTCGTGCGAATGAGTCGGAAAGGAACGAATCCGGAAAATAAGGTATAATGAGAAAGGAAAAAATTGAACGACCATTGGAGGATTTTTGTTATGACCAAAATCGCATGGATTACCGATAGTATGGCCAATTTCTCGAAGGAAGAGGCGGCCCGTCTCGGTGTCGATATCGTCCCGATTCAACTGATTGTCGACGGCAGCGGCTATAGCGAAGTCGACTTGTCGCTCGAAGACTTGCACCGCTATATGATCGACCAAAAGAAAGAGGCGAAGACGTCACAGCCGATTTTCGGCGACTTCATCGCCCGCTATGAACGTTTGAAAGAAGAAGGATATGATTGCGCCATCGCCGTCCATTGCTCGAACGGCTTGAGTTCGACCGTGAAGAACTCGAGTGCAGCGGCCGAAGCGGCCGGCTTCAAAGTATATACGGTCGATTCGCACGCAGCGCTCGAGGCGCAGCAAGAACTCGTCCGTCTCGGTCTTGCCGCCGAAGCTGAAGGCAAGTCGGTCGAAGAGATTGTCGCCTTGCTCGAAGCGTGGCGCGATAAGAAGAACTTCTTCATGATTATCGGCAACATGGAAACGATGCGCCGCGGCGGCCGCGTCTCGTCAGGCGAGATGTTCCTCGCCAACATCCTCAACATCAAACCGATTATCACGCTCGATGAGACGGGGAAAGTCATCCCGTTCAAAAAAGCACGCTCGCTTAAAAAAGCATACGCCGAGATGGTGACCGAGCTCGAACGTCGGCACGCCGCGAACGGCATCCACAACAACCGCGTCTTCGTCCAAACGGCGCTCGCGCCGGAGATGCAAGACAATATCGTCGCGCTCATCCAAGCAAAATTGCCTGACATTGAAATCGTCAAGACGCGTTTCTGTCCGTCGATCGCGGTTCACGCAGGGTTTGAGACGGTCGGGATTCTCTGGCTCAACGCGTAACCGTAAAGGAGGGAGTTTGATGGAAGCTGTCACCACACTCACGGCGCTACAAGACCGGATTGCGGACTCGGACCAATTGCTCGTCTACGTCTCGCATCCGACCTGTAGCGTCTGCCACTCGCTCAAACCGCAAGTCGAAGAGATGTTGACGGAGTTCCCCGATATCGAGGCGATTGCCGTCGATTCGGACGAGGTACCGGAAATTGCCGGCGCCTACTCGATTTTCACCGTCCCGGTCGTCCTGTTTTTCCTCGACGGCAGAGAGACGCTCCGCCGGGCCCGGTTCGTCCCCATCGGCGAGCTGACCCATCAACTCGAGCGTCTCCAAGAGATGCGCGGTTGAATCCACAGACACTCGTCTGTGGATTTTTTTGGTTGTTTGCGTCGAGGACAGGGAATCAGGGGAGTAGCTGCGTCACTTGTTCGAATGAAGAAATGAGGAAACGCTGATGGAAATCATACGCCACTCCGAATGGGCGGACACGAAGCTCACACTACATCTGTTGTCGCAAATATTAGGGAAAATCAAACTCGGGCTCGCCCCGCAAGAACCGCAATGGGCCCACGTCACGTTGCCGCTCACCGTGAACGGGTTTTCGACCGGACCGCTCTGGAGCGGGGAGACGTTGTTCGAGCTGGACATCGATGTCGCGGCTGGAATCATCACAGTGCACGTCGAGTCGAATCGGACAATGTTTCCGCTTGAGGACGGAAAATCGCTCAAAACGTATTACATGGAAATCATCGGTACGCTTCAAGCGTCCGGCATCCGCCTTACCCTCAATCCGAAGACGCAGGAAATGCGAGAACTCAGATACTTGGACCGGGATGTGGCGCCGCTCGCTTACGATGCCGATGCCGCGCTGAAAGGGGTGCGGCTGTTCCAATATGCCGCGCGGGAACAAGCGAGGTTTCTCGCCCCGCTCCGATGCCGGAAAGTGAAACCGGCTTTGTTTTGGGGCACTTTTGACGTGTCGTCGATGATCGTCTACGGGAAGTTCGAGCCGTTCCCGGAAGACAAACTGATTGAGAAGGCGGCGTTCGATGAGCACTTGATCGAGTTCGGGTTTTGGCTCGGGGATGCGTCCGTCGACGTGCCGATGTTCTTTATCTTGCCGTATCCGTTTCAATACTCCGAGCTCGCCTCGGACCGGATTCAACCAGCGGACGCCTACTATGACGCCAACATGAGCGAATGTTTCTTGTCGCTCGAGAAGGTCGATCGGTCAAGTGACATCCAAGCGTTCTTCCGGACATCGTTAGACCTGTTGAGTGAACAGCTCGGTTGGGAAGGGTGCGCGCATTATTTCTTGCCGCTCGATATGCCGCCGCAACCAAAACAAGGGCCCACAGACGAAAGTCTGTGAGCCCTTGTTTTTATTCTGCTGCGACTTGTGGCACGAGGTAAATCAAGCCGAACGGGTTATGGAGCAAGTTGTCGATGGACGTCCGCTCGTCTTCACCCATCTCGACCGTGAACGTTTTGCCGTCCTCGAACGTGAAGCTGTCCCCGTCCCCGAACATCGATCCACCCGAAATGAGGTGGAAGTTGAACGAATGGACGACGTGAATCGCGTCTTCAATTTCGAGCGTGGCCGGTACGGCGACGTCGGCGTGACCGAACGCTTTCATGCCCCACGAGACGTAGGCGTCTTCTTCTTCCGTGATGGCTGTGAGAAGCGAGTAGTGGAGGGCGAGGTCTTCTTCTTTCGACTCTTGCCATTCGTCTTTCGAGTAGGCGACCCCAGCCGTCTCGACCATGACGCCGAGTCCGCCGGCGTTCAAGATGGCATTGGCCGCACGGCGGGCCGCCGCGATGTCCGTCACGTCATTGACGTCGACGATCAAATAGACGATATGCGTGTGGCGGGTAAGCCCTTTCGCGATTTTCGGCGTGAAACCGCCCGAGCTGGCATGAATCATCGCTTCGGCGAGAGCCGGGTCGCGCTCGACGACTTCGACCGTGAATGCTTTTCCGGTCTCATCTTCTAACAGCAGTAGGCCAGCCATCGTGTAGCCTTCGCTATGTAAACTGATTTGTTCGCTGACTGCCTCGGCCGATGACCAGTTTCCTGGAATGGCGAGCAACACTTGTGTACGGTTCATATAAGAATCATCCTCTTCTTCAAATAGTCAGGCCCCTCACAGGGAGAGGCCTGGTCTTTTCTCTTATTATGCCCTATTTGGCGAAAAATTATTCTTGATACGTCTTCAATACTTCTTGTAACGGGATTTGATCGATTTTCCGACGACTGATGAACGTGCTCGCGAAGAAGAGGAGCGTCACCGCGCCGAGCGTATACAGCACGTACACCCATTCAAATTCGAGCGGCAGGACGAGGCCGTAATCTTCTGCGAACACGACGATGATGACCCGCAAGATGAGGAGGGCGATCGGGATGCTGAGCAGTGCCGAGATGAGCGCGTAGATGAAGTAGCTATTGAGAATCATCGAGCGGACCTCGCGCCGGTCGTAGCCCATCACTTTCAAGAGCGAGATGACGTAATAATTTTTCTCGACCGTGAGTGCGGTCAAGACGAACAGGATGCTGAAGGCGATCAAGGCCGATCCGCCGATCATGACGTTCATCATCAAGTTCATGTACTCATTGATCGATTGGGACTGCTCAATCAGACCGCTTCGTGAGATGACCGTCGGATAGCCCGTCTCGTCCGGCCGTTCGGTCGCGTAAATCCCGTTGAACAAATCACGTGTCGTCCCGCCCGATAATTGTTCGCTGAGCGTTGCCCGAGGCAGGTAGACGACATCGCCCGCATATTCGTCGGCGATACCTCCGATCGGGTACGACAACGTCTCGTTGTCGAGTTCGATGTCAAGCGTGTTCCCGGTCTCGAGGCCGAGCTTCAAGGCGAGTGAGGCGTTGACGATGATCTCATCCGCTTTCGGTACCAGTTCGTTCCCGTCTTCGTCTTCGAGAGGGTAGAGTGTGTTCGTCGCATCGAGCCCTTTCAACGTGACAAGGTTGTCTTGAGCGAAGGCGAACGGGTAGGTGAGGAACGGTTCTTGTCCGTCACGAAGCGTGGGCTGCGTCGTTGTATACGCCTCGTACGCATAGTCAGCCTCATTCAATTCCCCGACGGTCATCCGGTCGACGGCCCCGTTCATCATGAGGGCGAAGACGATGAGAAGGGTCGAGAACAGGATGCCGAGGAAGAAGATGATGAAACTGCCCGTGCTTTTGACGGCGTATAAATATTTGAACTTCGTCTTGCCGCGGGCGTTCCGGAGCAGACGGCTGACGATGCGGCTCAGTCGATTGAGTGAGGCGTTGTCTCGAGGCGACAGCAAAGCGAGAGCGCTCTCGCCCATGATTTTATAGATGACGGCTCCCGCCACGAGCGCGAAGAACAGGAGCGGGGCGAAGACAGCCGTGAGAAAGACGAGCGGGCTTTGGGCGATGGTGATGGACGGCAATAGATAGAAATCGAGGTACAGGTTTTTGAGCGGCTCGGCGAAGTAGAGCCCGAGGAAATAGCCGATGACGAGCATGAGCGTCGCGAACAACAAGATGAAGACTAGGTACGGGCCCGCGATTTGGCGGCGGTTGTAGCCAATCGCTTTCAAGAGCCCGATTTGTCCGCGCTCGGCCTCGAGCATGTTCGAAATCAGGATGGCGACGATGATGACGGCAATCGAGACGATGAACAGGCTCAAGCCGAGCGCCATCGCTTTACCAGACGAGATCTCGCTATAGATGGCGCCGCTGCGCATGATGTTTTCCGTTTCCATGACCGAGATGACGAACGGGAGCTCGACGTCGGTCACGACCGTCCCGTCAGTGACACCGGCAAGGCGGAACGATTCGGTTCCAATCACCTCGTCGTAGGCGGCGTCCGTCATCAAAAGGAGTGTCTGCGTGCCGGGATCCAAATTGAAGAAGTTCTCATCAAACAGCGGGAGCGTGTAGTCCGGGAACAAGACGAATCCGCTCACCGTGAAAGGGGTACCGAGGTCGAGCGAATCACCGATTTCAATCCCGTTCTTTTCGGCGTATTTCGCATTGATGGCGATCTCATTGTTTTGCTCAGGCCGCTTGCCAGCCTCGAGATAAGACACGTTGATCGTGTCCGCTTCTTTCAAGACGAGTCCGCGGTGTTCGCTCGAGCCGAACGGGTAGGTCAATAGCTTCGAGGCGCGGAGCTCAAGCGTCGCGCCGTCCATCTCGCCCTCGACGGCGTCGATGCGTGCCGCGATCAAGTCATCGAACGCCGCCTCGTCGACACGTCGCAAGTCCGAGAGCGTGTAGCGGCCGGAGGCGATGAAGTCCGCCAACTCAGGCAAGGCCGCCTCTTCTTCCGTGACCCGGTTCAGCATCTCGACGGCAAAATCCTCTTGATTCGATGAGGCGAGATACTCCTCGGTCGGCACTTCGATGCCGCTGATGCCATAAAACATCATCGTATACGTGAGCGAGCTCATGACGATGATGACGGCGATGGCAAGGAGCTGCATCCATTTGCCGGCGAGCGTCTTCCATACGTTTTTATACAGCATCTGTCTCACCCCCAGTGGATGTCGCGAGCGGCTTTTCGGACCGGGTTGTGCGTGTACTCCACGATCCGTCCCGAGTTCATTTTGATGACGTCATCGGCCATCTCACTGATGCCCGTGTTGTGCGTGATGACGACGACCGTCTTGTTGTACGTCTCGTTCAAGCGCTCGAGCAGTTCGAGCACCCGTTTTGAATTGTTTTCATCGAGCGAGCCCGTCGGTTCGTCGCAGAAGATGATGGACGGATTTTTGGCGAGACTCCGGGCGACCGAGACGCGTTGTTGTTCGCCGCCCGACAATTGGTACGGGTATTTGTCGCGGGCAGCCGCTAACCCGACTTGATCCAACAACTCTTCGATTGGGAGCGGGTCGGTCGATAAATCGGCCCCGATTTGAACGTTCTCGTAGACGGTCAAGTTTTGGAGTAGATTATATTGTTGAAAGATGAAGCCGAGATGGTCGCGTCGAAACGCTGTCATCTGCTCGGACGATAAGTCCGTCAAGACGGTGTCACCGAACGTGATCGTCCCGGACGTCACCGTGTCGAGGCCACTGATGACGTTCAACAGCGTACTCTTGCCGCTCCCGCTCGGGCCGAGGATGACGACGAAGGCCCCGTCATTGATCGTCAAATCGATGTCTTTCAACGCCGCGGTCTCGACGTCCCCGGTCTTATAGATTTTATTGACGTGCTGAATGTGAATCATACCGATTCCTCCTTTGTCCGATGTTATCTTTTACCCGTTTCGAGCATATCGCGGACGGGAATATGTGAAACTTCATAGGATTTCAATTTTGAAAAAATAGTGAAACCGCTTCACCTGTGATAAAATAATATTACCAGGTACTAATATTGATTGAAGGAGAATCCTACTATGAAAATTGCTTATATTACGGACAGCACGGTCGTCCTTCCTGATTCGATTCAACACCACCCGGACATCCATATCGTTCCGCTCTACGTCGTCAAAGGCGACCAGCCGTATAAAGACGGGGTCGAGGTCGATGCCAAGACTGTGTACGAATGGATCGACGCAGGTGAACGCGTCTCGACGAGCCAACCGGCCATCGGCGACTTCGTCACTTTGTATGAGAGCATCAAAGATCAATATGATATGGGCATCGCCGTCCACTTGTCGTCGGACTTGAGCGGGACGTATTCGGCATCGGTTCAAGGTGCAGAGATCGCCGAGTTCAAACTGCTCGCTATCGACTCACGGGCCGGCATCTACACGATGGGGCTCATGCTCGAAGAGTTGATTGAACGCGTCGAGCGTGGGGATACACTCGAGGACGTCGAAGCGTATATGAAACAACGAGTCGAGGACGTCCACATCGAATTGATTTTGCAAAACTTGACGCAAATGCAAAAAGGCGGCCGGATCTCGAAGTCGAAAGCGCTCATCGGGAATATGTTGCAATTGAAGCCGGTGCTTCGCTTCGAAGACGGTCTTATCGTTCCGTATCAAACGGTTCGGACGTATAAGAAGGCGCAAGCCCAGTTGTTCGAAGCGCTCCGTCAAGTCATCGATTCGGGTGAATGCACGGACGTCTCGATTTTCCACGGGAACGTGCCAGAACTGGCCGAGTCGTGGAAACGTGAGCTCGGCGACAAAGCCAAAATTCGGGTCGACACACTCGCACCGCTCCTTGGGGCCCACACGGGGTCAGGCTCGATCGGTTTTTCGTTCTTAAAAGCAAAGTGATGACAGGATTGTGACGCGAGTCGCGATCTTTTTTCATTGTCACAACTTTCAAACAACGGCTGGAATCTTCCACCAAAACCCTTCATACTATGTAGGAATGATAAAGAAAAGGGGGGAGACGATGCGATTTCGGAAGTACCTCATCAGAAGCTGGTTCTCGTGGTCGCTCGTCTTCATGGGAATCCTCGCCTACATGTGGCTCGGCATCGGTACGTTTGATTGGTCGTTATTTTGGTTCATCTTCACGCTCGGCGCCCTGTTCGTCATGAACCCGCTCAAGCGGCGGCACCTTCACTTTACGTTCCATGAGATGTTCGTCTTCATGACGTTCTTCTTGTACGGCCTGTTGCCGGCCTTGTTGATGGGACAGCTCCTCTTACTCACGTTTCAGGCCCGGACGTTCACGAACAAAGTCGGACGTCGGCGTTTTTTGCATTTCTATCCGCTCAATACGTTGATCGAGGCGATGCTCCTCGTCTTGCCGGGGCTCGTCTATTTGCGGCTCGGCGGACAGATTGGACCGAACGTTCATTTGCTCGAACAAGGTACGGCGCTGATTGGGTTCTTTGCCGTCTTGTTCCTCGTCCTCGGCTTCAGTTTCCTGCTATCGCGGTTCTTGATTGGGGAACGGATCCCGCTCCCGATCATGTGGCGTTTGCTCCGTTTTGACTGGCTCGTCATCTCGCTCGAGCTGTTGTTCACGATGGTCGCCATCGAGGCGTTCCAACTGTTCGGATACACGGGGCTGATGGCGACGTTCCTCATCCTGTCGCTCCTCAAGATGGGGTTATCGAAAGCGACGGAGACCGAAGAGACGCAGTCGAAGATCGATCAAGTCGAACGGTTGAAAGAGCAACTGTACCGCGTCGACAACGAGCAACTGCTCATCGAGAAGTTTTGGAACGGGCTCCGGGAAGTCGTCGAGCTCGAGCGCGGCTGGCTCCAAGTCAATCGGGACGAGCACCGGACGTTTTATGATATCAGCGGCCGTACGTCCACCCCCGTCGCCGACGCCTACACACTCGAACGGCACCGTGATGCGGAAGAACCATACTTTGTGTATGATTCGCTTCATGAGTGGCATCCCGACCTGCAGGCACATCAAACCGAGCTCCATCATTCGGCACTCGTCATCCAACCGGTGTCGAGCACGACGAACGCGGTCAGCTGTATGATCTCGACGACGGCGAACGGGGCTTACGACGGGGCGATCGCCGTCGAGCTCCATCGCCTGTTGAAGACACTGTCCTGGTCGCTCGAACGGATCGACGAACGGAACCGTCTCCAACATGAAAGTTTGACCGATCCGATGACGGGACTCCCGAACCAGCGGGCGCTCAAGCGGTGGACGAAAGAGCGGTTGAACGATGTCGCATCGTATCCGTTGTCGGTGTTCTTGGTCGACCTCGATCATTTCAAGGCGATCAACGACACGTACGGTCACGCGTTCGGGGATGAGGTGTTGATTGAGGCCGGCGTGTTGTTTACGCGTCTCATCCGGAGTGGGGACCTCGTCATCCGTTACGGCGGCGAAGAGTTCGTCTTCGTTTTCCCACGGATGGATGAGGCCGCGGCCATCGTGGCGGGGGAGAAGATTCGTCAAGCGCTCCGCAACCATCCGTTCGGATCGGAAGGGATTCGCGTCCAGGTGACGGCGAGCATCGGCATCGAGACGATCCACGAGTACGAGGATCTCGATACATTGCTCCGCCACGCCGACCGGGCCATGTACGTCGGTGCGAAATTCAATGGACGGGACCGGGTCGCCCATTACCGCGACACGTCGACGGAACGGATTCAATGATGAAGGAGAACACCGGCTCATCGGTGTTCTCCTTTTTTGTCTGATCGACATGAACGATGCTTGGGCCGATGCCCTCCGTTCCTGGGGCGATGCGGATGCCTCCGCAGCGCGTACCGCGCTTTACGGGGTCATCCTTGCATCGCTCTCCCCTAGGAGTTCGGGCACCGGCCTAGGCGCCGTTGAACGAATGTTAAATCGAATTCGATTCGCTCGTCCCTCGGCGCCCCGACTCTTGCAGGACAGCAATCCGACGGAGACCCAACAGCGTAAGCGATGCGGCTCCGGGATTGCCTGCAGAAAGCGTGGGCGCCGAAAGGACGAGCGACAACGGTACACCTACAAAATAAAGGAGGACACCGGATACCCGGCGTCCTCCTTATGAATGAAAGATTATAATTTCTGATTGAAGATGTCTGACTCGACCGCGTGAATCGCCGCCGACCACGAGCCGTAACGATGAAGGATGGCTTTCGTGGATGGTTTGTTGTTTCGTTTTGCCCATTCGCGATACGCTTCAAAGGAAAGAGAAAAGCCCATCTCGTGAATCGCTTCACGGAGTGCGTTCGAGAGCTCGGATTTGGAATAGGTCACACTCGCTTCAAGTCCGGCCTCGGCACACGCATCGTGCCATGAGCCGAACGTCTTGACGATATGGTAATGGCTCGGTGCTTTCGGATGAAGCTTGCGCCATTCCTGATATTTTTTGAGCGTGATAATCGATCCCATGTCACGCGAGTAGAGGGCAAGCGTCTCGATGATATCTTCGCGCGTGTACTTCGGCATTTTATCCGGGAGGTCGACGGTCGCCTCTCCATGCCATTCGTAGCCGGCGATGGCGAGCGCCTCGGCCCATGACCCGAACTGTCGGATAATCGACTCGGGAGATGGCCAGCTTTGTTCCATCGCGAAGCGACGATACACAGAGCGACGTGGACGTTCCTTCAACAAGTCGCCGAGTAGACGGATACAGTGAATCATCCTCTGTTGCTCGGTGGACAAGTGGTGGGATTTAGTGGATAGCGTTTGACTCAATGATGGTTCCTCCTTCCATGGACTCATATCTGAACCGACAAAGATTACGAAATTGCTTCTACAATCATACTATCGGCCAGTTTTTACAATTTATAAGTGCATTTTTCAAGTTTTTCATACCAAATTTGAAACGGGATAGGTCTAAGGTCTGGTATGAAATTAGAAAAAATGGTAACAGTTCTATTACAAATTTAATAGTAAATGGGTTCAATTGTAAACAAAAAGTTTTATGGTGACTGAAATGTCATATTCTGTACGAAAAAGTACCCAACTGGCCAATGGGGTCATCACCGTTGCACCAGTTGAGTACTCTTCTATAATAAATTTAATTTTCAGACTAATCAATGAAAGTTTTGAAAATAACGAATTTTTTTGAAAGGGTGGTCAGTGGAATAGGTGGTCTGCTAAAATAATGGAATTGATGTAAAAACGAAAAGAGGATATTATGATATGACAATATGGTTGTTCTACTTACTGCTCGGTTTGATTCAAGGCTTCACGGAGCCGATCCCAATCTCGTCAAGCGGTCACTTGGTCATCTTCCAAGAGCTGTTTGATATCCAATTACCGGGACTCTCGTTCGAGATTTTCGTGAACTTTGCCTCGCTACTCGCTGTCTTGACGATTTATCGCAAAGACGTCGTCCGTCTCATCGCGAGTCTATGGACGTTCTTATTTAAGAAAGATCGCAGCGACGAGACGATGATTGACGTCAAGTTCATCGGACTCTTGCTCGTCGCGACCGTACCGGCCGGTTTGCTCGGCGTCTTGTTCGGCGATTGGATCGGCGAGACGCTCGGCGGTGTCGCCACGGTCGGCTATACGCTCATCTTGACCGGCCTCGCGCTCTGGTTCATCCGCAACATGCGTGGGAACAAAGGTGACGGCGGCATCACGCTCCGCGACGCGATTTTAATCGGTCTTGCCCAGGCGGTCGCCCTCATCCCAGGAATCAGCCGCTCCGGCGCCACGATTGTCATGGCGATGCTGCTCGGCATCAAACAAGAGTCGGCGCTCCGTTTCTCGTTCTTCTTATTCATCCCGGTCAGTCTCGGGACGATGATTTTAGATGGACCGGCGCTGTTCACGAATCCGGAAACGCGCGAACTGTTCGGACCGCTCATCTTGGCGTTCATCGCCTCGTATGCGCTCACGGCCATCTCGCTCAAATGGTTCCAACACATCATGGCAAAAGGCGAACTCAAATATTTCTCGTTCTATTGCTGGATCGTCGGTCTCCTCGTCGTCCTATTCTTGGCATGATTCTGAAGGCGCTGCTCAAACGAGCGGCGCCTTTTTGCGCATTTCGTTTTGCCATCGATTTATTTTTGCGCTAAAGTGGAATCGTACAAACAAATATTCCTTCGGGGTCGGGTGAAAGTCCCAACCGGCGGTGATAGGCGCGAGCCTTAAGTCCGTGACCCGGGCGCACGTGTGCGAACGGTGGATCTAGTGCGATTCTAGAGCCGACAGTATAGTCTGGATGGGAGAAGGAAACAGAACAGGTCCGCGCGACCTGTAGTTCGTCGTACGTTTTTCTGTAAAGAAAACGCTTATTTGGCTTGCCCAAATGACGACCTACACCTCCCACCGAGACCTTGAGGATCATTCCTTGAGGTCTTTTTGTTTGTGCGAAACAAGGAGGGAGATTATGAATCAGTACATGCAACAAGCCATCCAATTGGCCAAGTTCGCCTCATCGACCGGCATCAACCCGCGCGTCGGCGCCGTCGTCGTCAAGGACGGCCGGGTCGTCGGGTTCGGTGCCCACTTGAAGGCAGGAGAAGCGCACGCCGAGGTGCACGCCATCCGCATGGCCGGCGCTGCCGCGTACGGTGCGACGATTTACGTCACGCTCGAACCGTGCTCGCATCACGGCAAGACGCCACCGTGCGCCGATCTGCTCGTCGAGTCCGGCATCAAGCGTGCCGTCGTCGCGATGGAAGACCCGAACCCGCTCGTGTCAGGGCGCGGCATCGCCCGGTTGAAAGCGGCCGGGATTGAAGTCGAGGTCGGACTGCTCGAGCGTGAGGCACGAGCGCTCAATGTGGCGTTCTTGCGTTCGCTCGAGACGAGACGGCCTTACGTCGTCTTGAAGACCGCGACGAGTCTTGACGGCAAAGTCGCCCTCGATACTGGTGACAGCAAGTGGGTGACGGGGACGGCAGCGAGACGGGACGTCCATGAACTGCGGTCGACGGTCGATGCCGTCTTGACCGGTGTCGGCACCGTCCTCGCCGACGATCCGGCACTCACCGTCCGGCTCGACCGTGAGACGACACAACCGCTCCGAATCGTGCTCGACCGTGAGTTGAGTACGCCGCTCTCGAGTCAGCTCGTCCGAACGGCGACCGACGTACCGGTGCTTCTGTACACGACTTCGGACGACCAAACAAAACGTGACGCGCTGACAGCGAATGGCGTCGAAATCGCCGACTACACGTCGCTCGAAGCTGTCCTGCAAGACGTCTACGCACGCGGCATCGGCCGCCTGCTCGTCGAAGCGGGACCGACACTCGTCACTTCACTCTTGGACGGACAGTTCGTCGACGAGTGGGTCATGTACCAGTCGCCACGCGTATTCGGCGGCAAGGGCGGTTTCTACCGCTCGCATCATGATGGGCCGCTCGATGCGGTCGAACGGTATGAGGTTCAATCGGTCGAGACGGTCGGCACCGATATCAAACTGATCATGCGAAAGGAGGAGTCCGATGTTCACGGGAATCGTTGAAGAGATTGGCAGTGTCAAGGCAGTAAAGCGGAACGGTCCGTCTCTCCGGCTCACGCTCGCCGGACAGGTCGTCCTCGAGGATGTGAAGCTCGGTGACAGCATCTCCGTCAACGGCATCTGTCTCACCGTGACGACGTTCGACCGCGACAGTTTCTCGGTCGACGTCATGCCGGAGACGCTCAAGGCGTCGAGTCTCGACGGGGTCCGCCCCGGTACGAGCGTCAACTTGGAGCGGGCCATGCCCGCGAACGGACGCTTCGGCGGCCATTTCGTCTCGGGTCACGTCGACGGGGTCGGACGCATCGTCAAAAAACGGTCGCTGGCGAACGCCGTCTATGTCGACATCAGCTGTGAGCCGTCGCTCCTCCGCTATATCGTCCCGAAAGGTTCGATTTCGGTCGACGGGACGAGCTTGACGGTGTTTGATGTCACCGAACGCGGATTCACGTTGTCGCTTATCCCGCATACTTACAGTGAGACGGTGCTCGGGATGAAACAGGCAGGAGACGCGGTCAATTTGGAATTTGACATGTTAGCTAAATATATGGAAAAACTCGTAAGTCAAAAACCGATGACGCTCGAATCGCTGGCGTCGCAAGGGTATGGAAAGGCGGGATGGTAATGTTCCACACGATTGAAGAAGCAGTCGAAGACTTGAAGATGGGACGACCGATTATCGTCGTCGACGATGAGGACCGTGAGAACGAAGGGGACTTCGTCATGCTCGCGGATAAAATGACCGCAGAGACGATGAACTTCCTCATCACGGAAGGGAAAGGACTCGTCTGCGCCTCCCTCGCCGAAGAAGTGGCCGTCCGGCTCGACTTGCAGCCGATGGTCGCAAACAGCACCGATCCACACGGGACGGCGTTCACGGTCAGCGTCGATCACATCGATTCGACGACGGGCATCTCGGCGAGCGAACGGGCGCATACAGTGCGCGAACTCGCGAACATCAACGCCCGTCCGGCTGATTTTCAACGTCCGGGACATATCTTCCCGCTCATCGCGAAAAAAGGTGGCGTCTCGGTACGACGTGGACATACGGAAGCGTCGGTCGATTTGGCGCGACTCGCCGGAAGTGAACCGGTCGCCGTCATCTGTGAGATTATCCGCCCGGACGGCGAGATGGCCCGGGTGCCGGACCTCGCACGCGTCGCGGAAGAGCATGATTTAAAATTCATCACGATTGAGGCGCTCGTCCGCTATATGGAGACAGACCTCGCCAGTCGAGAGGCGGACGTATCGCTCCCCTCGGTGAAAGGGGACTTCCGATTGATCGGGTATCGGAACGTCCTCGACCGGGAAGAGCACGTCGCACTCGTCAAAGGTGAACTCGAACATGCGCCGCTCGTCCGCATCCATTCCGAGTGTCTGACCGGCGACGTGTTCGGCTCCTATCGTTGCGATTGCGGGCCACAACTCGACACAGCGATGGCGAAAGTGGAAGCCGAAGGCGGTGTCATCTTGTACATGCGACAAGAAGGGCGCGGCATCGGTCTGCTCAACAAGTTGAAGGCGTACGAACTACAAGAACAAGGGCTTGATACGGTCGAGGCGAACGTCGCGCTCGGTCTGCACGCCGATTTACGCGATTACCGGGTCAGCGCGGCGATGCTTCGTGACCTCGGGATCACGAAAGTCCGGCTCATGACGAACAACCCGGAAAAAGTCGACGCCTTGGAAGCGTGCGGGATCACGGTCATCGAACGTGTCCCTATTATCGTCGGCGCCCATGCGGCGAACGAGAAGTACCGAATGACGAAACAACAAAAAATGAACCACTTTGGAGGAGAAGAATCATAATGCATACATTTGAAGGAAACTTAGTCGGAAAAGGCTTGAAAGTCGGAATCGTCGTCGGACGGTTCAATGATCTCATCACGATGCGCTTGCTGGACGGGGCGAAAGATGCGCTCAAGCGCCACGGCGTCGAACAAGATGACGTCGAGATCGCATTCGTCCCGGGAGCGTTCGAACTCCCCCTCGTCGCCAAAAAGATGGCGATGAGCAAGAAGTATGACGCCGTCATCACACTCGGTGCCGTCATCCGCGGGGCGACGCCGCACTTCGACTACGTCTGCAGCGAAGCGGCGAAAGGTGTCGCCCAAGCAAGTTATCAGTCAGAAGTACCGGTCATCTTCGGCGTCTTGACGACCGAGACGATCGAGCAGGCCATCGAGCGCGCCGGTACGAAAGCCGGAAATAAAGGGTGGGAAGCAGCGACGGCGGCCATCGAGATGGCGAACTTGATGCGCGCGTTTTAATAGTATGGAGGAGAGCGAACCGGCTCTCCTTTTTTTTTGTCGTTAGCAACGCGTGTGTCCCGGGAAAAGAATAAGGTGAAAAGGGGGCGACGGTGATGTGGGAATGGGTGGCTCAACTGAGCCCGGCCATGCAGGCACTGCTCGGGACGATGTTCACGTGGGGGATGACCGCGCTTGGGGCGGCCATCGTCTTTATGACGAAGTCGATCAACGCGCGGTTGATGGACAGTATGCTCGGGTTTGCCGGCGGGGTCATGATCGCCGCTAGTTTTTGGTCACTCCTTGCGCCAGCCATCGAGATGGCGGAGCAAGACGCGATGCCGGCTTTGTTGCCGACCACCGTCGGCTTTTTAGCGGGCGGTCTGTTTTTGGCGGTCGTCGATAAACTGATCCCGCACGTGCATCCGACATCTCCGATTGAGGACGCGGAAGGTATCCGCCCGCAAAAACGAAAGCGGAGCACGTTGCTCGTCTTGGCGATCACGCTGCACAACATTCCGGAAGGACTGGCCGTCGGCGTCGCTTTCGGGGCGGTCGCAGCCGATTTCCCGTCCGCCTCGCTAACGGGTGCCATCGCGCTGGCCATCGGCATCGGCATTCAAAACTTTCCGGAAGGGGCTGCCGTATCGCTCCCGCTCAGACGGGACGGGCTCTCCCGGCGCCGCAGTTTTTTCTATGGTCAGTTATCGGGTATGGTCGAACCGGTGGCCGCGCTTGTCGGTGTATGGGCCGTGCTCGTCATGGAGCCGCTGTTGCCGTTCGCGCTCAGCTTTGCCGCCGGGGCGATGATTTTCGTCGTCGTCGAAGAAGTGATCCCGGGGTCGCAAGAGAACGGGCATAAAGATATGGCATCGATGGCGTTGATGCTCGGCTTCACAATCATGATGATGTTGGACGTGGCGTTAGGATAAGCACAAGAAAGAGCGATGACATGCGCGTCATCGCTCTTTCTTTTTAGGTCAACGCCAAAACGACGTGTGACCAGCCTTATCCTCGATGTTGAACGCGATGATGTCACGGAGCAAGTCGTAATCGACGTCTTGGCTCCACTTGATACGGAACAGTTGCTTCGTCTGCGTGTAGCCCGCCTCCTGGATTCGCTCATTGAACACCTCGAGTGGGACGGCCTCCGGGGCGACGGCAAAGTGTGCTTTGGCCACGCTGAAAGCGATGATGAACGTCCCGTGATCGGTGAACATCGGCTGATTCCAGGCGATGCGCTCCTCGAGTTGCGGGAACGTCTTCCGGACCCAAGCGAATACGTCGTCCAGCTTGGCCCGGTGTTCCGGGTCGTCAATCGTTGCTAAAAAATCGTCAAACGTCTCCATGGGAAACCTCCTTTGTGAAAGAAAGCCCGACTCAGATGAGCCGGGCTGATGGATTAAAACGTCTCAGACGTCGTTTTTGCTTGCATGTGGAGCTGGATGTAATCCGGTCCGCCTGCTTTCGAGTCTGTCCCTGACATGTTGAACCCGCCGAACGGCTGATAGCCGACGATGGCGCCTGTGCAACCACGGTTGAAGTACAAGTTCCCAACGTGGAAGTTCTGACGCGCGTACTCTTGGTTCGAGCGGTCACGCGTGAGGACGGCACCCGTCAAGCCATATTCCGTGTTGTTGGCGATGACAATCGCTTCTTTGAAGTCTTTCGCTTTCGTGAAGGCGACGATTGGTCCAAAGATTTCTTCTTGCATGAGGCGTGCTTTCGGTGCGACGTCAGCGACGACCGTCGGCTCGATGAAGTAACCTGTCGAGTCGTCAGCTTTACCGCCGGCAACGATTTTGCCTTCTTCTTTGGCGACGTCGAAGTACGACGTGATCTTCTTGAACGCGGCCGCATCGATGACCGGTCCCATGAAGTGTTCGTTTTGCTCCGTATTGCCGACCGAGAGTTCGTTCGTCAATTCGACGACGCGATCAAGTACTGTGTCATAGACGCTGTCGACGATGACTGCGCGCGAACATGCCGAACATTTTTGACCAGAGAAGCCGAACGCCGATTTGACGATTGACTGGGCCGCGAGTTCGAGGTCCGCTGATTCGTCGACGACGATCGTATCTTTTCCGCCCATCTCTGCGATGACGCGTTTGAGCCAGATTTGGCCGTCGTTCAATTTCGAGGCACGCTCGTTGATGCGCAAGCCGACGTCACGTGAACCTGTGAAGCTGATGAAGCGAGTCTTTGGATGGTCGACGAGATAGTCACCGACTTCTGCGCCTGGTCCTGGGATGAAGTTGAGGACACCTTTCGGAAGACCTGCTTCTTCCATGACCTCGACGAATTTCGCAGCGACGATCGGTGTCGTCGATGCTGGTTTCAAGAGGATCGTGTTACCGGCAACGATGGCCGCAACGGCCGTCCCTGCCATGATTGCGAACGGGAAGTTCCAAGGGCTGATGACGATCCCGACCCCGAGTGGGATGTAGTCATAGCGGTTGTATTCGCCCGGACGGCTCTCGACTTTTTTACCTGGTTTGAGTTCGAGCATTTGACGTGCATAGTATTCCATAAAGTCGATTGCTTCTGCTGTATCTGCGTCTGCTTCGTTCCACGGCTTGCCTGCCTCTTTGACGAGGTAGGCCGAGAACTCGTGCTTGCGTTTGCGGACGATGTTCGCCGCTTTGAACAAGACGTCGGCACGGACGGCCGGGTCGACGTGACGCCATGAGTCGAACGCAGTGAGCGCTTCTTGCATCGCACGCTCCGCGAGCTCTTGGTTCGCTTTCGAGACGTGTCCGATGACTTCTTCTTTGTTAGCTGGGTTGTAAGACGTGATTTTGCTTTCCGTCGTAACTTTCTCCCCACCGATTACGAGCGGATAGTCTTTTCCGAGCTCACCGTTCACTTTCTCGATTGCCGCTTGGATGGCTGCGGCGTTCTCTTTGTTTGTAAAGTCTGTGAATGGTTCATGTTTGTATGGAATCATTCTCGTTCCCCCTTAAAAAGTGATCAAGCAGTTAAGCGCTTACGTCTGTATTGTATCGAAAATCTTGGTGAAATCCTAGTGAAACAATTTTCCAGAAAAGCGTGTCGTTTTCGCTCGAAATCGAGTCGTGGTAGGATGAGGGTACAGGACGTCATGTGAAGGGAATGATTCGATGAAACAGTGGATATTGCCGCTCGCCCTCGCCGCCCTGCTTGCGGGGTGCGGCACGGGAGAAGAGGCGCCGGTCGAGGAGACAGCCGAAGAGACGAAAGCGCCGCTCCCGGAAGTGGTTGAAACGGTGTATGCGTCGTATCGACAAGCACTCGAGGACGGGGATGCGGCCGCGCTTAAAGCAATCGATTATGCGGGCGAGTTGACCGCCATCCCGGCAACGGGCGCGAAGACGCGCGAGCTCACACCAGGCGATATGTACGAGAGCTGGGTGAACGAGGACGGGGACGTCGCTTTCATCGTCCACGAGATGGAAGACGCGGATGGCAACGAACTGCCGAACCGGCTCTCGAAAGTCGCCATCAAAGAAGAGGATGAGTGGAAGCTCGTCGTCACACCGGCCTTGCTCCCGGCCGACGTGATCGGAGAAGTCGGAGTCATGCTGACGGGCATCGAGGCGAACGAGTACGGGGTGAATCCGGAAGCGAACGCCCGTCTCGCCGACGTGCCGGAAGATGAAGCCGGTCCGATTTATGACCAAGTGAACGCCCAGACCGACTACGTCGCGCTCGAGGCCGACAATAACGTCTTCTTGCTCATGGCGGAGACGCTCACCGTGCCGGAGAATCAAGACACGATGGCCGACTACTTCGAGGCGTACCGGACGTGGTATACCGACAATGAGGCAGCACTTAAAAAGGCCGCTGCAACAGAAGACCCGGTCGAGTATCTCGAGTCGCTCGAACCGCTCAAACAAAAATTAGAACAAGCGATCGATGGGTATGACGAGAACCTCGTCGACCCGTCGTTCGGATAAGGAGGAAATCATATGTTAGCACCGACATTCACATTACCGAACCAAAACGGGGACATGGTCTCGCTCGAGGACTACCGGGGACAGAAAGTCGTTCTTTATTTCTATCCGAAGGACGCGACGCCGGGTTGTACGACCGAGGCATGTGACTTCCGCGACGCGACACCGCGACTGAACGGGGCCGTCGTCATCGGTATCTCGGCTGACAGCCAGAAGAAGCACCAAAACTTTATCGCCAAACACGAGCTCCCGTTCGATTTGCTCGTCGATGATACGCATGAGGTGTCGGAACTATACGGCGTCTGGCAATTGAAAAAGAATTACGGGAAAGAGTACTACGGCATCGTCCGTTCGACGTTCCTCATCAACGAGGACGGCTATATCGAACAGGAATGGCGTAGTGTGAAAGTGAACGGACACGTCGACGAGGTCGTCGCGGCGCTCACAAAATGAGGCAGGACGGCTTCCTTATGGGGGCCGTTTTTTTGTGCGTCTCGCATTACAAATTTATTTCAAATACTAAAATCGGAATCGAGGTGTTTCAATAGGTTAGAGAGGTATATTACGAAAGTATTACGCTGATATCAGATGTTTGGCTCATTTGTCAACTTGACGAAGTTGAGAATGTTCTGAAAAATATGAAGGAACGGTGAACATGAGATATACATAGGGGGCATAAGCGTATGCAGCAATTTGAATCATGGGTGACGAGTCTATCCAACCTCGTCTGGGGACCACATCTCCTCATTTTACTGATTGGGACGGGCGTCTATTTGACGTTCCGGCTCGGCTTCATCCAAGTGACGCGGCTCGGGTTCGGGTTGAAAGAAGCATTTCTCCCGAAACCGAAAACGGGAGCGGAAGCGGAAAAACAGAAAACGCAACGCGGGGACATCTCGCACTTCCAGGCGCTCATGACAGCGCTCGCGGCCACGGTCGGGACCGGGAACATGGTCGGTGTCGCGACGGCGGTCGTCCTGGGGGGACCGGGCGCCATCGTCTGGATGTGGCTTTCTGGTTTCATCGGGATGGCGACGAAGTACGCCGAGGCGATTCTCGCCGTCAAATATCGTGTCGTCGATGAGCGGGGCGAGATTGCCGGTGGACCGATGTATTACTTGGAGCACGGATTGAAGAAAAAATGGCTCGGTATGACGTTCGCCTTGTTCGCTGCGATTGCCGCGTTCGGTATCGGTAACGGCGTCCAAACGAACTCGATCAGTATGGCGCTCAATACGTCATTCGGAATTCCGATGCTCGTGACGGGTATCGTGCTCATGGTACTTACAGGATTCGTCATCCTCGGTGGCGTCAAATCAATCGGGAAAGTCGTCAGTGTGTTCGTACCGGTCATGATTATCGGTTATGTCGGGGGCGGACTCATTATCCTCGTCATGAACTTCGAGTTGATTCCGTCGGCATTCGCGACCATCTTCTCGAGCACGTTCAGTGCGGAGGCCATCGGCGGCGGGGCGCTCGGTGCGGCCATCCGTTACGGAGTTGCCCGCGGCGTGTTCTCGAACGAGGCGGGTCTCGGCTCGGCACCAATCGCAGCCGCTGCTGCGAAGACCGATTTCCCGGGACGGCAAGCGCTCGTCTCGATGACGCAAGTATTGATTGATACGCTCATCGTCTGTTCGATCACAGGCTTGACGATCGTCATGAGCGGTCAGTATACGAGCGGGCTGCAAGGCATCGAGTTGACGCAAGCGTCATTCGCATACTTCCTCGGTCCAATCGGGGAAATCATCGTCACGGTGTCACTTGTTTTCTTCGCCTTCTCGACGGTCATCGGTTGGTGTTACTACGGGGAGCGCTCGGTCTATTACTTGCTCGGTGAACGGTCGATCGTCCCGTATCGTGTCGTCTATATCCTCGTCGCCGGACTCGGCGCGATGACGACGAACTTGAATCTGATTTGGGCCATCTCGGACGTCTTCAACGGACTGATGGCGATTCCGAACTTGATTGGTCTCTTGTTCTTGTCGGGTGTCGTCGTCGCCGAGACGAAGCGTTTCGAGCTCGAACGGCAAAAAGAATTGCGGCAAGCGGCCGCCTAATCAAAAGGAAGCATCCTCATGCGAGGACGCTTCCTTTTTTCATACTTTGAATTGACCGATCAATTCGTTCAACTCATCCATTTTTTGTTGGGACATCTCGGTGGCCCGGTTCAACTCACTGAACCGGTCGACGGACATCGTCACTTTCTCGGCGATTTCTTGTGTGCCGAGCGCCCCGTTGTTGACCGTGACGGCGACATCTTGGATGACCCCGATCATGTTCGACGTCAACTGTTCGAGTTCGACGGCGGCATCGGCGAATTCTGATGCGGTCGTCTCGAATCGGCCGGCGTCCTCACTGTAATGCTCGGCCGCTTCCTCAAGCTGATCATAGTCTTTCAACACGTTCGTATCGAGGAAACCGAGCATCTCGCTCGACGTGTCATTTAAATGGTCGACGGAGTGGAGCACGGTCGTCGAGATGGCTTGAATCCGTTCGACGGTCGTCCGGCTCGTCTCCGCCAGTTTTCGAATCTCATCGGCGACGACGGCGAACCCGCGTCCCGCTTCACCGGCCCGAGCGGCTTCGATCGAGGCGTTCAAGGACAGGAGATTCGTCTGGGCGGCGATGTCGAGGATGTCATTCGTGAGTGTCGCGATTTCCCGGACGGCTTTGGCATCCTGCATCGCTTTCTCCAAATTGACACGTGTCGATGACAGGACACTGAGTGCGGACGCTTTCGCCTCGACGGCATGGTCACGCAGGGCGACGGCACGGGCATCGATTTGTGCGGCCTCGGCTTTTCGCTCGGCGGCCATCGTCACGATATGGTGGAGCGTCCGTTCCATGTCGGAGGCCGACGCGTTCATCTCTTGTGCACTCGCGGCCGTCTGTTGCATGCCGGCTGTCAAGTCCTCTGTCGTCGCGGCGGTCGTCGTCATGTACGTATCAAGCGCTTTCAATTCGTCGTACATGTGAGCGGATTGTTCGGTCACCCCGCGTGACACACCGTTCACTTGAAGGATCAATTGACGGAGGTTGGCGAGGAATTGGTTGAAGTCGCGGGCGAGTCCCGAGAACTCGTCGCGTCGCTTCACCGGGATGGCGGTCGTCAAATCGCCTTGGCTCGTGGCGAGTTCGCGCATCTTCAGTTTGAACTCTTTGAGCGGTTCGAAGATCGAACGGAAGATGAATACCATCATCAATACTGTAAAGACGACCGCCGCGGCCATGATGACCATGAGCGTGAACTGAACTTGCTCGAACAGCGCCGCACCGGATTCCGTGTCAGACCGAATCGCGTCGCGGTTCAAGTTGACGAGCAGACCGAGCGTGTTCGAGAGGGCGTCGGCGGCCGGTGTCGCCGTGTCCCGGATATAGGCATCGGCTGCGGCTTGACCGTCCGTGTTCGAGATGCGGACGAGCTCCTCGATATTCGTTTTAAATGTCGTCCATTGGTCCGTCGCTTGATCGAACAGCTCCTGGTCGGCTTTCGTGATGATGGTCGACTCATAACCGCTCATCTGTTGCTCGAGAATCGTGATGCCCGTGTCGAGGTTCGTTTCGACGTTTTGCTTTGTCACCTCGTCTTCGACCAAGGCGTGACGCATCATCTGTTGGCGAATCTCAAGCAGCTGTTTATCGACTTGATGAATTTGGTCCATCCCCGGCACCCACGAGACGTTCATATCTTGCTGGGCGGCCTTGGACGCGTTCAACGCATAGAATGAGTAGCCGCTCACCCCGAGCAACAACACGAGCAAGACGGTGAAGGCGACGATCAGTTTGTTACGGATTGACATAGGGATCCTCCTCGAAAAAAAGAATGCTTCTTTCTAAGCATAATGAGATTGAGGGACGGACCGAATAGGCGTTTTTGGAAACGAGTCAATATTACAGGGACATTCCCTAACTTTTCAAAAAAGACATCAAGATTGGCGAGATGGGATTTTCTTTTTTGTCTTTTAAAAAAGTGGTATGATAATGGACGATGTATTGAAAACTGTTGGAGGTGGAACCTTTGGCTCGAATCACAGAAGCTGAAGTTCGGCACGTCGCCGGACTCGCCCGACTTGCGATCACAGAAGATGAAGTGACGCACTTCACGGAGCAATTGACAAAAATCCTCGAGTTCGCCGAGCAACTCGATGAACTCGATACGACGGGCGTCATCCCGACGACCCATGCCCTAGATTTGAAAAACGTACTACGCAAAGACGAGGTTCGTCCTTCACTTCCACGCGAGGAAGTCGAACGGATGGCACCTGATTGGGAGAACGGCCAAGTCCGTGTCCCAGCGGTCTTTGAATAAGGAGGCCCTTCATGAGTTTATTTGATCACGGTGTAGCCAAGCTGCATACGCTTATAAAAGAAGGCGAAGTCACGGTATCCGACCTCGTCAAAGAATCATTTGACCGCATCGAGGCGACCGACGAGAAAATCGGTGCCTTCTTGACGCTCAACGAAGACGCGTTCGAACAGGCGAAACGGATGGACGAGCTCGCCAAGACCTTGGACAACCCGCTCTTCGGTTTGCCGATCGGCGTCAAAGACAACATCGTCACGAAAGGGACACGCACGACGTGTGCCTCGAAGTTCCTCGAGAACTTTGTCCCGGCCCATGACGCGACGGTCGTCGAGCGTCTCCATGACGCCGGTGCCGTCACAATCGGGAAACTCAACATGGACGAGTTCGCGATGGGTTCATCGAACGAGAACTCGGCGTTCAAAGTCGTCCGCAACCCGTGGGACACAGACCGCGTACCAGGCGGTTCGTCAGGCGGTTCAGCGGCAACGGTCGCGGCCGGCCAAGTCTTATTCAGCCTCGGCTCGGATACGGGTGGCTCGATTCGTCAACCGGCGGCCTATTGTGGCGTCGTCGGGATGAAACCGACGTACGGTCTCGTCTCACGTTACGGTCTCGTCGCGTTCGCCTCGTCGCTCGACCAAATCGGTCCGCTCACACGTACGGTCGAAGATAACGCCTACTTGTTGAACGCGATTGCCGGTCATTGCGACATGGACTCGACGTCAGCGACGGTCGACGTACCGGATTACACGAAATCGCTTCACGGTGATATCAAAGGCATGAAGCTCGCACTTCCACAAGAGTTCATGGCCGAAGGCGTGTCAGACGGTGTCCGTAAACAGATTGAACAAGCGGTCGAGACGCTCAAGTCGCTCGGTGCGACGGTCGAGACGGTCTCGCTCCCGACGGTGAAATATGCGCTCCCGACATACTACTTGCTCGCGTCATCGGAAGCGTCTTCGAACCTCGCCCGGTTTGACGGCATCCGTTACGGGCGCCGCGCCGAGGCCGATGCGCTCGAAGAAGTGTTCACGTACTCGCGCGAACAAGGTTTCGGGGAAGAAGTGAAACGCCGCATCATGCTTGGGACATACGCACTCAGCTCGGGTTATTACGATGCGTTCTACAAAAAATCGCAACAGGTCCGCACGCTCATGAAGCAAGACTTCGCGAACGTATTCGCCGACTACGATGCAATTATCGGACCGACTGCGCCGACGGTCGCGTTCAAACTCGGTGACCAGCTCGAAGATCCGCTCACGATGTATGCCAACGATATCATGACGATTCCGGTCAACTTGGCGGGCATCCCGGCCATCTCGGTACCGGCTGGCTTGTCAGAAGGTCTCCCGGTCGGTTTACAGATCATCGGGAACCATTTCAGTGAACCAACACTCTACCGCGTGGCCCATGCTTTTGAACAAGCAAACGGCGGTTTCAAGATGCCACAGCTCTAAGGAGGACGTACGATGAACTTTGAAACGATCATCGGGATCGAGGTGCACGCCGAGCTGAGCACGAAGTCGAAGATTTGGTGTGGCTGCTCGCGCACATACGGTGCCGAAACGAATACACAGACGTGTCCGATTTGTCTCGGACACCCGGGCGTCTTGCCTAAATTGAACGAAGAGGCGGTCAATCTCGCCATTAAGGCCGCGATGGCACTCAACTGCGAAATCGCGACCGATACGAAATTCGACCGCAAGAACTACTTCTATCCGGATACGCCGAAAGCGTACCAAATCTCGCAGTTCGACCAGCCAATCGGCTTCAACGGTCACGTCGACGTCGAAGTCGACGGTGAGATGAAGCGGTTCCGCATCGAACGCGTCCATCTCGAGGAAGATGCCGGGAAGATGAACCACACGGGCGAGAAACACTCGGTCGTCGACTTCAACCGGACCGGGTCACCCCTCATCGAGATCGTCAGTGAGGCTGACATGCGCTCACCGAAAGATGCTGTTGCTTACCTCGAGCGCTTGAAAGAAGTACTCTCGTTCGCGGGCGTCTCGGACGTCAAGATGGAAGAAGGGTCGCTTCGTTGCGACTGTAACATCTCGGTCCGTCCGTTCGGTCAAGAGCCGTTCGGCACGAAGACGGAGCTCAAAAACTTGAACTCGTTCTCGAACGTCTTGAAGGCGCTCGAGTATGAGGAAGAGCGTCACCGCAAACTGCTCATCACGGGCGGCGTCATGCGTCAAGAGACGCTCCGTTTTGACGAAGCGGCGAAGAAGACGATCCTCATGCGTGTCAAAGAAGGAGCGGCCGATTACCGCTACTTCCCAGAGCCGGACCTCGTCCGTCTCGAAATCGATGAAGAATGGAAAGAACGCATCCGCGCCACGCTTCCGGAACTTCCGGTCGCACGTCGCGAACGTTATATGAACAACTACGGCTTGTCGGCTTATGACGCCAAGGCGCTCACGTCGACGCGGGAGTTCTCGGACTTCTTCGAAGCGACGACTGCTGCCGGTGCCGAACCGAAAGCAGCCGCGAACTGGCTCATGGGCGAAGTGCTCGGCCACTTGAACAAATCGGACGATACGATCGAGACGATGAAATTGACGCCGAGCTCGCTCGCGGAGTTGATTCGTTTGATTGGAGAAGGTACAATTTCTTCGAAGATCGCCAAACGCGTGTTCACAGCTATGATCGAAGAAGGCGCCGAGCCGAAGGCGTACGTCGAAGCGAACGGTCTCGCCCAAATCTCGGACGAGAACTTGCTCCGCGGCTACATCCTCGACTTGTTCGAAGCGCATCCGCAGATGATTGAAGACTTTAAGAACGGGAAAGACCGTGCCAAAGGCTTTATCATCGGGCAGATCATGAAGCAGACGAAAGGGATGGCGAACCCGGCACTCCTCGATGGCTTGTTCCACGAAGAGATCGCCAAACGCTAAACAAGCGGCGAGGCACTTGTGTCTCGCTTTTCGCTCGACTTGAGCATGGGGAGAGAACATTATGCAACGAAAACGCGCACGGGTCATCTATAACCCGACATCTGGAAAAGAAGTGATCAAACGGGAACTCCCGTACATTTTGAACCGCCTCGAGGATGCGGGTTATGAGACGTCGACGTACGCGACGAAAGCGATCGGCGACGCGACGCTCGAGGCCGTTCGGGCCGCAGAGGCCGAGTTCGACTTGATTATCGCGGCCGGTGGGGACGGGACGCTGAACGAGGTCATCTCGGGACTCGCTCCGCTCGACACGCGTCCGACGATCGGACTCATCCCGGTCGGAACGACGAACGACTTCGCCCGGGCGATGCGAATCCCGCTCAACGTCGTCGGCGCCCTCGACGTCATCTGTGACGGGTTCGAGATGCCGGTCGACCTCGGTGAGATTGAAGGGGAAAAAGGCGACATCCATTACTTCATCAATATCGCCGGCGGAGGCATCATGACGGAGCTGTCGTATGAAGTGCCGTCGAAACTGAAGACGGCGCTCGGCCAGCTCGCCTATTACGTCAAAGGGATGGAAAAGCTCCCACTCATCAAGCCGACGTATATCGAGCTCGAACACGACGAGGGCACGTTCAGCGGCGAGGTCATGATTTTCCTCACGTCGAATTCGAACTCGGTCGGTGGCTTTGAGAAGATCTCACCGCACGCGTCATTGAACGACGGACTGTTCGACTTGTTCATCTTGCGCAAGTGTAACTTGTTCGAGTTCATCCACGTCGTCCGTTTATTGCTCCGCGGCGAACACTTGTCGAGTCCGCTCGTCGAGCACGTCAAGACGGGACGCGTCAAGATGAAGACGACGACGGAACGGATGAGTCTCAACATCGACGGTGAATACGGCGGCGAATGCACGGGCGAGATGCGAAACTTGTTCCGTCACTTGACGGTGCTCGCACCAAACGCGCGCATCCGTGAGATGGAAGACTTGAACGCCCAGTATGAACGCGAACAGATGATTAAACAGCTGTTCAACGTAGCGAACGAGAAAGCAGAATGATTCGGCTCGGCGTGGCGCACACGCCGAGCTTTTCGTTCGCTTGGAACGGGTATGAACCAATACACACTATTTTTTGAATCGGGAAAGGAGAGACTCATGTTACCAGTCCAAAAAAATGACCGTCTCGATGTCCACATCCACGACCTCACGCATGAAGGCGCGGGCGTGGCACGCGTCGACGGTTATACGTTGTTCGTCCCGAACGCACTTCCGGGAGAGACCGTGGAGATCGTCGTGACGAAGACGAATAAACAGTACGGGTTCGCCCGCTTGATCGATGTGAAGCAAGCGAGTGCGGACCGCGTTGAGCCACCGTGCCCGATTTTCTATCAGTGCGGGGGCTGTCAGCTCCAACACTTCAGCTACGACGGCCAGCTCCGTCAAAAACGGGACCGTGTCGTCGATTCGTTGAAGCGACTTGGCCAATTCGATGTGCCTGTCCACGAGACGATCGGTATGCCGGAACCATGGCGTTACCGCAACAAGGCGCAAGTGCCGTTCAAAGACGAGGCCGGCCGCCTCGTCGCCGGTTTTTATCGTCCACGTTCGCACGACATCGTCGAGATGAAGGAATGTCTCATCCAAGACGAGCGCAACGATGAGGTCGTCCAAGTCGTCCGTGACGTGCTCGCGGCGCACGGTGTGCCGGCGTACGATGAGAAGACCGGGCGCGGCGTCATCCGCCACGTCATGGCCCGTTACGGCTACCATTCGGGTGAATTGATGATCGTCCTGATCACGAAGACGACGAAAATAAAAGGCGTGAACGAGATTGTCGCCGACATCTTGAAACGTCTGCCGGACGTGACGTCGATCATGCAAAACATCAACCCGGACAAGACGAACGTCATCTTGGGTTCGACAAACAAATTGTTGTATGGCCATGAGACGATTGAGGACAAGATCGGTGGACTGACGTTCACGATTTCTCCGCACTCGTTCTTTCAAGTCAACCCGGTCCAGACGGAGAAGTTGTACGGCAAGGCGCTCGAATACGCGCAACTGACTGGGACCGAACAAGTCGTCGACGCCTATTGTGGCATCGGGACGATCAGTCTGTTCCTCGCCCGGAAAGCGGCGCACGTGTACGGCGTCGAAGTCGTACCGGAAGCGATTGAGGACGCGAAACAGAACGCGCTCGTCAACGAAATCGACAACGTGACATACGCGTGTGGAGCGGCAGAAGATGTGTTGCCGCAGTGGAAGAAGGATGGCATCAATCCTGACGTCATCGTCGTCGACCCGCCGCGTAAAGGTTGTGCCGAGTCGTTCCTCGAGACGATGGTCGAGATGGCACCGAAGCGCATCGTCTACGTGTCGTGTAACGTCGCGACGCAAGCGCGCGATATGCGTTATCTTGCGGACCGTGGCTACAAATTAGTCGAAGTCACACCGGTCGACATGTTCCCGCATACGGCGCACGTTGAGACGGTAGTATTGATGTCAAGGGTTGAGAAGTAAGAGTGTAATAAGATAAGTAAATAAAGGCTTTCCGTGGTTTGAGGTCCGGTTTTGAAACGGAAGGATAATCACGGATTTTTATTATGTGGGAACTTATCCAAAACTGGATAGGCTACACTAAGTTGGACAATAATTATAAGGTCTTATACACTTAAGTCAAATCACAACGGAGGAAAAACATCATGACTAAAAGAGAGAGAAGATCGTTTTCTAAAGACTTTAAAGAACAAGTTGTTCAACTGCATTTAGCTGGAAAGCCTCGGGCAGATATTGTTAGAGAATATGATCTGACGCCTTCGGCCTTGGACAGATGGGTTCGTCAACACCAATCATCTGGTTCATTTCAAGAAAAAGATAATCGTACGCCTGAAGAAACAGAATTAATAAAGCTCCGTAAAGAAAATCAACGTCTTATGATGGAGAACGATATTTTAAAACAAGCAGCGCTGATAATGGGACGAAAGTAGATGTGATTCGGAATAACCTTCACAAATACTCGGTATCAGCAATGTGCGAAGTCCTGCAAATCTCAAGAAGCACCTACTATTACGAAGCGAAACAACGTGATCATCAAGAAGAAGAGCTAACACAGTTAATTGTTCAGGTGTTTAAAGCTAGTCATAACATTTATGGTCAGCGAAAAATAAAAGTCGAACTCCAAAAGCTGGGCTGGCAAGTCTCACGTCGTCGAATTAGTCGAATCATGAAAGAACAAGGTCTACTCTCTAAATATACGATTGCTCAATTCAAACCAAGTAAATCGACCGTTAATGAGTCTGAAACAGTTAATGTACTGAATCGAAGATTCAATTAAGAGAAGGAATTGACTGTTATTGTCAGTGACTTAACTTATGTGCGCGTAAGACAAAAATGGCACTATATTTGTGTTCTGGTAGACTTATATAATCGTGAGATTATTGGGTACAGCTCTGGTCCAAATAAGACCGCGGAGTTAGTTCAACGCGCTTTTTCAACGGTTCCGTACAATTTAACTCGTCTTAAATTATTCCACACAGACCGGGGAAGTGAATTTAAAAATCATCTCATCGACAAAGCACTAGATACCTTTGGTATCAAACGCTCTTTAAGCAATAAAGGCACTCCATACGACAACGCTGTAGCAGAAGCTACCTTTAAAACGATTAAAACAGAATTGATTAATGGCCGTGTTTTTGAACATCAGAAAGAACTGGACCTTGAACTGTTTGATTACGTTAATTGGTACAATAAGATTCGTATTCACGGGTCGCTCGGTTACTTATCGCCACAAGAATACAAATTATCAAACCTTTAAAAAGTTGTCTAATTAAGTGTTGACATACCAGAGTACGACGATAAGCTTGTGAGAAAGATAATCCAGAGCGTTACAGTCTATGAAGACCACTTTATCATAACCTTTAAATCTGGCATCGAATTGGAAGTATGAGACTCATTCCATAATTTTTATATTGAACATATCATCTTGTTGTGTTATTTTATAAATTGATATAAATAAAGATGTAGGAGGAACCGAAACTATGACAGCCTCAATGCGTTTAAGATAAGCTGGCAATAAAAAAGGCAGAATCTATCCCTTATGATAGGCTTTTTTGTTGTGCTTATTTATACGATATTGAGCATTCATTAGTTGCGGTCAGAATATAGGTTATTTAACTATACCTTTATTTAACTGTGTCTTTAATATGAATGTTTCCAAATTGTATGTATGCAGACCAAAAGCCACATTGTGGATTTAGGCCTGCATTTTTTATTGCCTAGAATGCTATTCAAAATAGAAATTCAAGCAAAATAATTATGCAGGAGAAAATATAAATGGAAAAATACAACAATTGGAAACTTAAGTTTATTACAATATGGGCAGGGCAGGCAGTTTCTTTAATCACTAGTGCTATCCTGCAAATGGCGATTATTCTTTACCTTACAGAAAAAACAGGATCTGCGATGGTCTTGTCTATGGCTTCACTAGTAGGTTTTTTACCCTATGCTGTCTTTGGACCTGCCATAGGTGTATTAGTGGATCGTCATGATAGGAAGAAGATAATGATTGGTGCTGATTTAATTATCGCAGCAGCTGGGGCAGTGCTGGCTATTGTTGCATTGTATATGGAGTTACCTGTCTGGATGGTTATGGTAGTATTGTTTATCCGCAGCGTTGGAACAGCTTTTCATACCCCAGCACTCAATGCAGTTACGCCACTTTTAGTACCAGAAGAGCAGCTTACGAAATGCGCAGGCTATAGTCAGTCTTTGCAGTCTATAAGCTATATTGTTAGTCCAGCGGTTGCAGCATTGTTATATTCTGTTTGGGAATTAAATGCTATTATTGCCATCGATGTATTAGGTGCTGTGATTGCGTCTATTACGGTGGCAATTGTACGGATTCCTAAGCTGGGCGATCAAGTGCAAAGCTTGAAACCAAATTTCATAAGAGAAATGAAAGAAGGAATTGTCGTACTGAGACAAAACAAAGGATTATTTGCCTTATTACTCTTAGGAACAATATATACTTTTGTTTATATGCCAATTAATGCACTATTTCCTTTAATAAGCATGGAATACTTTAATGGAACACCTGTGCATATTTCTATTACCGAAATCGCTTTTGCATCTGGAATGCTAGTAGGAGGCTTACTATTGGGGAGATTAGGAAGTTTCAAAAAGCGTGTACTACTAATAACAGGTTCGTTTTTTATAATGGGGGCCAGTTTAGCCGTTTCAGGAATACTTCCTCCAAGTGGATTTGTTATATTTGTAGTTTGCTGTGCAATAATGGGGCTTTCGGTGCCGTTTTATAGCGGTGTGCAAACAGCTCTTTTTCAGGAGAAAATTAAGCCTGAATATTTAGGACGTGTATTTTCTTTGACCGGAAGTATCATGTCACTTGCAATGCCAATTGGGTTAATTCTTTCTGGGTTCTTTGCTGATAGGATCGGTGTAAATCATTGGTTTTTACTATCAGGTATTTTAATTATTGGCATTGCTATAGTTTGCCCCATGATAACTGAGGTTAGAAAATTAGATTTAAAATAAACAATATTGGAGGGATATTTATGTATCTTATTTTCATGTAATTCTTCCTGCTTAAATCGCAGGGTTTTCCCTGCGTACAAGCAAATGAAAACATGCGATTATAGACAGGAGGATAATGTTATGGAATTGATATTAAAAGCAAAAGACATTCGTGTGGAATTCAAAGGACGCGATGTTTTAGATATAGATGAATTAGAAGTATATGACTATGACCGTATTGGTTTAGTAGGAGCAAATGGTGCAGGGAAAAGCACTCTACTCAAGGTACTTTTAGGAGAATTAACTCCCCCAGGATGTAAATTAAATCGTCTGGGTGAACTTGCCTATATCCCTCAGTTGGACGAAGTAACTTTGCAGAAAGAAAAAGATTTTGCACTTGTAGGAAAGCTTGGTGTTGAACAATTAGATATACAGACCATGAGCGGTGGTGAAGAAACAAGGCTTAAAATAGCACAGGCTTTATCAGCACAGGTTCATGGTATTTTAGCGGATGAACCTACGAGTCATTTAGACCGTGAAGGAATTGATTTTCTAATTGGACAGTTAAAATATTTTACAGGTGCACTGTTAGTTATTAGCCATGACCGTTATTTTCTTGATGAGGTAGTAGATAAAATATGGGAACTGAAAGATGGCAAAATCACTGAGTATTGGGGAAACTATTCTGATTATCTTCGCCAGAAAGAAGAAGAACGCAGGAGCCAAGCTGCAGAATACGAACAATTTGTTGCGGAACGTGCCCGATTGGAAAGGGCTGCAGAGGAAAAGCGAAAACAGGCTCGTAAAATAGGACAGAAGGCAAAAGGTGCTTCAAAGAAAAAAAGTACTGAAGGCGGAGGGCGTTTAGCTCATCAAAAATCAATAGGAAGTAAGGAAAAAAAGATGCATAATGCCGCTAAATCCCTAGAACATAGGATTGCGGCCTTAGGAAGTGTAGAAGCTCCAGAAGATATTCGTAGGATTCGTTTCAGGCAAAGTAAAGCATTGGAGCTCCACAATCCATATCCTATTGTCGGTAAGGAAATTAATAAAATATTTGGAGATAAAGTATTGTTTGAAAATGTATCTTTTCAAATTCCGCTTGGCGCAAAAGTGGCATTAACTGGTGGTAATGGAACAGGAAAAACAACTTTAATCAAAATGATCTTAAACCATGAAGATGGAATTTCTATTTCACCTAAGGCAAAAATAGGCTACTTTGCACAAAATGGTTACAAGTACGACAGTAATAAGAAAGTATTGGAGTTTATGCAGGAAGATAGTGATTACAATGTTTCAGAAATTCGTTCAGTGCTAGCATCGATGGGGTTTAAACAAAACGATATTGGGAAAAGTTTATCTGTTTTAAGCGGCGGAGAAATTATAAAATTGTTGCTAGCTAAAATGCTTATGGGCAGATATAACATCCTACTAATGGATGAACCAAGCAACTTCCTTGACATACCAAGCTTAGAGGCTTTGGAAATTTTAATGAAGGAGTATGCTGGAACTATAGTGTTTATCACCCATGACAAACGGTTGCTTGATAATGTGGCTGATGTGATTTATGAAATTAGTGATAAGAAAATAAATCTGAAACATTAAACTTAAGGTAGTCGCTGGTCAGAATAGTCTTCTCTGGCTGGCGGCTTCGTTGTTAAAGTAAAAAGACTTTTTTTCTTTGGCAAACATTACATTAATGAATATTAAAATAATTTAAATAAGGGAGGTTGGTTATAGGTGGTTGATAATAACACAGTCATGAAATCTGGGAGATGTATAGAATGTGGAGCTAAAGAGACCGATGGTTTTTCATGCCATGAGCTATTCGGGTTCCCTCTTGTATGGGAGCATAATGATCCAAAGCTATATGAGTTACATTTTTGGCTTGTTTCGTGCTATATGATCCAGCATCCTTCGAATTTTACTGAAGAAGGATATACAAATTTAGTAAATCTTTTTATTAACGCTTTTGATAATGATTGGGATACACCATATATTCTTAAGAAAAATCGAGAAATAGTAAAGTCATTAAGCAAAATAACAAACCCTTTACCAAGCAACGCAAGAAAGCGTGAACTAAGACTTTGGCCTATGACAATTGAAGATATATATTTAGGTCGGGAGCAAAATGCAATCGTTAATATTAATAAATGGAAAGAGCAAATAAGAAACGAATTAAGGTAATGAAGTAATTAAAGATTAAAGGAGCTAATATTTTATGATAGGACCAGATAAGAAAAAACTTTATCCAAATGAAAATATAAAGACGATTTGTTTTATAAGCAATCTACCTAAAAGACCCAATGTGGAGATTGGGGAAAATACCTATTATAGCGATAATAAAAAAACACCGGAGAAATTTTATGATAATATAGAGCACCATTACGAATTTCTAGGGGATAAACTTATAATAGGAAAGTTCTGTGCAATTGCAGAGGGTGTTAAGTTTATTATGAATGGTGCAAATCATAGAATGGATGGAATTACAACCTATCCCTTTAATATCTTTGGCCATGGATGGGAAAAGGTGACTCCTACAATTGAACAACTTCCTTTTAAGGGAGATACAGTGATTGGCAATGATGTATGGATAGGTCAAAATGTTACCATTATGCCGGGTATTAAAATTGGTGATGGTGCGATTATTGCCGCTAATTCAACAGTAGTGAAAAGTGTTGAGCCATATACAATATATGGTGGGAATCCAGCTAAGTTTATCAAAAAACGCTTTAGTGACGAAAAGATTGAATTCTTGCTAAAGCTACAATGGTGGAACTGGAGCGAAGAGGAAATATTTAATAATCTTGAAATGTTAACAACCAAAGCAGGGTTAGAGCAATTCATGAAAAATTCCTAGACTTGGGGCCTTTCTACCACGGCACAAAAGGGAACTTAAATCTAGGGGGTGCTGGAACCTCGATTTAGCTCTAATTATTGCGAGCTAAAGAAGGCAAGCTTCATCTTTAGCTTTGATTGGAACAATAGACATTATATTAAGGAGAAATAGCTTTGAGATTTATCACTTATAGATTTAATTTGAACGGAGGGATTACATGGTAAGTAAAACTGATGCCATTGAGATAATAACATACGCTGAAGAAAATGGAATTAACATATGGATTGATGGCGGTTGGGGAGTAGATGCACTATTAGAAGAAGAAACAAGAGCACACAATGATATTGATTTATTTGTGGAAGAAAGTAATAGTAAAAAGTTTATTGAAATAATAAAAGAAAAAGGCTTTGCGGAAGTTACAGAAGCATATACCACCACATCTCACACGGTTTGGAAGGATACTAAAGGTAGGGTAATTGATCTTCATATATTTAATTTCAACGAAAAAGGATACATTGTTTTTGAAGGAGAAGCATATCCACCAAAAGTGTTTAGTGGCATTGGGAAAATAGGCGATAAAATGGTTAGATGTATTGATGCTGAAAATCAAGTATTATTTCATCTGGGCTATGAGTATGATGAAAATGATATGCATGATGTAAAACTATTGTGCGAGAGATTTAATATTCCTGTTCCGAGTGAATACAAGTAACTGACAAATTCCAATTTGTCTATCAATAGTGCAATAAATTAGAATTTAGAGGAGGAATAGATATGGCACGTTCAATTAGAGATTCCCTTTCGGGATTTGGAAGTGAACTGTTGGAACGAATAAGAGAAGATAGCAATGCATGGCTAGATGAAGCTGCCTTTGAAGAAAGAGTCATTGGGATTGAAAAGGCAACTGCGGCTCTGAAGGAAGCCAAAGTTGAAGATGAGAAAATCATTTACCTTTTGCAAAAATATTGGGATTTACGCCTTAGCGAGGCAAAGGGATTTTTGCAGCAAGAAAGACACACTGAAGAAAAGTAAAGGATTCCTGTGGTAAACATCCCAAAGATAAATTCAGTTTAACGATACTAATTACATGAAAGGGAATCGACAATACTGTGCACAGATTGTCGGACGGGTAAATGCATCCCCTGATAATATTGATGATGAAAGGAGGTTGTTTGATGGATTCTTTAAGAAGTATGAATAATGCATTGGAGTATATTGAAGAGCACTTAACAGAGGAGATTGATTATAGTGAAGTATCTAAAATCGCATATTGTTCGGAGTATCATTTCAAGCGAATGTTTTCTTTTTTAGCAGGAATAAGTTTATCAGAATATATTCGGAGAAGAAGACTGACGTTGGCTGCACTTGATTTGAAAGATAGGGATTTGAGAATAATTGATGTAGCCGTCAAATATGGCTATAATTCGGCTGATTCATTTTCCCGTGCTTTTCATTCTCTGCATGGCTTTCTCCCTTCTGAGGCAAGGTGTGAGAATACACAATTAAAAGCTTATCCTCGAATGACCTTTCAATTATCAATTAAAGGAGGATGCGAAATGAACTATCGTATTGTTGAGAAAGGACCTTTTAAGTTAGTAGGATTTAAGAAGAGAGTTCCAATTATTTTTGAAGGTGTCAATCCAGAGATTGCAAAAATGACTGAACTTTTAACCATGGATGTTATTAATCAATTAAAAGCAATTTCAAATGTAGAACCTACAGGTATTATTAGTGCTTCCACTAATTTTTCAGAAGGTAGAATGGAAGAGAAAGGAGAATTAGATCATTACATCGGGGTAGCAACATCAAGTAATGAAACTGCAGATTTTGATGTATTAAAAATTGATGCTAGTACCTGGGCTGTATTTGAATCGATTGGACCATTTCCGGAAACACTTCAAAATGTGTGGGGTAGGATATACTCAGAGTGGTTTCCATCTTCAGGATACGAGGCGGTTGAAGGTCCTGAAATTTTATGGAATGAGAGTCCAGACACTGGAAATCCAAAGTATCGAAGCGAAATCTGGATTCCAGTAAAGAAAAAAGACTATTAATGACATCAATGTTTATGATTGAGGGCGCTCTAGTAAGAGTGCCCTTTTCGTAAATGGTACGATTGGTGGATATGTTCCCGTCTACTGACAGTGCCAAAAACGTAGTGGATATGTTTCCGAGAACGGGCAACTTCAAATGACATTCATTCTGTCCTCTCGAGCCATGTGGAGACGGTGGCGTGGTTAGAAAAAGTGGAATAAGATGAATGCAGATGAACCTTCGGATGTAAACTTCGGAGGTTTTTTGTACATTTGTTTAGAAACTAAGTCGTGATAAAGAGGTGTTGTCATCATTCAGCGTGAACAAGGGAATAGGATAACGATTGACCGCCATATGGAGATGGGGACTGGTTATAAACTTGATTTCTGAAGAAGGAAACTCGATTTGAAATCATTGAATGAGTTGATTCGAGCGTACACATCTACCGTCCAACAAGGCGACGTACCGCTTGCTTATCGAAGCATCCTTGAGTTCATGGGACGGTTGCGATCTCGTTTCGCCAAGAGCGAATACGAGGTGAGTGGTTTCTATCCGGGCTATATGGATATGTCCTACGTATCGGTAAACACATCGCACTTAAAAGGGAACGGGCTTAAAATCGCTGTGGTGTATCTCCATGTGACCGGACATTTTGAAATATGGTTGTCCGCTCGCAATCGAGTGTTAACGGAACAGTACGCGACCACGTTTCAAGCAATGTCGGGTTTCCATGATGACCAAAACCGAGATGCCGTCATCGAGCGGACGTTGACATCGGCACCGAATTTTGATGAGCTGGAGCAGTTGGCTGAATTGATTGAACGGGAAGTCGAACAGTTCATTCAAGATGTGGAAGCAACACTTGAGGGAGGGCGCTGATGGATTGGATGGCCGAAGTAGAAATGAGACTGAAGCGAGGCAATCAACTTCTATTTGCGAAAGAAAGTGCGCTTCTAACCGATTTGAATGCGTTGATTCAAGAGCAGAACCGGCGCACGCTGGCGTTATGGGCGTTCGAATTGGCCGATGCAACCGTTCAAACGCTATCTGAACGTTATCCGGATGAAACGAGACTGAAAAATGCGGTCCAGCTGTCTAGAGAGTGGGCTGCGGGTAACGTGAAGATGCCCGTCGCAAAACAATCGATTTTACAGGCCCATGCGGTGGCGAAAGAACTTGATTCACTTGAAGATCAGGCCTTGTGCCATGCCATCGGGCAAGCCTGTAGCGTCGTTCATACACGAGGACACGCGCTAGGGTTTCCGATCTATGAGTTGACAGCACTCGTTCATCGTCACGGTGTACGGGTGTGTCAACCAATCGTCGAAGCACGCATGAAGCACTATATGGAGCGGATTGAATTTTGGCGCGAGCATACTATTGAATATGAATGGGCCGCGTTCATGATGAAAGACTAAAGACCCTTCAAGCAAGAACCCTTCAATCGGTAGATGGGAGGGTTCTTGCTTCGTCATGACCGGAACACGCGTACGAAGAGACTGCGTTGTGAGGCTAGTAGGGTCAATCCGCTCCGCTCGGCGATTTCCTCGACGGTCTGTTCGACTGTAAGGTCATCGATCTCGATTTTATCATGTGTGATGTCGTGACGAAAGGCGTGGAGGCAGCGGTCGATTTGTGCCTTGCCCCACGAATTGAACCATTCGAAGCGCTTATTCAATCGTCTTACAAGTGTCCGCTTATCGGCGTGGAGAATATAATGGTCGACCCGAATCCCGTCACGTTGTAGGGCTCCAATGATTTCATCGTAGTAGAGATGGTCCACGAGCGTCATCGGGACGATGATTACGCCATCGTATGAACGGGCAATCTTCGCCAACATCTCAACATTGAATGCCCGCCATTCCGGATGATGTTGGAAATCGGCAAGTCGCATGTCTTTGGGCAGATTGTCGCGAATGAAAAAGCCGACTTGTTCCGGGTCATATAAAAACGCGTTCGGTAACCGTTGTTGCAATTGTTTGGCGGCTGTCGTTTTTCCTGATCCGAAAGCGCCGTTGATCCAAACGATCATCTTTATCCATCCTTCCAAAATACTTTCTGTATTACCATTCTGATTGGTTTGACGATTGTCCTGAAAAAATAAAAAAGACGGACTGTCACGCAGCCCGTCTCATATTTACAGCACTCTACTGGCCGCAGTTTCCTGTTCAGAAACAGCGTCTTCACGCATCGCGTTGATTTCTTTATATTCGTTCGTGTCTTTCCACAACTCATCTTTCAACGGATTGAGTTTGTATTTGACAATCCGTGTCACTTGCCAGACAGCGAGGACGACGTTCAGTGCCAAACTGATCAGGGCGATCGTCCAGTTCGCTGCCGGATTGTAGGACACACTCACATTGAACGTACTACCGACAGCAAAGAAGTAAGGGAATGTCATGACCCACATCATCCAAAATGTGAGCGTCTGCGCCCGGTTTTGCATCCATGTGCCTTTTGCCCAAAGCAAGGCGGGAACCGTCGCGGCGATGTTCAAGGCGAAGCCTGAATAAAAAGCGTTACCTGGTGCGCATGAATAGACGTAAGCGATGTTCCAAATGCCGTAAGCGACAATCCAAAGTTTCGTTTGGTCCGGCCAGAGCATGTCTTTTTTCTTACCAGATGTGGCAAAAATACCGACCCAGCCACAGATGAGGACCAAGTTCAAGATTCCCGCGACGGCGTTCACGTAGTTCCAACCGCCCGAGATATAGTACATCCCATCGACCATACCTTCAAATCCCATGATACCGACTTGGAACTCTCGAACGACGGCCTCGGCGATGTTGAGTGCCAAAATACCTGGGACGAGCATCAAATACCATGGATGTTTCTTATGATAATCCGTGAAGCGGATGACCATGTAAATCAAACTTCCGGCTAATGCTGAATACACTTTCACCCAATGGAACCACGAGGTGATTTCAGGATCGGCGGTGAAAAACCAAATCGGGGTCAAGGCGATCGGTACGGCCATGAACATGAAGATACTCGCTTTTTTGCTAGATCGGACGATTTCATTCAACCCGATCAATAGACCGAATACGACGAACCACATCACGACATTGTACCAAGGGATAGACTCAAAGAAGAACATCGATAACGCTCCTTTCATTTCTAAAGGATAGTGATGAAGCAACGATGAAAAGATGATGTCACCAAACATACCGAACGTTCGTTATGTTTATGTGAAAAGTGTAACAAATTAATGAAAGCGTTGTCAATGTGATTTGGCACGTCACGGTGACATGTCATAATTCGGATAAATCATTATGATATAATTAGCCATTATTACGTGAGGAGCGTCGGAGCATATGATGAACGAAGGAAAACAAAAGATATTAGAAGCGGCGCGAGCGACGATTATCGAAAACGGGATTCAAGGTACGACGCTTCGGGGAATCGCAAAAAAAGCAGGGTTTAGCACGGGCGCGATCTATCATTATTACAGTTCGAAAGAGGCCATTCTGTATGACGTGATGGACGAAGGATTAGGTGAGATTCGACGAATCGCGACCATCTCGATTGAAGACAAGAAAGAGGCCCGCGAAATCATTCAAGAAATCTTCGATGGGATGCAAGACCGACTCAAAAAAGATGCGGAAAGCCGTTTGCAGTTTTATTTGGCCCATGAGGCGATGCTCGGGAATGTGGAGTTACAAAATAAGTTTAAGGAAAAATATGAGGATTGGATCAATCGCGTCGAAGCCATCTTTGTGAGAGCGTACGGCGTTGAAAGCGGACCTTCGACGAGAGCGGTCGCCGCATGGACGATGGCGGCAATTGATGGGATGGTGCTCCAAACGTTATTGAATGTTCAAGTCGTCGAGTCTGTTCATACGAATCGTATACTGGAGTATTTGCTGCAGGACGGGTTTTCACACTTCTTTAAACTCATCGAAAATGAATAGCGCATAGATTCTTGAAGTATTGTCAGTTGATACATTCCCGCGTCCATAATAAGATAGATAAAGTGATTTTATTGGATTGACTACGAAAGGGAATGATTTTATGAACGAAAACTTCTGGCGCGACCTTCCGCGTCCATTCTTTATACTTGCCCCGATGGAAGACGTGACCGATGTCGTCTTCCGCCACGTCGTCGCCCATGCGGGACGCCCGGACGTGTTCTTTACCGAGTTCGCCAACTCGGACAGCTACTGTCATCCGGAAGGGAAAGGCAGCCTGCGTGGACGCTTGACGTTCACCGAGGACGAGCAGCCTATGGTCGCCCACATTTGGGGAGACAATCCGGACTACTTCCGCGAGATGAGCATCGGCATGGCCGAGATGGGCTATAAAGGCCTCGACATCAATATGGGTTGCCCGGTTCCGAACGTAGCCAAGCGTGGGAAAGGGAGCGGACTCATCCTCCGCCCTGACGTCGCAGCGGAACTCATCCAAGCGGCGAAAGCCGGCGGCATCCCGGTCAGCGTCAAGACGCGTCTCGGTTTCGCGAAACTCGATGAGTGGCGCGACTGGTTGACGCATCTCTTGAAGCAAGACATCGCCAACTTGTCGATTCACTTGCGCACACGTAACGAGATGAGTAAAGTCGACGCGCACTGGGAGATGATTCCGGATATCGTCAAACTGCGCGATGAGATTGCACCGGATACGCTCATCACGATCAACGGCGATATCCTCGACCGTCAGATGGGGTTAGAACTCGTCGAGAAATATGGCGTCGACGGCGTCATGATCGGCCGCGGGATTTTCAAGAACCCGTTCGCGTTCGAGAAAGAGCCGCGTGAGCATTCGATGGAAGAGTACCTCGATTTGCTTCGTCTCCAACTCGATTTGCAAGATAAGTTCCAAGAAGAAGTGCCACGTTCGATTTCAAACTTGCACCGCTTCTTCAAGATTTACGTGAAAGGGTTCCGCGGGGCGAGCGACCTCCGTGTGAAGCTCATGGACACGAAATCGACAGACGAAGTGCGGGCACACCTTGATGCGTTCGTCGAGAACTATCATAGAGAAGAAGCGGCGCTTGCCGAGGCGGCGTCGACAGTCGAATAATGTTTTACGGGGATTCAGTGTATACTGGGTCCCTTTTTTATGTGGCGATAATGAATCGAAACTTTTGATCCACTTGGTTCGTAAGAAGGGATGGGAGGGATGAACATGAACGAGTGGCGCGAATCAGCGGTCGGTCTTGGACTTGTATTTGGAACGGCTGGCGGGCTAATTATCTCATTATTATTCAATTTTCCGTCCATGTATGGAATCGTCATCGGTTCGATTATCGGCTATTGGATTGGGCTCTTCATCTCTATCCGTGCGATGAAACGATAACGACCCATTATTAAAACAGGAGGAGCGTTTCAATATGAGTGAATTCCAATTTATTACGAGCAATCACCCACTGAAAGAAGTCGAAAATCCGTATATCGAGTTCTTATCGATCAACGAGGCCATCAAAAAAGGCGTCGTGTTGCCTGACATGCTTACAGACGACGAAGACCTTGACCGTGATGAAAAGATTTTGATGAACGTCGAGTCAGAAGAGCAGCTTGATGAAATCGAAATTAAGCGAGACCTATACTATGACGTGGCGAACGTCGAGGCTTATTCTTCAAAACCGCACGTCGTGGAGTTGCGCTGGCGATATTCCGATGCGAGAGCCGAACAGCTCGTCGAGTATATAACCGATCACTTGAAGACGGCGGATGAAGTCGAGGTTTGGAAAGTGTGGGTCGATGAACAGACGGAGCCGAGCGTTCAATCCATCAAGCTCGACGCGTTAACGATTGATGCGCTACGGTTTTTAGGTGCAGACGGATTCGAACGACCACAGTGCCTTCGTGTGACAACATCCTAATCTGAGCGTGACCGACGTCTGGCCATCCCGAACGAGATGTCTCGTTCGGGATTTTTGTTTTGTCTCCTCACTTGAAAAAGACTGATATATTATGAAGAGAAGAGTCAGGAGGGAATCAGATGCACATTTTAATCGTTGAAGACGACCGGACAATCGCCTCCGGTCTCCAATATTCGCTCGAACAAGAACAATTCACGACGACGTTGTGCCAGAACGCGACCGACGCGACACGTGTGATTGAACAACAGTTACATACGATCGACCTGTGTCTATTCGACTTGTCGTTGCCGGACGGGAGCGGCTATGACTTATGTCGGCTCGTGAAGCAAAAACAGGATACGCCCGTCATCTTTTTGACGGCGTTCGATGATGAAGTGAACGTCGTCATGGGACTCGATATGGGAGCGGACGATTACATCACGAAACCGTTCCGGGTCCGTGAACTTATCTCGCGGATTCATTCGGTGTTGCGCCGCTACCATAAACAGGTCAGCTCGCCCGTTTTGACAATCGGGTCGGTCGAAATCAACACGCAAGACGCGAAAGTCAAAAAAGATGGAAGCGAGATCCTGTTGACAGCGCTCGAGTATCGTTTACTGCTCATCTTCGGGAAACATACGGGCCAAGTGTTATCACGGACCCAGCTGCTCGACCAGATTTGGGACATGGGCGGGGATTTCGTGAATGACAATACGTTGACCGTCTACATCAAACGGTTACGCGAGAAGCTCGAGGATGACCCGCAGCGGCCGACGTTGATTAAGACGGTTCGCGGGATTGGCTATAAGGTGGAACGCTGATATGTTGCGCAATCGAGAAATCCGTATCTATTTAGTCAGTCTGTTGCTGCTGATTGGGGTGGCTTCTATCGTCGCAGCTTTGTTCCTATCGATGGAGGCCGTCATTCTCGTCCTCCTTTTGTCGGTTGCGTTCTTGATCGTGACATATCGGTTCACGGCGTGGCGCTATCGGGAGATCGATCAGCTGTCGAGCTACCTGCAAGAAATCAGCAACGGTAACTATAAACTCGATGTCCGCGACAATCGTGAAGGCGAGCTCAGTCTATTGAAGAGCCAAATCTATAAAGTGACGAAGATGCTGTCCGAGCAAGGGACGCATCTCGAAGAAGACAAGCAGAAGCTGACGGATGCTATCTCCGACATTTCCCATCAGCTGAAGACCCCGCTCACCTCGATGACCGTCATGGCGGATTTGCTCAGTGACCCACGGCTGTCAGATGACAAGCGGCAAGAGTTCACGCATAACGTACAGGTGCAGCTCGAGCGGATGGAGTGGCTCGTCTCGTCACTGCTCAAGCTGTCTAAAATCGATGCCGGGACGATTCAGTTCAAACGGGAACCGGTGTCCGTCCCCGCACTCGTTCAAGCCGTGACGGAACCGATGCTCGTGCCGATTGATATTAAAATGCAACGGCTTCAGATCGCGGGTGAGGATGATGTCATGTTCGAAGGCGATTTAAAGTGGACGACCGAGGCGCTCATCAACATCTTAAAGAATTGCGTCGAGCATACACCGGAACAAGGCGAGCTGTTCATCGATTACAGTGAGAACACACTGTATACGGAAATCGTCATTCGCGATACGGGGAATGGCATCGCCAAGCAAGACATCCCGTATATTTTCCAACGTTTTTATAAGGGTATGAATGCGAGTGACGACAGCGTCGGCATCGGGCTCGCCATGGCCCACAGCATCATCACAAGCCAACAAGGTGAACTGACCGTACGTAGTGAACGCGGAGCTGGGACTGCGTTTCAAATTCGATTCTACAAAGCAATCGTCTAAGTGACGAAACAGTCACTTTCGAGTCACGGACGTGTCACACTCGCTCGGTACACTCAAAGTAGATCAAGTACTGGAGGGTGCAACCATGAATATATTAGAAGTGCAAAATTTATCAAAAGTATACGGGAAAGACGAGATGGAAGTGCGGGCGCTCGATGACGTGTCGTTCACGGTCAAAAAAGGCGAGTTCGTCTGTATCGTCGGACCGTCGGGCTCGGGAAAGTCGACGTTGTTACATTTGCTCGGCGGTGTCGACGTGCCGACGAGTGGACAGGTGTTCATCGATAACACGGATATTTACAAGTTGGACGAGACACAGCTCGCCATCTTCCGGCGTCGCCAAATCGGGTTGATTTATCAGTTTTACAACTTGATTCCGATTTTGACGGTCGAGGAGAATATCACGCTACCGATGTTGTTGGATGAACAAAAAGTCGACGCCGCCCATTTGGAGCGCATCATCGGCATCCTTGGACTGTCGAACCGGTTGACGCATCTGCCGAACCAACTGTCGGGCGGGCAACAGCAACGCGTCTCCATCGGCCGGGCGCTCATCAGCAATCCGGCCATCATCTTGGCCGATGAGCCGACGGGGAACTTGGACAGTCAAAACAGTGAAGAAATCATGAGCCTCCTCAAACTGTTCAACAAGAAGTTCAATCAGACGCTGATCATCATCACGCATGACGAACGAATCGCCTTGCAGGCCGACCGGATCATCTCGATCGAGGATGGGAAGATTGCGAAGAACGAGGTCGTCCGCTCATGAACATCATCAATAAAATGACGCTTCGACACTTGCGTGAAAACAAGCGGCGTTCGCTCGTCACCATCATCGGGGTCATCATCTCGGTGGCGATGATTACGGCTGTGACGACACTCGGTTCATCGTTCTTAGACTTGATGATCCGTCAAGACATCGCGGACAATGGGGAGTGGCACGTCAAATATGTCAACACGAACGAAGACCAGGTCGAGGCGATCCGGAATGACGCGGCCACGAAGGACGTCATCCTGTCGAGTGACGGCTATGCGGAATTAAAAGAATCACAGAATGCCTATAAACCATACTTATACGTCCGCAACTATAATACTTCGGGGTTGAAGAATTTTCCCGTCGACTTGACGGAGGGACGCTTGCCGAACAAAGAAGGCGAAGTCGTCATTTCTGAAGCTATCCGTCAAAACGCACAAGTCACGTACAACATCGGTGACGAGTTGACGCTCGAGATCGGCGAGCGCATTGACGAATCGTCAGGTCGCGTGTTGACGCAAAGCGATGGCTTGATGCGTGACGGGGAGACGATGCTTGAACAGTTGAACATCGAGGAGACAGTGACGTTGACCGTCGTCGGCACGATGACGCGCCCAGCCTGGGAGCCCACGTGGTCGCCGGGTTACACGGTCGTCGGATACATTGACGACAGAGCATTGAATGGTGCAACCGTCGATACGTTCGTCGCCTTGAACGACGTGAACGGTTCGATTTATGAAGATACGAAACAAGTGATGCGCGAGCAACAGATTGAAGGCATCGCGTATAACTCTTCGTTGCTTCGCTATTACGGAGTGACAGACGACGGCGGATTGCGTAAGACGTTGTATGGTTTCGTCGGGATCATCATGACGGTCATCGTCATCGGCTCGATTTCGCTCATCTATAACGCCTTCGCCATCAGCGTATCCGAGCGCTCACGCTATCTCGGGATGCTGGCGAGTGTCGGGGCGACGAAACGGCAAAAACGGAACTCGGTCTTCTTTGAAGGGTTCGTCATCGGGGGCATCAGCATCCCGCTCGGTATCCTTGCCGGGGTGACCGGGATCGGGGTCACGTTCCTGTTCATTAACGCTTTTGCTGAGAAGGCGCTCAACGTGACAGAGAAGTTTGAGGTCGTCGTCACACCGCTCACACTCTTGTTGACGGTCCTCATTTCGAGCGTAACAATCTTCATTTCCTGCTACCTGCCGGCCCGCCGCGCATCTAAGATTTCGGCGATTGATGCGATTCGTCAAACCCAGGACGTGCGACTGACGTCGAAGAACGTGAAGACCTCGAAACTCGTGCGCCGCATTTTCGGATTGGAAGCGGAGATTGGATTGAAAAACACGAAACGCAACCGGAAACGGTATTTGGCGACCGTGTTCTCGCTCGTCATCAGTATCATGCTCTTTTTAGTCGTCAGTTACTTCACAGATCGACTCGAACAGTCACTCGAGATGTCACAAGGCACGTATGAGTTCGATATTCTCGTGAACGGGTCGAATCTCAGTAAAGATGACTTACGTCGCTATGAGATGTTGGACCATGTGACGAGCGGGACGTACTTCGAGAACACGACCGTCCAGACGATGGTCGACGAAGCACGGTTACCGAGAGCGGTCATCGAGAACGAAGACTTGGCATTCAACTTCGATGATGGGAAATTCATGTATTATGTCTCCCTCTATCAATTAGATGATGAAAGTTTCGATGCGTACTTGAAGCAGATCGGGGCATCCGCCAGCAATTTTGAAGACGGGGAGATGCCGGGTGCCGTCTTGATTGATGAAATTTCATATCAAGACGTCGACAAGAAAAAGTTCGTCAACTCGAAGACGATTGAGACCGAAATTGGTGATACGCTCGAACTCCAAAACGAGAACGCAACGGACGGCACGACACCGCTCAAAACAATCAAAATCGCGGCCATGACCGACGTCGCTCCGACCGGTGTGATGACGAAGTCACTCGGGTGGCTCGATGTGATTGTTCGAGAAGGGACGTTTGAAGACGATGCGATTGGTAAATTGATGCAACAATCGAGCCCGTCGATCGCCTTGAACACAAGCAATCCTGATGCAACGCAACAAGTGATTGAGGCGGAACAGAACATGGACCAATACATCTTCAACGTGTCGGAGCAACGTGAACAACAAGAGCAAGTGTTGTTGCTGTTGTCGATTTTCGTCTACGGGTTCATCGTCTTGATCTCGCTCATCTCAGTGGCAAACATCTTCAATACGATCTCGACGAGCGTCTCGCTACGGCGCCGCGAATTCGCGATGCTCCGTTCGGTCGGGATGACACCGAAAGGGTTCAACAAGATGGTGTACTATGAGAGCATCTTCTACGGCGTGAAAGCATTGGCGTATGCAATCCCGGTCAGTATTCTCATCATGTACCTCATTTACCGGGCACAGATCAACACGTTCGAAGCAGCGTTCACGTTGCCGTGGGGCGACATCTTGTTCGTCACGGTCGTAATTTTCCTGATCGTTGGTTCTTCGATGCTGTACGCGATTTCGAAAGTGAAGTCGGATAATATTATCGACCGATTGAAGCAAGAGAACAATTGATGATTGGCGCACAGTCGCTCAAAAATAGATGTAACGGGATTCAGTGTCTACTGAGTCCCTTTTTTTGTAAAACGAGTACGAAGAAAGAGGTAGGAGAGTGGACATCGGAGAATTTATAAGTGTTCAGAATTTGTGCACAGTCGATTACGTAGATGCGATGGAGAAAATGACGTGCCAACATCCGGAGATTTAAGCGTATCAAACGTCCCTGTTCCAGCAACTGTATCGTGCCACCCAACAAGAAGTGAGGTAACACTTAGCCCAGTTGATAACAAGACGGAAGCATTCATGATGGAACGGTTCCGTTAACGGGAAGGGATAAAAAAGAGAGGAGGACTACGATGACAGAGCAGAATTGGCGAGCGTCGGGTGTAGGACTCGGACTGGTGTTTGGAGCCGGAATGGGCTTCATCGGATCGCTCCTATTTGATTTTGAACTGGTGTATGGGATTGCGGCAGGTGCGGCACTCGGCTATCTCATTGGACTCGTGATCTCATTGGCCGGAAAGAGATAACTAAATAATAGGAGTGACGAGGATGATCACAAAGAAAATTAGGCAGTGGTTTCGAACAAAAAAAGTTCACGAGGAGAGGGAAGAAGTACTTGAAATCACATTCCGAGTAGGAGGATTCGGAATTGCAAACGAATCCAAACTGACATTTTTTCCAAACGGGACGGCTGTCCGATCTATTGACCGGCAAGAATATGAACTTCAGCCAGGCGATACGTTCGTCAGATATAAGGAAGCAGAAGCACAAGGTGTATACGCGGCGTTTATAGCGTTAGGGACGGAGGAGTGGCCGTCTACGTTTGAAGACGAAGACGAGTGGCTGACCCGCGACGGGACACAATGGAGCTTGACCATTACACAGCCAGACAGCACCACACGGACATACGACGGCAGCAACGCTTATCCGGATAACTGGGAGGACGTCATAAAACTGTTCGGCATTTCGTGAATCAAAAGGAGGAAATCATATGGACCGCACGATCACCGTCAAAGGTACAGGAAAAGTATCGGCTAAGCCCGATTTGATTGTCGTGAGAATGGATTTAACATCAAGAGCCGTTCGTTATGAGGAGACGATGAACGGGGCGGCGATTGCCGTCACGCGGCTGCAAAAAGCGATTGAGCAGGCGGGCTTCGCGAAGACGGATTTAAAGACGACCGACTTCTCGATTGACACGGACTATGAGAGCTACCGGGACAAACAAGGCAATTACAAGTCTCGGTTCCGAGGTTACGTCTGTCAGCAGAAGACGAAACTCGAGTTTCCGCTCGATACCAAACAGTTGTCCTCGGTCATCGAACACGTCAGCAATTCGCTAGCCGAACCGAAGCTGTCCATCTCGTTCACGATCAAGGATGCGGATGCCGTTCAAGACGAACTGCTTGCGAGTGCGGCGGCGAACGCGCGCCATCGGGCCGAACTGTTGGCAAAGGGCGCCGGGGCGACGCTCGGCGATTTGCTTCAAATCGACTATACGTGGGGCGAGCTCCATCTTTATTCGCCGACGCGTCTCACGCTTCATGACGAGGTACTCTTCTCGGAGGCGGCGATGCCGGAACTTGAACCGGACGAGATTGACTTGAGTGACTCGGCGACGTTCGTGTGGGCGATTCGATGAGGCGCGTCATCGGATTGGTGTTGCTGCTTCTGTCTGTCTCTTTGTCGGCTCAAGCCTTATCGTGGGCGTATGCGTTCGTCGTGTTGGACGGACGAGTATATGAAGTGATGGATGTTGCCGTATTGGAGGCTGATTTGGGTGAAGTCGTCGGCGAGGTGAAGACGATGGCCGACGATATGGATGGCAGCTATTACGGGGATGCCTCGAACATGTATCCGATTGGGACGACCTATCGAGAAGTGAACGGGGAAGCGATAGAGGATGTACTCGCGGTCGAGGACGAGTCGGGATGGAAGCGGGCCGAGTATCGGCATGATGCCCCGTTCAGCATGCGTGACCATCTGGATAAGGTGGCGTATGGATTCGTCGGACTCGGCCTCGTGGTTTTCGTCATGTATCGATTTAGGAGGACAAGATGAATCTATTCGAGTTTGAAAGATATGTATCACGGCGAATCGAGGACCGTGGCTACAGTTACTATATGAGCGGGAACCTCGAATTAGTGTCACAAACTCGAAATACGTACTTGTTTGATGTAAATGGCAGTATCGTTTATCGAGTGGAGGTTACATGTGCGAATGAGTGGATGATTCAATCGTCATGCGATTGCCCTTATAATCAAGGCACGTGTAAACATGAAGTCGCAGTTTATTATTGGTTACGCGATCGGCTTACACCGGGGTCACCGTTTGATTTAGCAAAAGAACTCGGTAAGTTGAAAAAGGTCGAGCTCATCGATGTGATTTTGAAGCTGGCGCATGACTCGGATATTCACCATCGATTGGCACACGACTTCGCACCGCCATCAAGCAATCCAGAAACATTCGTTCAAGTATGTGAGCGAGAAATTGTCGGAAAGTTTTCAAATGGCACGATTCATCAACAGGAAATGAAGACCTTGAAACGTTATCTGTTTCGTAAAATAAATGTGATTCAGTCAGACGAAAATCCTATATCACGCTTATTCAATAGTATTTCATTTCTTGATATCGTCACTCCGACAATAATGAGATGTGATACGTTTATCCATCTGTTGTTCGCTGTGCGAGACGAGATCACTGATTTGATGGTGTCAGCCATTGAGGAAATCCCGAAGGCGGAACGAGACATGGTTCTTCAACGTTTCATTTTGATGTGGCATGAACTGCATCTGGCCGTTTACAATGACGTTCATGTTCAATTGTTGAAAGGGATTGTCCCCATCTATGAAGGGGATAAGACGTTTCTCATTGACCAAATCGATCGGTTCAGAAACACGCACGCCGAGGCTAGTGACTTGGAGCACCTAGACGAGTTCACGAAAGTGTTAACAGAAGAAAGTTGATAGGGTGATAATCAAGTATGGAAATAGGGAACAGACTCATGTAGGGGTCACCCAGTCTTGGAGAGAGAAGGGACAGACATGAAAATCCTCATCATCTTTGATTCGATGTACGGGTGCACTGAAAAAGTTGCTTATGTCATCAAGGAGGGGTTCAGCGACTTGCACCAAGTTGACATCATGCAAATCAGCCACGTCGGATACGGCGACCTCGCCAATCTTGATTTGTTCATCGTTGGTTCGCCGACTCACGGAGGGCGCGAGACCGAGGACGTGAAGACGTTTCTCGATGGCTTGTCGGACCATGCGCTGCGTGGTACACGAGCTGCAGCCTTCGATACGAGTATGGCCGAAGAAGATCAAGGCTTTTTCGTCGGGAAAATCGTCAAATGGTTCGGTCACGCCTCGACCCGCATGGAGCAGTTACTGCTCGAAAAAGGTGCGGAGCCGGTGCTGAAAGAATCGTTCATCGTCCTTGATAAAGAAGGGCCACTTAAAGACGGAGAGCTCGAGCGGGCGACCGAATGGGCCCGTCACTTGATGGACAAATAATCTGGCGTGTTCCTTATGGGACGCGTCTTTTTTGACGCAGAATTGTCCGAAGTGTTCGCAAAACGGGTAAATATAAGGGTAGCTCTTTTGTGTGGAACGGAGGGAGAACAATGAAAAAATGGGAACGTGACGTCCTTATGGGTTGGATTGTCGTCTTATTGGTGCTCGTTGCGCATTATGTGATCACGGTATCACTCGGCAACACGTATTTTGCCGAGTCCACGATGAACCGGATGCTTTGGCTCAGTAGCTTACCGGCCATTTTGATCGCCTTTCTCGCGGCCCTCTTCCAAAAAACGAACACGCTCACGCTCGCTGTTCGTCGTAGTGTCATTTGGACGGCCGAACTCGTCGTCGGCCTCTCGCTCGTCGCCTGGTTTTTCCGGGCGTTCGAGATGTTGTTTGTGAGCCCGGGCGCGTATTGGGTGTTCGGCGCCGTTCTGCTCGCTCCGCTCGTCTACTTGTTCGAGTTCCGGCGTCAAAACCGTGGGACGAAAGCCGGGGCCCACTAAATTTAGAAAACGTCTCCGGCATGGAGGCGTTTTTAGTCTGGTCTGGAATGGGAATGGGGTACAGAAGATTAGAATGGAGGGAATCACCATGAGTCAGTATTTTTCATCATCATACGAAGAGTCGCGTGAGAAGTTTCTCGCCTTACTCGACAACGTTAAAACCTATTATCCGACGGCCCGCGTGATGTCCCACTCGATCGGCGAGGACACGATCGACTTGATCATCGGTGAGCCGGCGGGGTCACGCGAGGCGGTGCTCCTCATGACGATTGGGGAGCATGGCATCGAAGGGTATGCCGGTGCCGCCGTGACGCATCAGTTCGTCGAGACGCAGCTCGAAAACCTTCGGCATGAGTCGACGGGAATTTGTCTCATCCATGCGGTCAATCCGTGGGGGATGAAGCACTTCCGCCGCGTCAATGAACATAACGTCGACTTGAACCGGAACTACGTCATCGACCGGGAATCACTCCCGCGTAACGTCAATAAAGAGTATGAAGTCATGCGGCACTTGTTCGTCCCGGACGGCGTCATCGATGACTACCATGAATCGCGCGAACATATCTACTCGTTCCTCGGTTCTGGTATCAAGCTCGACGGCTTCGAGGCGATGACCGAGGCGAAAGGGATGGGACAATATCAGTTCCCGAAAGGCGTCTATTACGGCGGTGAGTCGGATGAGCCGTCCGCCATCTTTTTGAAGGAGATTCAACATGACCTGCTCGATCGCTATGACCGCGTCGTCCACATGGATTGGCATACGGCGCTCGGTCCGACGAACGAAGTGACGATGGTCATCAGTGAACTGGACGGGCGTGATGCGGACGAACTGAAGCGGACATACGGACTGAAAAATATCCAGACGTATGACCCGACCGACGTCCTCGGAGACTCGACGAACCATTTCTATTACGTACGGGACACGCACTATCCGGACAAACAACTCGTCTCGGCGTTGTTCGAGTTCGGGACATTCGGGACGTCGACGAAAGCGACGATTCGCGAGTTCTTGACGATCATCCTCGAGAACCGGCTCTACTTTGAAGGGACGAAAGACCCGGAAGCCCGCAACGGCATTCGAAAAGAGTTCATGGCCATGTTTTATCCGGAAGATGAGTCGTGGCGGACGTCCGTATTACGCGAAGGAGCGGCGGCGATTGAGCATGTCTTGAAAGCCGAATCGCTCTGGCGCGACAGTTGACAGGTTTCCACTTCGGTCAAACGGGAAAAAGTGGGTTGTGGGCAAACACGCACGCCGCTCAACAATCCAACTGGGGGTTTTGACCAATGGGGAACTATATTACAGCACATGATGGAACGAGTATTTACGTGGAAGACGTCGGGACAGGCGATGCCGTCGTATTCTTGCACGGCTGGCCGGCAAACAACAACATGTTCGAGTATCAAAAGAATGCGTTGCTCGAAGCAGGCTATCGCTACGTCGGGATCGACTATCGTGGCTACGGCAAGTCCGATGCACCGGCGACAGGTTATGATTATGCGACGATGGCGTCGGACGTTCACATGGTCGTTGACGGGCTTGGCATCAAAGATTTCACGCTCGTCGGCTTCTCGATGGGCGGGGCCATCGCCATCCGTTACGCCGTCGATTTCCCGGATGACGGGTTGAAGAAACTCGTCCTCTCAGGCGCAGCGGCACCAGTGTTCACGCAACGTCCGGACTATCCGTACGGGATGACGCAAGCCGAGGTCGACGCGTTGATTGAAGATACGCTGAAAGACCGTCCGAAGATGCTCGAAGGGTTCGGTGAGATTTTCTTCGAGAAAGAACATTCGAAACCGATGCAAAACTGGTTCCATCATCTTTCGCTCGTCGCGTCGAGCCACGGGACGATTGCTTCGGCGAAAGCACTCCGTGATGAGGATTTGCGCGAGGATTTGCCGAAAGTCAATGTCGAGACGCTTATCATCCATGGGGTGCACGACAAAATTTGTCCGTTCGAGTTTGCGCTCGAGATGGAAAAAGGCATCCCGAACGCCCGCATCGAGCGGTTCGAAGAGAGCGGTCACGGTACTGTCCTCGATGAGATGGACAAATTCAACAAGACGTTGCTCGGATTTATTTGAGTGTGTGACAAGCCTAGGACGTTCCTAGGCTTTTTTGATGCTCATCTGTAGCATGTTTGTTACGGATTTTGAGGCTAGAACGACTTGTACACGGGTATAGCTAAAATGAAGCACTTTGTTCGAGTTGAGATTGAACAAGTTTGCTGTATGTCGAGGTTTTGACGTAGGGTCGTTGGTGTTCGTCACACGGTCAAGGATGGCTATGGAAAAGCCGCTCGGGACCGTGCCTATTTTTGTGTTCTCACACAATTCGAACAGCTCGTCTGGAAACGCTTCACAAGAAAAAAGAAATAAGCCTCCTTTTGCTAGAACGGATGACATTTAGATGGTCAATTTGTGCTGACTAGACCTTAATACATGGTACAATGGAGAGGTGGATTTTTAGATTGAGGAGAGATTGTACATGAATATCGCTTTCTTTTTATATCCGAAAGAAGACGTCAAATATTTAGACCCGGAATCGACGGTGCGTCAAGCGCTCGAGAAGATGAAACATCATCGCTTCACCTCGGTGCCGCTCGTATCCGAGAACGGCTTTTACGCCGGGACGATGACAGAAGGGGATTTGCTCTGGGCACTCGCCGAACAGCTTCGCGGGGAAGAAGACTACGAAAAAGTGCTCCGGACACGGTTGAAAGATATTAAGCAACGCGTACGGTATAAGCCGGTCGCCATCACGGCGCAAATCGAGGAGCTCGTCGATGCGATCACCGATCAAAACTTCGTGCCGGTCGTTGATGACGGGAAGTATTTCATCGGCATCATCCGGCGCCGCGACATCATCGAGTACTACTCGACGAAGTTGAAACAGCTCGAGAATAAAGTGAACTGAACGAACGGACCAACCTGTGAAAGCGGGTTGGTTTTTGTATGTGCGAATACAAGCAACGGGGAGGCGAACTATAGATGGAAGCACGAGTCATTGAATCGATTGAACTATGGTTTCAAGAGGTAGGGTCTGAGGAATCAGTGAACTTCATCGATTTCATGTTGTTTATGAATGAATCGGCGCATTCTTTGCTTCACCGAGACACGTTACACGGCATCTTCACCTATCAGGTCCGCTACCAAGACGGGACCACTCAGTCCGTTTCGTACGATAAAGACGAGTGGGTCGCCTATGAACGGAATGAATGGCAAACCGGTATGAACGGCGGTGAGTGGGTATGGTGGCTCGTCGAGCGATGGCGTTTTGTCGTGGAGTGGTGGAGCGGTCGGGACTTCCGGACGGGTGACGAGATCGAGGAAAACTTCTATGGAATAATCCCATACGGTGAAGTTCAACCACTTGACGTTCTGTTGTATTCAATCATTGAAAATGATGCCCACAACACAGAAGCGTTAATCGAAGCGGGGTATTACCATGACCCGCTACTGCATGAATGGATGGCGATTCCCGATTCGACGGAGAGCCTACGACCGCTCGTCTTGGCCGTCTGTTACAACGAAGGAATCATCGAGACACCCCGAACCATCGAGCGAATTGAAGTGACGTTCACCAATCTGACGACAGGAGCTGTCCAATCGCTTGCGAGTGCACTCGAAGCGTATCAGAAGCCAGCAAACCTTGATTTAGATGATATGGAGTATCGCGATGACATGTTTTATCGCGACGAGTCCATTCAAGGGACGATTCGTTATGAGGTGACGTATAAAGGCGGAAGGGTCCAATATGTCGAACATGACAAATCAGAGATATTCATGGACTGGGACATGGCGATGATCAATTGGTTTTTCGAACATTGGAAGAAACTGTACGAAGCATATGCCGAAAAATCGTTTCCATCCGGTCAACCGTTGCAACGCTTTGAATCGGGCTATGATTATTGGAAAGCCAGACTGTCGCCTGAAGCGTGGGACGAGCTCATTCAATCGACAGACCCTTTCGACCAGCGGCTTTTGACGGATAGGGAACCACATGATGAGATTCGAGACGCAAAAGAGCAGTTTGAGATGATGTTCGATCAAGCAGCGGAGCTCTACCTTGAAGATTTGCGTCACGGATTCTATGTTGATCAACTGTTGGAACAACGAATCGACGTCGAAAGCTCGTTCGATGCCGTGATTGCGCTTTACAAAGAAATATCCGAGGCACAACAGAAAAGGCGAACGAGGGAGCAACTGCTTTATGGGGAAAAGGATGAAGGCAACCTTGATTGATTGAATAGAGGCTATGGAAAAATAGGGACATTCTTTATACTTGTATGTATAGAGTCAAGACATACAAGAAAGGAGTGACAATGGATGGCGATGCCCGATTTACATATGTTGCGTGAATCGCTCAAACCGGATTGTGCGAATTGTTTCGGTCTCTGTTGTGTGGCGTTCCACTACTTGAAATCTGAGGATTTCCCGATGGACAAACCGGCAGGACAGCCGTGTGTCCATTTGGCAGATTCGTATGCCTGCAACATCCATTCCGAACTGCGCGAGCGGGGCTTCAAAGGATGTACGGTGTATGACTGTCTCGGGGCAGGGCAGTTCGTGTCACAAGTGACGTTTCACGGACGAAGCTGGCGAGAGGGGAAGGTCGATGGGCCGCGCATGTTCGCGATAGTGCCAATCATGAGCCAAGTCCACGAGTTGCTGCTCTACATCACTGACATCCTGAGCCGGGACATCCCAGAGCACGATGCTCGGTTACTCGAGACATTATTGGAAGAACTGCTGTCATTCCGTGAGTTAGCGCCTGAACAGTTGACCGGGACGGCGCTGATGGCATTCCGACAACAGGCCCGCCCGTTGTTCGTCCGACTCAATCAGCACATACGTGCGGAAGGACTGAAACTGGGCGGCCTGACGTTGACGTCACGACACGAGCAAGACCGTGCCGATTTGATTGGACGAAACGTGACCAAGCATGACGTGAGAGGAACGTGTTACCGAGGCGCCTTGTTGATTGGTGCTAACTTACGTGGGCAAGACCTGTCCTATGTCGATTTCATGGGGGCCGACGTACGAGATCTCGACGTGCGAGGAGCGGTGTTAACCGACAGTCTGTTTTTGACACAGATGCAAGTGAACGCGATGAACGGGGACCAGCATACGAGACTGGCGCCCGTTTTCACGCGGCCGAGCCATTGGCTGTAACGCAAGTGACGACTTCCACAATGGAAAGTGTCTTTTTGATGTGCTTGTGTTACGAGAGCGGCGAGAAATGATTCACCGAGCTCCTCGATGACCTCGTCTGGGTCATACCCCAAATTGAAATTGAGTCTGACCTGAATCGTGCCAATCACTGAGCACTTGTTGCTGGGAAAATGGGGACTGGGATAATACTTCCAACCGATTTTGAATATGATGTGTGCCTGGGGAAGACGTGATTTCCTGACGAAACGGTTGCTCGTGCCGAGCAGCCGTTTTTTGTTGCCTCATGTCGGGTACAGTCACAAGAGACAAAGGAGGGGATGACAATGAATATGAAGACATATCGATTTGAAGACGACGGTTCAATTCCGAACAATCCAAATTTTCCGGTGCTTTTATACCGAGGCGTGTTCGACGAGACGGACGGCATGCAAGAGACGTTCGAACATAACGGTTGGGGCAACAGCTGGGTCAACGGGGTGTTCGATTATCACCATTACCATAGCAATACGCATGAAGTGCTCGGCGTGAAGTCGGGCCGGGCGACCGTCCAACTTGGCGGTGCGACCGGGGACCTCGTCTCGCTTCAAGCAGGAGACGTCTTGATTTTGCCGGCCGGGACGGGACATCGCCGTCTCGAGGCGAGTGAAGACTTTGCCATCGTCGGTGCCTATCCGGAAGGACGCGATTATGACACGTTGACAGGGAAACCGGAAGAACGACCGGACAGTGTGCAACGGATCGAACGAGTCGACAAACCGGCGACCGATCCCGTCTTTGGGACGACCGGACCGTTACATGAACAATGGACGAAGGAGGAGATGGCATGAACCGCATTCCACATACATTAATTTTGGCGGCACTGAAACAACACGTGGCTGAATTGCCAGACGGGCGTGAGATGAGGGCCCTCGGGCAAGGCACATGGCGCATGGGAGAAGACGAATCGAAACGGGAAGCCGAGATCGAGGCACTCCGGACGGGACTCGACTGCGGGTTGCACGTCATCGATACTGCGGAGATGTACGGGGAAGGGAAATCGGAGTCGCTCGTCGGTGAAGCGATTCAAGACCGGCGGGAAGACGTGTTCCTCGTCTCGAAAGTGTATCCGCATAACGCCGGGGGCGACAAACTCGTCCAAGCTTGTGACGCGACGCTCGAACGGCTCGGTACGGACTACCTCGACTTATATCTCCTGCATTGGCGCGGGAACATCCCGCTCGAGGAGACGGTCGACGGGCTCGAACAGTTGAAGGCGGACGATAAGATCCGAGCGTGGGGTGTCTCGAACTTTGATGTCGACGACATGAAAGAACTGCTCGCCTTGCCGAAGGGGAAACATTGCGCGGTCAACCAAGTGCTCTATCATCTCGGCAGCCGCGGCGTCGAATACGACTTGTTGCCATTTTTACAGGAGCAAGGAATCCCGATGATGGCTTACGCCCCGCTCGCGGAAGGAAGCGACGTGAAAGAGAAAGTCTTCAACGACGAGACGGTGAACCGGATCGCCGAGGCGTACAGTGCGACGCCGGCCCAAATTTTGCTTGCGTGGACGGTGCGGAGCGGAAACGTCATCGCCATCCCGAAAGCGGGTCAGAAAGCGCACGTCGAAGAGAACGGCGCGGCGTTGCTCCTCAACTTGACCGAGGACGACTTCAATGCGCTCGACGAGGCGTTCCCGCCACCGAGCCAAAAAGAACCATTAGATGTGATTTGAAGACACAGGTGGGCTCACGGGCTCACCTGTTGTTGCGTCTTGACCTCGGAGAAGATGAAATGTGTGACGGTCTGGGCGTAAGGGATGGCCGCATCGATGAACTGCTCGGCCTCGGCGAACGTCGCGAATTGCATCTTCAGCATATAGCAGACGCTCCCGGAGATGCGATAACAGAATGACACGTTCGACTGCTGACCCAAAAACTGAGTGAACGCCTCATAGTTCCCGTTCTTCACGGTCGCCTCGATGAGACATTGAATCGGTCGACCAAGCAATTCATGATCGATATCAATCGTGTAGCCTTTGATGACGCCAAATGACTCGAGCCGGCGGACGCGTTCGCCGACGGACGGAGCCGATAAATTGATGCGGCGCCCGAGTTCGCTCATCGAGAGGCGGCTGTCGTTTGTTAGTTCATGTAAGAGGAGACGGTCGATATCGTCGATTTTTAGCATGAAATGAATTCTCCTTTTTTTCGTATTATATGGCATGTATTGTACCTGGATTCCGTTATGAATGAAATGGGAAACACTGTAATCACCTTCTATACTTATATACAGGAGGTGTTGAAATGAGTCGAATCCAACCAGCTGTCATCGGAAAGACGCCGTTTGAACGATTGATTGGGCATGACGAGGGCGTGATGCGACAGTGGTCAGCGCTCGGAGACACGTTAACGGGCGAGGGGAGACTGTCCGCCGAGTTGAAAGAACAGGTACGACGGACGCTCGCCCAACAAAACGGCTGTGACTACTGCCAGGCGAAAGGAAAGCCTGAACCGCATATGTTCGACGAACGGACGGCACTCGCCGTTGGGTTCGCCGATGTATTTTTACAACTGAAAGGCGACATGCCGGCCTCATCAATTCGTGTGCTCCAAGACGTCTTCACGGATGCCGAGATCAGTGAACTTTGCGCTTTTATCGCCTTCATGACGGCCTCGCAATACGTCGGCGCCATGCTCGGGCTGGAACGCGAAAACCCACTCACGCTGACGTGAGTGGGTTCGTTTTAGTTCGCTAATGGGTGTTTCAATAGATAGTCTTCAATCTGTCCGACCGTCTGTTTCAACACGCCGTCCTCGAACGGCGACTTGAGACCGGCCAATTCGACGAGCTCGAGGAACGAGCGGCTGCCGCCGGCTTGGCAGAGCGTGAGGTAATCGCTCCACGCCGCCTCACGGTCCTCATGCATGCGCACCCAGAATTGGAAGGCGCACACTTGCGCGAGCGTGTAGTCGATGTAGTAGAACGGGCTCTGGAAGATGTGTCCTTGTTGGTGCCACCAAGCGCCTGTCTCGAGGTAGTCGTTCGTCTCATAGTCACGGTGCGGCAAGTACACCTTCTCAAGGTCACGCCATGCCTGGCGACGCTCAGCGACCGTCATGTCAGGGTTGCGGTAGACGACGTGCTGGAACTCGTCGACGAGGACGCCGTACGGGAGGAACGTGATGCTTCCTGCCAAATGATTGAACTTGTATTTGTCGACTTGATCGCCGAAGAACAGTTCCATCCATGGCCAGCAGAAGAACTCCATCGACATCGAGTGGATCTCACACGCCTCGTAAGTCGGGAACGCGTATTCCGGCGTCGTCAAATGACGGCTCTCGTAAACTTGGAAGGCGTGACCGACCTCGTGCGTGAGCACGTCGATATCGCCGGCCGTCCCGTTGAAGTTCGAGAAGATGAACGGCAGACCTTCCGACGGGAGGTACGTGCAGTAACCGCCGCCGGCCTTGCCCGGTTTCGCCGTCAAGTCGAGGGCGCCGCGCTGTTGCATGAATTGGAAGAACTCGTCCGTCTCTTTTGAGAGTTCACGATACATCGTGTTCCCGCCTTCAATGATGAACGCCTCGTCGCCCTGTGGCGTCGCGTTGCCGTCTGGGAAGACGAACGACTCGTCGTAGTACGTGAGCGTGTCGACACCGATCCGTTTCGCCTGCTTCTCTTTTAAGGTCGTCGCGAGCGGGACGATGACGTCGCGCACTTGTTTGCGGAAGTTGTCGACGTTCGACTCGTCATAGCCGACACGTTGCATCCGGGCGTAACCGAGCTCGACGAACGACGGGAAGCCGAGCGCGTGCGCGATGTCGGTCCGGACGCGGACGAGTTCGCCGTAGATGCGGTCGAGTTCGTCTCCGTTGTCGGCCAGATATGTATAACGGGCCTCGGATGCCGCTTTTCGTACCGAGCGGTCAGGAGATTGTAGATAAGGTCCGAACTGGGACAAGTTGAGCGTCTTGCCGTCGAATTCGATTTGGGCCGCCGACATGACTTTCTGATAGGCGGTCGCCAATCGGTTCTCTTCCTGCAGTTTCGGGATGAGCGACTCCTCGAACGTTTTGAGTGCGCGCTCGGCGAGTTCGAACAATTGGCTGCCCCATTCCTGTTCGAGTTGGCTCCGCAGGTCGTGCTCGGTCAAGACGCGATAATACGCTTGGACCTCTTTCTCGTAAACCGGTAACGCGTCGTCAAAAAATGTCTGCTCGGCCTCGTAGAACGCGTCACGCGTATCGATCGAGTGGCGGATTGCGACGAGTTGACTTTGCGTCTCGAACGCGTTCCGTTCCTGGTTGATTTGGCGAATCAATTCGTTCGCCTCTTCGAGTGTGCTCGCTTGTTGCAATTCGACTGAATAGTCCGACAAGCGGCTGTTCAAAGCGTCCAAGTCGGGCCGTTCATATGACAATTTTGTGAAAGTCGTCATTGTAAGCGCCTCCATCATGTGAAATTTTTATAAAGTGTAAAAAGGGCTTGCAAAAGCGGTTGCACACTCGTATTCTTACGATGTGTAAACGAATTCGCACTACCTTATTACAACTATACCGTTTATAGGGTAGGGATTGAAGAGGAAGCTTTTCGGGTATAAAAGCTAAGACTTTGATTAACAGAACATGTTGGAGGGATTAAGCTATGGGATTCTTTAAAAAACTATTTGGTGGTAAAGAAGAACAACTTAACGCGGTTTCACCGCTTACAGGGAAGGTCATTGACATCACAAACGTTCCTGACCAAGTGTTCTCGCAAAAAATGATGGGTGACGGCATCGCCGTCGAACCGACAGACGGCAAAGTCGTCTCGCCGGTCAACGGTACAATCGCGACTGTCTTCCCGACAAAACACGCAATTGGGATCAACGCTGACAACGGTGCAGAGTACTTGATTCACATCGGTCTCGACACGGTCAACCTTAAAGGTGAAGGCTTCGAAACGCACGTGACAGAAGGTCAAGCGGTTAAAGCTGGCGACACGCTCGTCACATTCGACCTCGACTTCATCAAAGCGAACGCGCCGTCGACGATTACACCAGTCATCATCACGAACCACGACAGCTTCGGCGTCAACAAACTCGTTGCTGAAGGCGACACGGTCACAGCCGGTTCTTCAGAAGTCGTCGAATTGACGAAAAAATAAGTTGAACATTTTACTCGGAGGCATACGCTTCCGAGTATTTTTTTATGGATTCGGGAACTATACTAAGAAGAGAGGGGGAGAGAGACATGGATGGAAAGAACGCACCGTATCGGGGATATGGAGATCGGATTCGAATTTTACGTGAGCGGGCCGGCATCTCGGTCGAGGCACTCGCCGACCGCATCGGCGTCGCCCCGTACTTTATTCGCCGGACCGAACTGAGTGAAGTCTACCCGACGATGCCTTACATAGAGGCGCTCGCCGAGGCGCTCAAGATCGACGCGAACTATTTGGCCCGCCATATTTGGACGGGCGAGTCGCTTAAAGTGCTCATGAAAGGGACGGTCCCGGAGCTCGAGCAGATGAAGCTCGCCTATGATGAGGCGATGCACGGCAAGTCGACCGAGGACATGCAGCGGCAGCTCGAGGCGCGGATGCGCATCTTCGACCTCATGCATGAGGAAGAACTCCGTCGCATCTTCGCCGAAGACGAGGAACCGACGACACATCATGCGCTCGAGGCGCTCGTCGATGCTGTGCTCGACCTGGGACGCTCGCACGAACCGACGCATCGGATCGTGCCGTTCGCTCGCTATATCGAGCAGCTCGTACCGGACCAGTTCGTCGACAACTCGTTCCAATATACAGAGTTCGGGGTCGTCGATAAATCGTATAAATTGCAGTGAGGGCCGTGGGGGACCACGGTTTTTCATTATGGATGAAAGGAACAATGTGATGATTGCTGTTCAAGTACTGAAACGACGGTTGGTGAACAACCGGCTCGATGTCCAGTTAGAAGAAGGATACGTGAATCAACTGACATTCTCCTTCAACGGTCCAGCTACTGCGACGGAGTTAGAGCGGTTGCCGAAAGAAACACCGGCAGCGGTCCGTGCATGGTTAACCGAACAGAACGGTGCCAAACTGTTCGAAGACCCGGAATACGGCGGAGCAATCGAATTGTTCTCGATCGAGGAGATCCTTGAGCACCAACAATTATGGGACTGTCCGGCGCGTTTTCTACCGATAGGGGCGGGGCGTGACGGAGAATGGATGGTTTGTGAATACATAAGTGAGACGGACAATCGGATGTGGATTGGAGAATTTTTGAGCTTTGATGAAGAGGGCGCTAAATTACATCGTTTTCCCTTCAACTTTTCGCAATGGTTGGACTATGTGATTGTGGCACAAGGTGCTTCATTTTGGGATTGGTATCGAGCATAAAAAAGAACGGCCGCCCATTTGGGTGGCCGTTCTGTCGTTCAGCGCACAGAACGTGCGTCATATCTTACTTTCGGTCGTGTCCCGGCAAGTAGGAAGCCGAGCACGATGTTGAGGATCGTGAGCACCCAACCGACGTAACCGAACGTATAGGCGAGGCTCGCGAGCATCGTCTGCCAGTCGAGTAAGGACGCGGCGTCACCGCGAACGGTGAAGCGGATCACGGTGAATCCGATGAGCGTCGTCGTCGTGATCAAGATGCCGATCCACGCGCCGCCGAACCGCGACGTCTCTGGACGCCGGCTGACCGGATACCAAAAAGCGAGCGTCCCGAGGAACGTGCTTCCCGCATATGCGAGCAAGATTTGCCACAGCGCATCGGCGTCCAAGAAGACGGTATAACAGATGAACGTCGTGAGCGTCGTCATGAAAGTAAAGATTAAAGCTGCGAGTAATCGTGATCGCATTGTTCGTTTCCTCCTCATTTTGCACATTCTTTAGAGTATACGAAAACGAAAATGCTGTAAACGTTATTGTCGATTCTGTAATATTTGTCGCCATTGTTTAATCGCGTTGTTGCCGTAGAATAGGACGCCGCCGCGATAAAATTTCGAGCCGACCCACAAAATCACACCGATCGTGGCAATCATGATGCCAATCGACAACGCTACTTCCCATACCGGCACATCGACGAGCATGACACGAAGGAACATGAGCATCGGCGTGAAGAAGGGTACGTACGACAAAATCGTGACGATCGGTGCTTCCGGGTTGTTCAAGCCGAACATGGCGGCGAGGAACCCGGCGACAAGCAGCATGATGACCGGCATCGTCATCTGTTGCGATTCTTCGACCCGGCTGACGAGTGAGCCGAGCACGGCGAACATGGCCGCATAGAGCAGGTAGCCGAGCGTGAAGAACGTCAACAGATAGACGACGGCCCGGACGTTGCCGGCGTTATCGATGACCGACTGGGCCATCTCGTTGCTGCGGGCGCTGAAGTACCCGAAGCCGAGGAAAATCGCGATTTGAAGCAACGCGAGCGTCCCGATGGCCGAGATTTTGGCGAGCATGTGCGTCACCGGATGCGTCGTCGAGATAATTAGCTCCATGACGCGTGACGACTTCTCGGTCGTGACCTCGGTCGAAATCATCGAGCCGTACGTGATGATTGAGACGTAGAGCAACATGAGCATGACGTAGACGAAGGCGAACGACGAGAACAGCTCGTCCGAGTTCTCTCCGCCGCGGCCGAGGTACGATTCCTCGACCGTGACAGGCTCATTCAACGCTGCGAGGACGGTCGGATCGATGTTCGACGCCTCAATCAGTTCGGCGTTCCGGACTTCGCGTAGCGCCGTCTGTAACACCGTCGTGAAATCCGGTTCCGGCCGTTCCGATAAAACGCGGGCCGAATCGCCCTCGATGAAGGCGACAATCTCATAATCCCCATTGTCGAGCCCAGCGCGCGCTTCGGACTCGGAAATCGCGGACGATTCGATGTCCTCATAACCGAGCGACTGCATGAGCGTCGTCAGTTCATTATTGTCGGTGACGAGGATGGCTTGCGCCTGGTCTGTGTCCTCGAAATTCGCGAGCAATCGGTCGATGTTCGTGAAACCGAAGATGAACAGGATCGTCAACAACGTCGAGATGAGGAACGCCTTCGAGCGCAGTTTCGAGCGTAACGTGAACGAGTAAAGTGGTCCGAAGTTATGAAACATGTTGGCCGACCTCCTTGATGAAGATGTCGTTTAATGAGACGGGTTGGCGCATGAACGTCTTGACGGCGGCACCGTTCGAGACGAGGGCACCGAGCACCGCATCGCTGTCGTCGAACGAGTCGAGCCGGACGAAGTGGCCATCCTTATGTGGTTCGACCGCCCGGACGACCGGGAGGGCTTGGAGCACGTCAGGTCGGTCCGTCTCGATAAAGAGCACCGGTTCAGCGTAACGTTCCTTGATCGTCGGAACGTCGCCGCTGACGACCGCGCGGCCGCCTTTCAAGATGCCGATGTGTTGGCACAGCTCCTCGACGTGCTCCATCCGGTGGCTCGAGAAGACGATCGTCGTCCCGGCGTCGCGGAGGGCGAGCACTTCACGTTTCAAGATCTCGACGTTGACCGGGTCGAGCCCGCTGAACGGTTCATCGAGGATGAGCAGCTCCGGGTTGTGGAGCAGGGCGGCCACGAGTTGAATCTTCTGCTGGTTCCCTTTGGACAGTTGTTCGACGCGCATCGTCTCATACTGCGGGATTTCGAGTCGTTCGAGCCATGACTTGACCGCCCGTTTCGCCTCGGCTTGGCGCATTCCTTTCAAGCTTGCTAAAAAGACGAGCTGGTCCCGGACGGGTGACTTCGGATAGAGGCCCCGTTCTTCCGGCAGATAGCCGACGATGCGGTGGTCGACTTTTCGGCCGTCCCAGAGGATCGTCCCGTCACTCGGTTTTAGGATGTCGAGAATCATGCGGAACGTCGTCGTCTTGCCAGCCCCGTTCGCCCCGAGCAGGCCAAACATCTCGCCTTTCGGGACGTGGAAGCTCAAGTCGTCGACAGCCGTGAATTCGCCGAACTGTTTTGACACACGATCGATTTGTAACGTCATATATGTACCTCCTTATAGGTGTCTACTATTAGCGTACGCCATATTGAGCAAAAAGTTTCACATTTCTTCGAAAATGATTTATCTTGAAATCAAGATAATAAAAGGAGGACATGAGATGACGAAGCAATCAGCGGGTATCCATCACATTTCGGCGATGGTGAAAGACCCACAACGCACATTAGACTTTTACGGGAATGTCCTCGGACTCCGGTTCGTCAAACAGACGGTCAACTTCGATGACCCGGGCACGTACCATTTCTACTTTGGGGACGAGCAAGGGTCACCGGGGACGGTCATCACGTTCTTCCCGATTCCAGGGATCGGCAAAGGCAGCGTCGGCAGCGGACAAGTCGGGGTCACGGCTTACCTCGTCCCAGAAGGCAGTCTCTTGTTCTGGGAGAAACGATTGAACGACCATGGCGTCGGCACGGTCGCGACCGAACGGTTCGGTGAGCCGTCGCTCTTGTTTGAAGACCCGGACGGACTCGTCGTCGAGCTCGTCGCCCGGGCGAGTTCGAAACAGACGAGTTGGGTCGTGCCGGGCGTAACATCAGCTGAAGCAATCACCGGTTTTGCCGGAGCGACGCTGTTGTCGAAAGACCCTGAGGCGACGGTCCGCTTGTTGACGGGACTGTTTGGCTTTGAGACGGTAGGGGAAGATTCAGAATGGATTCGCCTACACGCCTCAGCCGACTACGGCAACGTCATCGACGTGAAAAAGACCATCCTGCCGAACGGGGTGCCCGGTTCGGGGACGGTCCATCATATCGCGTGGCGTATTGGCGACGGGGAAGACTACACGACGTGGCAAGACGCCATCTTCGAGCTCGGGCTCCGTCCGACCGAAGTGAAAGAGCGCCATTACTTCCGCTCGGTCTACTTCCATGACGCTGGCCGAATTCTTCATGAACTGGCGACCGATGCGCCCGGCTTTTTGATTGATGAGAGTTTGGAGGGCCTCGGCTCGACGCTCAAGCTCCCGGCCTGGTTCGAACAAGACCGTGACGCGATCACCCGTACGTTACCGACGATTACAATCCCGAGAGGAGATATGACATGATACATCAATTCATTCAAGGCACGACCGAGACGACACTCGTTTTATTGCACGGCACAGGGGGGACGGAGCAGGACTTGATTCCGCTCGCACGAAGACTCGCTCCCGAGGCGAACATTTTGACGCTCCGCGGGGACGTGCTCGAGAACGGCATGTCTCGCTTCTTCCGCCGTCACGCGGAAGGGGTCCTTGACCTCGAGGACTTGAAGCAGCAGACGGAACGGTTCTTGACGTTCTTGGATGATGCGGCGGCGGAATATGGCATCGACCGCGACCAGATGATCCCGCTCGGCTATTCGAACGGGGCCAACTTGATCGGATCGGCGCTTTACCGGAAGAATGCGTTCCACGCATCCCTTTTGTTCCACCCGATGGTGCCCGACCGTTCACTCACGTTGCCAGACCTTACGGGGGCGAACGTGTTCATCTCGGCCGGGGAGCGTGACCCGATTTGCCCGAAAACAGAAACAGAAGAGCTCACATCGACGCTCCGAAGTGCCGGAGCGGACGTTGAACTCTTCTATCACGAAGGCGGGCACGAGCTGCGTATGGAAGAAGTCGAGGCAGCACAGACCTGGCTGGCGCCGTATCTCGGTTAAGCCATCTTCTTCGGTTTCGATGGTCTCGAGTAGACGACAAGCACACCACGATCAATCAAATAGGCGGCGAACAGACGCTTCGCCTCTTCAGAACGGACAGTTCGGTCGATTTGGATATACAATCGGCCGAGCTTTTTTTGTGACGTGCGGGTCAATAACCAGATGGAGTCGAGCGTGTACTGCCAGCTACGGAGCGTGTCGGCCCCGATGTACATGTATCGGTTCGATGTGCGTTCGAGCAGGTAGTTGAGCCACCAGACGTCACGCGCGAGTTTCATGGCGACGCCGATGAAGAACGAAAGGAACACAAAGGACAGCACGGACAGAATCGGATGGATGGCAGTGAATCGTTCCCGGATCGGTTCGAAGGCGACGATGAGCAGTCCGACGGAAAAGGCGCCGGTGAACCACCAAAATCCGAAGTTAGAGAATGAACGTTTCGGGTCATGTACCATGTGGTGACGGTTACGAATGACGGAAGCCATTCTCCACACCTCCTTTTATTAGAATATTCTGATTATTTGGTAAGACTACTATACTATACTGTACCCACTCTCGTCTATTTGAATACGCTTGAAACATGCTGTCGGATGAAGATTTCTTGACGTTTCGGCTTGCGAAGGGCAAATCCGGGGAATGATGACAGTGACGTCATCATTTTTTTGTGGAAACGTAATTTCACCCGTTCAAAAAATCGGCTATGATGAATGAGGCAAAAAAAGAGAGTACAATCAGAAAACTAACAGAGAACTAGAGGGAAAGACATGCGAAATCATTGGTACGATAATATTAAAGGCGTGCTCGTCTTGCTCGTCGTGTTCGGTCACTTGTTGACGGACGTGCGCGGTGCTTACGACGACATCTTGCCGAAATGGGTCTATTTATTCTTATACACGTTCCATATGCCGTTATTCATTATGCTGAGCGGTTACTTCTTCCGGGAGAACCGCTATTTGCGCGTCATCCAGCTGTTCGTCGTCTACGTCATCTGGCAAGTAATCCTCGGCTCATGGTTTGCCTTCACCGAGGGCATCCCGCTCTTGTCGCTCGAGAACCCGGGACTGATTCTATTGAAGCCGTATTGGGCGCTCTGGTACTTGATGGCGATCATCATCTGGTACGTCATCACCCCGTATGTGACCCAGTTGAAAGGATACGTGCTGTACGCGCTCCTATTCGCGCTCTTGTTCGGCTTCCAAGCTGAATCGACCGGCTTCTTCGCCCTGCGGAAAGTCATCATGTTCTATCCGTTCTTCTTGATCGGGAACTGGATGAGCGCGCGGAACACGATGAACTTCTTCGAACTGCCGAAGCGGGCCGAGCAACGGAACCGGTATCGGATCGGCGGATTTGCCGTCTTCACGGCGCTCACGCTCGGGCTGCTCGCCTCGATGAGTCTTCAGAACGAGAGCGCGTTCTATCATATCGGCAACTTGTTCAAGTTCCGGTTCGCCTATGAGACGGCGGTGCCGGAGGCGATTTGGAGCGGGCCGTTCGCCTTCTTGATCGTCTATACGGTATCGATTCTCATGGCGATCAGTTTCGCACTCATCATCCCGGGGCGCGAGCTACCGGTCATCACTCGGGCCGGAAAGTACAGTCTCTACATTTATTTGGTGCACGTCTTCCTCGTCGTCGCCTGGAAGGCGTTCGTGCCGGCTGGGTTCATGCCGACGTCATGGCTCCAATTGCTCGTCTTGTTCGGTGTCGCCTTCTTGATTGTCCTATTGATCATCAGCCCGCCGGTCGTCAAGCTATTGAAGCCGCTCGTCGAGATCGACGTCCGCCGTGCCCAAGATGTGAAAGATGCAAAACCGTAAACCCTTTTCTAAACGGACGTTTTCCGCTACACTTTATAAAGGGAAGCGAAACTAGAGTTAAGGAAGTGACACCATGCCATACGAAAATGGAATGCATAGCACAGAAGGAGACGTCAACGTCTCACGTCACGTCGTCGAAATGATCGCCGCAGTCGCGGTCAAAGAGACGAAACACGTGTCGTTCACGCAAGAAGATACGAAACTGTCGGAGCGTGCGCTCATGAAGCACGTCAAAGTCGACGAATCGTCAGAAGGCGTCACGATCAACTTGTCGCTCTACATCGCTTACGGTCAATCGATCGTCAAGACGGTGACAGCCGTACAAGAACGCATCACGCAAGACATGGATACGATGCTCGCGATGACACCGCTATCGGTCAACGTGAAAGTCGTCGGCATCCAGTTGTAAGCAGTGGGAGAGGCGAATGCTTCTCCTGCTTTTTTATTTTTTTGCGAAAGCGGTTGCATGATGATGGCTTTTTCATTTATAATAGAAATCGAACAAGTGCAACCGTTTGCATCAATGACCAATCGTGCAACGGGTACTTGTCAAGTTCCCTTAATGTAGTCTGACGACAGAAACATTAGAAGGAAAGGCGGAAAGCATGTATGTCGACGATTGAAGCAGTCATTTTTGATTTGGACGGTGTCATCACTGACACCGCGGAGTACCATTACCTCGCTTGGAAACAACTCGGAGAAGAGCTCGATATTCCGTTTGACCGCGAGTTCAATGAGACGTTAAAAGGCGTGAGTCGGACAGACTCGCTCGAGCGCATCCTCGCGCTCGGTGGGAGACAGGACGATTTCACACCGGATGAAAAAGCGGAACTCGCACAGAAGAAGAACGAGCATTACGTTGAACTCATTCAACACATCTCTTCAGACGATTTGTTGCCGGGCATCATTTCATTCCTCGATGAAATCAAAGAGGCTGGTCTCAAAATCGGAATGGCCTCGGCTTCTAAAAACGCATTCGCGGTCGTAGACGCACTTGGTGTCCGTCATTACTTCGATCACATTGTCGATGCAGCAACTGTCGCCGAATCGAAACCACATCCCGAAGTGTTTTTGAAGGCTGCCTCTGCCCTTGGCGTGAAACCCGAACATGCCATCGGTGTTGAAGACGCAGCCGCAGGCGTGACTGCAATCAAAGCGGCAAACATGTTTGCTGTCGCCGTCGGGGAAGAATCGATGCTTGGTCATGCAGACCTCATCGTCGCTTCGACCGACGAACTCTCGCTCGCACGCATCCTCGAACGCGTCGGCGCGTAAAGACTACGATCATCTTCCGTGAGATGACGACTGCCCCGAACAGTCGTCATCTTTTTTGTGTTGGGTCAAAAGGCCTAAATAGATAAAAGTGCCTAAAAACAGATGACAAGCACATTACAAAACCGTTACACTTTTAATTGGGAATAAGTAATAACTGGCAATAATTGATGAAATTGGGTAATGGGGAACATCAATTAAGTGTAGAGGAGGACTTGTGCATGGAATCTACGGACGTCAATGAGAATATCTATCGGGAACTGATGGAGATCGAAGAGTCATATCGTCAGTTGCAACGCCGGGCGGAATACTTGATTTCAGAGTTGAACCGAAACAAGCGCGAAGAGGAATCACTCCTCGATCCGGCGAAACGACTGCGCCCGCGTCGCGTCAATCAACGTTATCCGCTCGAGGTCTATGTCCATCAGGTAACAGACCTGTTGAAAGAACGGAAGACGATGAGCGTGCGGGACATCCAAATGGAGCTCGAATTGCGCTATCGGCATCACATTAGCAATATTTACCAATTGATGGTGAAAATCGAATCGGTCAATCCTGACATCAAAAAGATTGGCCGCGGCTTGTATACATACGAGGCCACGGATGAAGTGACGACGCATCCGGCCCACGCCTGAACGTGACCCGACGAGACGACCTCGTCGGGATTTTTTCGTTGTAACATTTCTGATACGTCTCGCCTCAAGGGAAATATGCTATAATTCGCCAGAGTCTATTTTTTTATGAGAGAGGAACGTTGGCCCATGCTATGGATTGCCATGTTGGTCAGTTTTGTGATGGCCATCTTGATCACGCCGCTCGTTCGCCGGTTTGCTTTTCTGATCGGAGCGGTCGATCACCCGAACGCCCGAAAAGTACATTTACAAACGATGCCACGGATCGGCGGCCTCGCCATCTTCATCGCTTTTTTCATCGGCTACGCCTTGTTGCTGCCGACGAGTCGATATAACGATGCCATCTTGATCGGGGCGGTCGTCATCATCTTGACCGGCTTCATCGATGACCGGTTCCAGTTGACGGCCCGCGTCAAGCTGATGGGGCAGATGATCGCGACGGTCATCGTCTTGAACGCCGGTATGCGCATCGAATTGATTAACCTCCCGTTCGACCAGCAGCTCTATCTCGGTTCATGGAGCATCCCGGTGACGGTGCTCTGGCTGATTGGGATCACGAACGCGATCAACTTGATCGATGGGCTCGACGGGCTCGCCGCGGGCGTCTCAAGCATCGCCCTCGGGACGATTTCCCTGCTCGCCATCATCCAAGGCAACGTCTATTTGACGATGATGGCCTTGTTGCTCCTGGCGAGCACGCTCGGCTTTCTCGTCCATAACTTCTATCCAGCGAAGATCTTCATGGGAGACACCGGGGCGCTCTTCCTCGGTTATATGCTCGCCGTGTTCTCGCTCATCGGCTTCAAGAACGTGACGTTGTTCTCGCTCGTCGTACCGGTGCTCTTGCTCGGACTGCCGATCTCGGACACGATCTTCGCGATCGTCCGCCGGCTCGTGCAAGGCCGTCCGCCGATGTCGCCTGATAAGTCGCACATGCATCACCAGTTGATCGACATGGGCTTCACGACACGGCAGGCCGTTCTGCTCATGTACGGGATGACATTCTTCTTCGGTATCGCCTCGATTCTGTTCGCCAAGACGACGATGCTCGGGGCGGTCATCACGTTCGTCATCGTGCTCATCGTCATCGAGCTGATCGTCGAATCGACCGAGTTGATTCATCCGAACTATAAGCCGATCATCCAGACATCACGACGCCTGCTCGGCCGGCCGAAGGCCTGATGTGACCATATGAAAACGACCGGGGACACGCGTCCCCGGTCGTTTTTTGGTATCAGTACGTCGTCGTCTCGCTGAAACCTTCTTCCGTTTCATTCAAGCCGTCGCCGGTTCCGTTGTCACTGTCTTCCGCCGTCACCGGCAGGCCGAGCTCGCTCTTCAAGAGCGTGCGTTTCTCGCTCAAATCGGCCGGGTCGAGTTCGTAGTAATACACACCGCCGAGCGTCAAGTCACCGCCTGCGAGCGTCTCTTGGTTGAACGAGCGGAGCGACTTCGTATACGGCTGCAGCTGTGACGCCTCGGACAAGGACATATTCGTTCGGATGTTATCGCCGACCGCATTCATGATCCGGTTGAGCTTCGTGAACGAATTGATCGTCGTCGCCTCGTTGATGATGGCCTCGAGCACCTGCTGTTGACGTTTCGCCCGTCCGACGTCCCCTTCAGGGTCGTCCTTGCGCATGCGCGCGTAGGCGAGTGCTTCTTTTCCATCTAACATTTGGACGCCGGGTTCGAGCTCGACGTTACCGGTCGCCCGGCCCGAGATCGGGACGAGCACATCGACCTCGACGCCGCCGACTGCATCGACGAGATCCTCGATGCCGTCAAAGTTGATCGTCGCGTAGTAGTCGATCGGGATGTCGAACAGCTTCTCGACCGTCGCGATCGTCGTGTCGATGCCGCCGTAGGCGTAGGCGTGATTGATCTTGTCTTTGAACTCGCCGTCCGTCGTCACGATGTCGACGTATGAGTCGCGCGGGATGCTGACGAGCGTCACTTGGCGCGATTCCTTGTTGAACGTCGCCACCATGAGCGAGTCGGTCCGTCCTTCCTCGAGCGAGGCGCCGCCATCGACGCCGGCGAGTAGGACGGAGAAGTGATCTTTCGTCAGGTCGACCGCCTCTTCCCGACGGTCCGACTTGTCACCTCGTGTCAGCTCGCTGTTCGTGTTCTCCGCCGTCTCGTTCGCCTTAAAGACGAAGTAGCCGAAGGCCGACCCGCCAATCAACAGGATGAGGCCGAGCACGAGCAGGACGATCTTCCACACGGGGCGTTTCTTGCGGGAGTCTTGTTCCATGTCGTCTCCTCATTTCATTCGTTTCCTTTAGTATACGTGACCTACCGCACAAAATCACGTTCGATGATGCGTTGGTCCTGGGTCTCGAGTCCCCCTTGTCCGTTCGTCAAATCGACGAGCCATGCCATCGCGGCCTCGGTCTCTTCGACCGGCACCGAGATGTGGAACGTGACGGTGTCCGCGTAGACGATGTCGTCGAGGAGGTACGATGATTGCCGCAGTTCGTTCTCGACCTTGCCAATCCAGCCGTAATCGACCGTGAGCGTCAAGCGTTGCATCGGGATGCGCTCGACGATGCCGATCGCGTCGAGACCTTCGCTCACCGTGCCGCCGTATGCGCGGATCAGTCCGCCGCCACCGAGCTTGATGCCGCCGAAGTAGCGGGTGACGACGGCGACCGTGTCTTTCAACTCGCGTTTCCGGAGCACCTCGAGCATCGGCAGCCCGGCCGTCCCGCTCGGCTCGCCGTCATCGTTCGCTTTTTGGAACTCGTTCCGCTCGCCGATGATATAGGCCGAACAGTTGTGAGTGGCGCTCCAATGCGCTTTCTTGATGGCTTGGATGAACGCCTGCGCCTCTGCTTCAGAGGTGACCCGTTTGAAGTGGGCGATAAATTTTGACTTTTGAATGACGACCTCGTATTCTCCGTCTTGTTTTATAGTATAATTTTGTTCAGTAGACATTTCTGAAAATTCTCCTTTCTATTTTTGAATATTTTTTTTAAAATTCAAGTAGGCGTCAACGCCTGGTGCGGCGAATGGGAAGGAGAGCCTCCATTTTTTACTGTAAACGAACGTTCCGCAGTCGATAATAGGAATAGATGAAGACTTACTACCGAATTATTAGGGGATGGCATCGTGAATCATATTACCGATCGTACAGCTTTAGAACATATCATAACAAATATGATTGATACGGTGACGGAAAGTAAAGAGGAGATCGTCCGGATTACCGAGAGTTCGGCCAACGAGTATTCGTTGATTCAAAACGAACTGAAAGAGTTGACGCAAAAGATCGAGTTTTATATCGAGGAGTCGGAACGACTCGACCTGCTCGTGAAAGCGGCGAAGAACAAACTCGTCCAAGTGAGCAAGAAGTTTCATATACATAGCGAGCAAGAGATTCGAGAGGCGTACGAACGCGCCAATCAAATGCAGCTCGAGCGCTTTCTCATCCAAAAAGAAGAGATGGCCGGCCAACAGCGTCGCAACGACCTCGAACGCCGCCTGCTCGTCCTCGAGGACACGATCGAACGGGCCGACAAACTCGTCAGCCGTGTCTCCGTCGTGCTGAACTTCCTTCGGGACGACCTGCAACAAGAGTACTCGGACATGATGAAGAAACAAGAGATGGCGATCAGCGTCTTCGAGGCGGCCGAACGGGAACGGCGCCACCTCGCCCGTGAGATGCACGACGGACCGGCGCAATCGCTTGCTCACATCTTGATTCGAGCCGATTTGATCGAGAAGACGTTCGACAAGCGCGGGAAAGACGAGGCGTTCGCCGAACTGCACGAGCTGAAACGCCTCATCCGCGGCGCACTCGTCGACGTCCGGCGGCTCATCTACGACCTTCGTCCGATGTCACTTGACGACCTCGGCTTCTTGCCGACGCTCGAACGATACCTCCACCAGACCGAGGAATATACGACCATCAAGACACGGCTCAACTACCGGGGGTCTCGGGCCAGATTGCCTGAAAAACTGGAGATCAACGTGTTCCGGCTCGTCCAAGAGGCCGTCCAAAACGCGATCAAACATTCGAAGACGGCGGAGATCATCGTCAACGTCGAGCAAGCGCACGACGCGATACATATTCATGTACGGGACCATGGGGTCGGATTCGTGCCGAGTTCGATTGGCGAAGAGTCGTTCGGGATCGTTGGAATGCGAGAACGGATCGAGCTTGTGAACGGAAGCATGACCATTGATTCGGAAGTCGGCAAAGGGACGGTCGTCCGCATGTCGATTCCGATCACGTAAGACAAGAACAAGGGGGAGTATCCAGATGGAACAATTACAAACACGCATCGCGATTGTGGATGACCATGAGCTGTTTCGAGAAGGCTTGAAACGGATTTTTGATTTAGAGGACGAGTTCACGGTCGTCGCCGAAGGACGGACCGGGACGGAGGCGATTCGCATCGCCGCGGACCACAAGCCGGAAATCTTGATTCTCGATATCAACATGCCTGAATTGAACGGGATTGAGGCGACGAAACAGTTGTCGGTGCTGTCACCGGAGACGCGTGTCCTCATCCTGTCGATCCACGACGACGAGTCGTACATCACGCACGCGCTCGAAGCGGGCGCATCGGGCTTCCTGCTCAAAGAAGTGGCTTCGACCGAGCTCATCTCGGCGGTCCGTTCGGTCGCGAAAGACGGGGCGTACCTGCACCCGAAAGTGACGACGAACGTCTTGAAGGAATACCGTCGTCTGCTCCAATTCAAAGGCGAACAGGCCGGCCGTAACGTCGAGAACCGCACGGACGATCCGGTCTACCAATTGTTGTCGCGCCGTGAAGTCGAAGTGTTGCACCTGCTCGCCGAAGGTCGTTCGAACCGCGACATCAGCGACATGTTGTTCATCAGCGAGAAGACGGTCAAGAACCACGTCTCGTCGGTGCTCCGCAAGATGGAAGTGAACGACCGGACACAAGCCGTCGTCGACGCCATCCGTCGCGGATGGGTTGAGATTTGACCTCTTCCGATGCAATATATCGTTTTTATGCTACAATATGGAATGGAATCCACATTCAATTGGAAAATGAAACGATGTAAAGTGAGGATATAGCATGGGAAACATAGCCATTTTGACCGACAGTACCGCCTATTTGCCGGCCGAATTTTGTGAGCGCCACGACGTCCACGTCGCACCGCTCAGCGTGATTTTTGACGGGGAGTCGTTCCGCGAAGCCGTCGATATCACGACCGAGGCGTTTTATGACCGGATCGAGGCAGGGAACTTGCCGACGACTTCCCAACCGAGCATCGGGGAAACGATCGAATTGATTGAACGTTTGCCGGACGAGGTGACGGATGTGATCGCGATCACCCTCTCGAGCGGAATCAGCGGCACGTACCAGTCGATGATCGCCTTGAACGGTATGGTCGACGTCAACGTCCACGCGTTCGATTCGGAGATCTCATGTATGCCTCAAGCGTTCCTCGTCGAAGAAGCGATTCATCTGCGTGACGCAGGCGCGTCGGCACAGGAGATCATGGCTCAGCTTGAAAAGATGCGCGAGTTGATTCGCGCGTACTTTGTCGTCGATGACCTCGCTCATCTCCAACGAGGCGGGCGACTCAGCGCGGCACAGGCGCTCGTCGGATCGTTCCTTCAAATCAAGCCGGTGTTGCATTTCCAAGACCGGTTGATCGTCCCGTTCGAAAAGATTCGGACGTACAAGAAGGCGGTCCGCCGCATCGAAGAGATGATGGAACAATCGATCGAGGGCGACGGTGCAGGCTACTGTATCGGCATCATCCACGCCAACTGCCCGGACCGTCAGGCCGAGGAGATCGCATCGATGAAACAGAAATTCCCACAGGCCCATGTCACGGGCGGTCATTTCGGACCGGTCATCGGGACACACCTTGGACCTGGTGCGATCGGCATCACGTGGTATCGCCGCGAGTGGTAAATAAAAGACGGCCATCCGGTCGTCTTTTTCGATAGAGAGGAGTGAGCCTGTGGCCAAATATCGTCAAATCTATGAGCGCCTCGCCGAGCGGATGAAGACCGGGGAATATGCGGCGGAGTCGAAGCTGCCATCCGAGACCGAGCTCATGCATGAGTATGAGGCGAGCCGAGGCACGGTCCGGAAAGCGCTCGACCTGCTCCAAGAGCACGGGTACGTCCGGAAGCATCACGGGAAAGGCGTCTTCGTGCTCCGGCGCGACCAAATCGAATTCCAATTCAACGGCATCGTCAGCTTCTCGGAAGTGTACGCTTCCTTGCTCGGCCGCTCGATCCAGACGTCGGTCGCCTCGTTCGAGGACATCGAGGCGCCGACTTGGCTCGCCGACCGGATGAACCTGGAGCCGGGGACGCAGATGTACCGGATCGAACGGGTCCGAAACTTCGACGGGGAGGACGTCATCCTAGACGTGAACTATTTCGTCAAAGACCTCGTTCCTGGGCTGACGGAAGAGATCGCCGCCCGCTCGATCTATGAGTACGTCGAGCATGAGCTCGGGCTCCAGATCAGTTACGCCAAGCGGAAGATCGCGGCCGAGGATGTGACCGAGCTCGACCGGATGCGGCTCGACCTCCACGATTACGAGTACGTCATCGTCATCACGAACGACACGTTCCTCTATGAGGGCAGACAGTTCGAGTATACCGAGTCCCGGCACCGGCTCGACAAGTTTCAGTTCAGTGACGTGGCTCGCCGCTAGCGCCCCTTCTTTCGAAGGGGTCTTTTTTTTCGTTTTGAATCGAGGGGAGAGGGAACAAAAATAGTGAACGCCTGTCACGAATTTGTCACGCATAACTTATATAGATAAGTTGTTGACAGAACTCGTCTACATAAGTTAAAGTTTGTTTGTACTCATAAGTAACCGTTTTCAACAAACGCTTTCAAACAAAGGAGGCCTACAATATGAAGGCAGATTACCGTCAAATCGCCGCGGATATCCTTGAAGCCATCGGGGGCAAGGATAACGTCGACAAAGCGGCACACTGTGTCACGCGGCTCCGTCTTTCGTTGAAAGACCAGTCGCTCGTCAATGAAGCGAAAGTGAAAGAAGCCGATCTCGTCAAAGGCGCATTCGAAAACTCGGGTGTGTATCAAGTCGTCATCGGGGCCGGGGACGTCGAGCGTGTCTACGCCGAGTTCATCAAACTCGCTGGGCTTGAAGCGGCGACGGTCGCCGAGGTCAAATCGTCGGGCGGCAAGAAGATGAACCCGCTCCAGAAACTCGTCAAAGTGTTCTCGGACGTGTTCATGCCGATCATCCCGGCCATCATCGTCGCCGGTCTATTGATGGGGATCAACAACTTGCTCGCGTCGGAAGGGCTGTTCGTCGATGATGCGACGCTGATCGAGGCGTACCCGAACCTGCAAGGACTTTGGGACCTGATCAACATGATGGCGAACACGGCGTTCGTCTTCCTCCCGGCGCTCGTCGGTTGGTCGGCGACGAAACGGTTCGGCGGCAGCGAAGTGCTCGGGATCGTCATGGGTCTCTTGCTCGTCCACCCGGATCTCTTGAATGCATGGGGTTATGGGCAGGCGGCGCTTGAAGGCGACGTTCCGACGTTCAATATCCTCGGCTTGTTCGAGATTGAGAAAGTTGGCTACCAAGGTCAGATTCTTCCGATTTTGGCCGCGGCCTTTATTTTGAGCCATATTGAGATGTTTTTGAAAAAACACGTCCCGAACGCGATTCAATTGCTCGTCGTGCCGATTACGACGATCGTCATCACCGGTTTCCTCGCGCTCGCGATCGTCGGACCGCTCACACGTGGCCTCGGTAACGTGATCGCAACAGGAATTGTCAACGTGTTCGAAGCGGTACCGGTCGTCGGGGCACTCCTGTTCGGTCTGCTCTACGCACCGCTCGTCGTCACGGGGATGCACCACTTGTTCCTCGCGATTGACTTGCAGCTCATCGCGGAAACGAACGGGACGTTCCTCTGGCCAATGCTCGCCTTGTCGAACATCGCCCAAGGTGCAGCCGCACTCGCGATGTTCCTCGTGTTCAAACATGACGCCAAACAAAAGAGTATGGCTTCAACGTCATCGATCTCGGCATTCTTCGGGATTACCGAGCCGGCCATGTTCGGGGTGAACTTACCAAACAAGTTCCCATTCTACTCGGCGATGATCGGGTCGGCCGTCGCGGCGGTGTTCATCACGTTGAACGACGTCCAAGCGTTCGCTGTCGGGGTCGGGGGTCTTCCTGGATTCCTGTCAATCTTCACCGATAAGATTCTTATCTTCATCGTCGGGATGGTCATCGCCCTCGTCATACCGTTCGTGTTGACGATCGCTCTGTCGAAACGTTACATGAAAAAAGGCGAAATCGAGAAAAACAAAGTCGCATAAGAAGATGACTGACAAGGGGAGGGACGGAGGTTCTTCCCCTTTTCCTGTACAAATGAAAACTCTTACAAAAGGAGACTACACCTATGACACCATCAAACTGGCGCAAATCTGTCGTCTATCAAATTTATCCGAAAAGCTTCTATAGCCCGGAAGGCAATGCCACCGGCTCGATCAAAGGCGTGACGGCCAAGCTCGACTATTTGGCCGAGCTCGGCATCGAATACATTTGGATGACGCCGGTGTACAAGTCACCACAAAACGACAACGGCTATGACGTCAGCGACTATTACGCGATTGACCCGTCGTACGGGACGATGGATGACCTCGATGAGCTCGTCCGTGAGGCCGAGGCGCGTGGCATCGGGCTCATGATGGACATCGTCGTCAACCACTCGTCGACCGAGCATGAGTGGTTCCAAAAGTCGCTCGCCGGCGACGAGCGCTACCGCGACTATTACATCTGGCGCGACGAGCCGACGAACTGGGAGTCGAAGTTCGGCGGCAACGCCTGGAAGTATGATGAGAAGAGCGGCCAATATTATCTCCACTTGTTCGACGTGACCCAGGCCGACCTCAACTGGGAGAACGAGCAGATGCGCGAGGACGTCTATGAAATGATGCGCTTTTGGCGTGACAAAGGCATCAAAGGGTTCCGCCTCGACGTCATCAACTTGATCTCGAAGCAGCAGGACTTCCCGGAAGACGACTCGGACGGCCGCAAGTTCTATACGGACGGGCCGCGCATCCATGAATATTTGAAAGAGATGAACCGCGAGGTGTTCGACGGCCACGACGTCATCACGGTCGGCGAGATGTCATCGACGACGCTCGACCACTGCGTCCGCTACTCGAGCCCGGACGAGCGCGAGCTCAGCATGACGTTCAGCTTCCATCACTTGAAAGTCGACTATCCGAACGGCGAGAAGTTCGTCGCCGCCCCGTTCGACTTCATCCAACTGAAAGACATCATGTCGACGTGGCAGGAAGGGATGCACGGCAAGGGCTGGAACGCTATCTTCTGGTGCAACCATGACCAGCCGCGCGTCGTCAGCCGGTTCGGCAACGACACCGACCATCGCGTCGAGAGCGCGAAGATGCTCGCGACCGTGCTCCATGGCCTCCAAGGGACACCGTACATCTATCAAGGCGAGGAGATCGGCATGACGAACCCAGGCTTCGACTCGCTCGACGAGTATCGTGACATCGAGACGCTCAACGCCTATAACTTGAAACGCGAACAGGGCGTGTCGCACGAGGACATGATGGCCGCCATCAAACAGAAGTCGCGCGACAACTCGCGGACGCCGATGCAGTGGGACGCGACGCCGCACGCCGGCTTCACGAGCGGGACGCCGTGGATCAACGTGGCGCCGAACTATCCGGACGTCAACGTCGAGACGGCGCTCGACGACCCGAACTCGGTGTTCTACCACTACAAGAACTTGATCTCGCTCCGCAAAGAGTTCGACGTGTTGACGGACGGGGACTATACGCTCCTGACACCGGACGCGCTCGATGTCTGGGCGTACACGCGGAAGACGGAAGACGAGGAAGTGCTCGTCGTCGCCAACTTCTACGGCCCTGAGACGACGTATGAGATCCCGGCAGGTTTCTCGCAGGCCGAGGTCGTCAGCCACAACTATGACGTGCCGCAGCTCGACGGGACGACGTTGTCGCTCCGGGCGTATGAGGCGATCATGTTCTACAAACGGAACGCATAACGAGAAAAACTCGCCAGACGAAATCGTCTGGCGAGTTTTTTGATTATAGGTGTTAGTCGAAGGCGTCGCGTCGGTCCAATGACCGTGAGACGTTCGCGACATCCCCGATATTGTCGTCCACGACGTCTCCGGCTCGAGTGACGCGCACCCACAACTCAGCTTCGACATGGGACGGGGACGCGAACAAGACGTAATACTTCGCATCGTACAGGGATAAGTACGTCACGTCGGTCACGACGAGTTCCATCTCGGGATACGTCTTGTCGACATACGTTTCGGCTGCTCGGACGGCTCGTTGTTCGGCCGCCTCACTGCCGTTCAGCACATACCACACCCACCAACCGAGACAGAACACGGCTATCATTCCAAGTACGGTCAAGACGTTATGAAGCGGTCGTTTGTGCATCGGACACCTGCTTTCCAATTATTGGACTACGCTTAGTATAAAAGAGATGTTGCACCGTTCGCCTCGGTCGTAAGTCGCAATTGGCTCAGGTTCCGTACGGGAATGGTGCCGCTACATGCTGACAACGCCTCATGTCCGACGGCTTCTCACATGATATCCTCATTCAAAAAGGACTGATTGTATTGGGACAACTCATCATCGCTCCGACCGGCACGCCCGCCATCCGCTTCGGCATCTGTCAACGCTGTCTGAGCGCGGACACCCGCTCGTTCACGTGCCACCACGGTGCGTGCCGCTATTGCCGGAATTGCCTCCATCTCGGCCGTGTCTGTCAGTGCGACCGTCTCGGGGAAGAAGACATCACGACACCGGTCGAACCGACGGAACTCGTCATGCCGTTCGAGCTGTCGACCGACCAGCAACACATCAGCCGGCAGTTGCTCACCTGGTGGGAATCTCGGACGAGCGGGCTCGTCCATGCCGTCTGCGGGGCAGGGAAGACGGAGATGACATTCCCGGTCATCGCGCGCGTCGTCAATGAAGGGAAGCGTGTCCTCATCGTCTCGCCGCGCCGTGACGTCGCCATCGAATGGGTCGACCGGCTCGAGGCCGCCTTCTCCGTCCCGGTCACCCGGCGCTACGGGGGCGGGGACAAGGACACGATTGGGATGATCACTGTCGCGACGGCGCCGCTGCTCGTGAACTTACGATATGTGTTCGATTACGTTCTCGTCGATGAGTCTGATGCCTTTCCGTTCGCCTTCGATTTGGCACTTTGGTGGACGCTCCGCCGAGCCGGGAAAGGCCTATTCTTGTTCGTGACGGCGACGCCGACCGTCTGGCAGCGCCAGTTCCCGACCGTGCAGCTATCGCGTCGCTATCACGGCCACGACTTGCCGGTGCCGCGACTCATGCGTGAGACGGGGCAGGCCATCCTCGACTTCTGTCAGCGTCATGAGTCGACGCCGCGCCTGTTGTTCGTCCCGACGAAGCCGGACCTCGTCCGTTATGGGGAACTGCTCGCGGCGAACGGGTTCGGCTACCAGGCCGTCTCGGCAGATACCAATGAGCGGACGGATACGCTCGAATGGCTCGAGGAGACGAACGGCATCGTGCTCGCGACGTCGATTTGGGAGCGGGGCATGACCGTGACCGGGGTCAACGTCGCCGTCCTCGACAGCAGCCACGCCTTGTTCTCGTCCCGTGCCCTCGTCCAGATGGCGGGTCGGGCCGGTCGGAAACCGACCGCGCCGACCGGGGACGTCGTCTTCTTCTACCACGAGCGCACGTTCCGGCAAGACCGGGCCATCCGCGAGATCGAGGAGGCGAACCTGCGATGAACTGTCTCGTCTGCCGAAAACCGTTCGCTATTCCGTGGAGCCCGGCGACGCTCTTAAAACGGGACTGGGTCTGCCCGGACTGCGAGGGGAGATTGACCCCGATCATCTCGGGCTGCCCGCGCTGCGGCCATCCGACCGAGGACGGGGCGACATGCGACGATTGCGTCCGGTGGCTTGCCCTCGGTCTCGATTTGACCGTGCGCTCGCTCTACCTATATGACGAGGCGGGTGTGAACTGGCTCCACCGCTACAAGTTCGGCGGTGACGTCGTCCTGGCCAATCAGATGCGCCCGGTACTAAGGCAGCTGCGAGAACCGGACGTCGTCTACGTGCCGATCCCGCTCAGCGAGGAGCGGTTACGGACGCGGCGTTTCAATCAGGCCGAGGTGCTCGCCCGATTGATCGGACCGATGGAACGGACGCTCGTGAAAGCCGAGGTTTCAAGTCAGCGCGAACTTGGGAAAGAAGAAAGGCGGCACCGTGCGAACCCGTTCACTGTACAGCTGTTACCGCGCTGTGGCAAAATTGTCCTCGTCGATGACGTCTACACGACCGGGACGACGTTGCATCAAGCGGCGCTCACCTTGCGCCGGGCCGGGGCGGAACAAGTTTCTGCCGTTTGCCTGTTCCGGACGCTAAACAAATCAAAAATGCGTCCGATATAAAGGGCAGAGGTGAATGACTGTGGAAGCAACAACTTGTCAAACATGCGGACGGCTGTTCATGAAACAAAGCCGCTCGCCTTACTGCCCATCCTGCGCGGAAGTCGATTTCCAAAACTTCTTGAAAGTCCGGGACTTCATCCGCGAACCCGCCAACAAACAGACGACGATTGGGGCCCTTGTCGAAGCGACAGGCGTCTCCGAACTTGATATCACGCGATATATCCATGAAGGACGCTTGATCATCAAGGACAACCCGTCCCTGAACATCGCCTGCGTGCGCTGCGGCAATCCGACGAACCAAGGAAAGGTATGCGCGGACTGTCAGACCGACATGCAGCAAGAACTGAAAGGGCTACAAGCCACCGTCACGAAACAAAGCGTTCGCGCTTATCGTTTGGACTAACAACTGAGAAGAGGGGGGACACGTATGCGCATCGATTCTGCAAAGTGGGTACACTTACCGAACACTTATGAGAAGAAAACGCAACCTGAGACGAAGCCCGAGCTGACACGCCAAACGGACCAACTATCGATATCGGCCGAAGCCCGCGCCCGGTTTGAAGAACCGGTGAAACATCCGGAGCGCCTGGAGAAGATTAACGCCTTGAAGGCGGAAATCAACGCCGGGACGTATTCACGGGACGCGCGCGAAATCGCCAAACGCTTTCTACAAGGATGAATGAAAGCGAGGTCCGAGGGAGACCTTCGCATAAATATGATGGCACGGAAGCTGACTAAACAAGGGACACCCTTTCTTTAGTCGGCTCTTTTTTTGGAAAAAGGAGAGACTTATGCTCACATTACATACACGTTTACTCGAAATCGCTTATGAAAAAGAACGACTGCTCGTCAACGGCGATATGCCCGCGTTCAGCGCGCTCGTCAAGGAAGAGGCGACGCTCGTCCGACAAATCAAACAAAAAGAGGCGGAACGACTTCAAGGAACGTACATTTTGGACGATGAAGAGAAAGAAGCACTACGACCGATCGTCCTCGAGCTGAAACGGCAGAATGAATTGAACGCCGTCTTGCTCGAACAGTCGCTCCGGTATATCGAATGGCATTTGGATATGCTCCTGCCAGAGGCAGATGATTTCACGTACGGTCAACAGGCGCTCGAGACGCGCTCGTTCAGCCGGGATGTATAAGGAGGAAGTTTAATGGGCTCAACATTTATGGGATTAGAGACGGCGCGTCGCAGTTTGACGACGCACCAGTGGGCGCTCCAGGCGACGGGGAACAACGTCGCCAACGCCTCGAACCCGGGTTACTCACGCCAGCGCCTATCGCTCGGCATGACCGAACAACTCAGCGTCAACTTCGGCGGAACGAAGGCCGGGCAGTTCGGGACGGGTGTCCGCGGGGAGACGCTCGCTCGGATCCGTGACTTGATGATCGACCAGCAATATCGTGACGAATCGGTCAAGAACGCCTACTACGCCACGAAAGAGGCGGCGTTCGGCCGGATGGAGGACATCGTCAATGAGCCGTCCGAGACGGGCCTCGCCAAATCGCTCGACTTGTTCTGGGCCTCGCTCCAAGACTTGTCGGTCAACCCGGACGACGCCGGCGCGCGGAGCGTCGTGCGCCAACGGGCGATGACGCTCGCGGAAACATTCAACTACATGTCGTCCTCGCTCCAAAAAGTGCAGACCGACTTGGCGTCCGAGGCGGACGTCGTCGTCAAGAAAGTGAACGACTTGATGACGAAAATCAGTGAGGTCAACCGTCAAATCGGTGACGCGGAGCCGCTCGGCGTGCTCCCGAACGAACTGTATGACGAGCGTGACCGCTACATGGACGAGCTTGCCCAATATATGGACTTCAAACGCGTCCCGGTCGACTATACGAACGGGGAATCGCGCGGGAACTCACAGAAAGTCGCGGAAGGGCGGATTGACATCGTCGTCACGATCGGTGGCGTCGACCATAAGCTCGTCGATGGGATCAACGGCACGGTCGGCTCGTTCGACGGTCTCGACATGACCGATGCGAGCGGAGCGGACGTGGCCCTCACGCATGCATCGATGCCAAACGGTAAATGGAAAGCGCTCGTCGAGATGTACGGTACGGACACACCCGAATCAGGCAGCGTGAACAGCGCGTATGCGACGATGTTGAAAGACTTGGACGAGATGGCCAGCCAGTTCGCCTCGGCCTTCAACACGGCCCACAGCAACAACAAGGACGCCAAAGGCAACGCCGGGACGGCGAACTTCTTCGAAGGGACGGCGAGCGCCGCGACGATCAAAGTGAGCGACGCCGTCATGAACAACCTCGATTTGATCGCCGCGTCTCAAGACGGCAACATCGGGGACGGCAGCGGGGCACTTGCCTTGGCGAACTTGAAGTCGGCCACGCTCAGCTTCGACGGATCGGTCCAGACAGAGACGTCGATCGGGAAGTACTATCAGAACGTCATCGGGAACATGGCTGTCGCCGCCGACCAGAGCGGACGACTCGCGACCAGCACGTTCGCCCTCATGGCGAGCTCGGACCAGCGCCGCCAGGCAGTGAGCGCCGTCTCGCTCGACGAAGAGATGACGATGATGATTCAATATCAACACGCCTATAACGCGGCGGCCCGCAACATCACGGCCGTCGACGAGATGCTCGACAAAATCATCAACGGCATGGGTGTCGTAGGGAGGTAATGCTTGATGCGAGTCACACAGACGATGCTCACACAGACGAACTTGAAACACTTATCGAGCAGCTATAACAAGCTCGCCCAAGTGCAAGAACAGCTCATCAGCGGGAAACGGATTCAACGGGCCTCGGAAGACCCGGTCGTCGCCATGCAAGGCATGCGCTACCGGACCGAGGTGCGTGAGGTCGACCAATTCCGCCGCAACGTCAGCGAAGCGACGAGCTGGATGGACTTGACCGACTCGACGTTGAACGAAGTGACGGAGGCCGTCAAACGGATTCGCGAACTGACGACGCAGGCGGCGAACGACACGTACGAGTCGTCGCAACGTCAAATTATCCAAAGTGAGGTCAATCAGTTGATCGAACATATCGGCTCACTCGCGAACGCGAAGTCGGGCGAGAAATATATTTACAACGGCACGAAGACGGACCAACCACTCGTCGACATGGACGCCTTGAAGGCGTTCCTTGCCGACCCGAACGGGGACGTCAACAGCATCTATCCGGACGGAGCGCCGGCAGCGAGCGGGAAAGTCGCCTTCGAAGTATCGAAAGGCATCACCGTCCAAGTGAACATGCAGCCGGAGACGGTGTTCGGCAGCGACGTGTTCGCCGGACTCCACGACCTCGTCTCGAAACTGGCCGATCCGAATACGACCGGTGAGGTTCTCTCGAACGAGCTCGCCGACCTCGACGTGATCGCCCAAAACTTGATCACGGAACGGGCCGAGCTCGGGGCGCGCGCGAACCGGCTAGAACTCGTCGATAACCGTCTGCAAGAACATGAGATCATCGCCAAGACGATTATGTCTGATAACGAAGACATCGACATCGAAAAAGTCATCATGGAGCTCAAGTCTCACGAGACGGTGCACCGGGCCGCGCTATCGGCCGGCGCCCGAATCATTCAACCGACGCTCCTCGACTTCCTCCGGTAAACGATGAACATCGCCCGGCTTGAGATGCGGCAGACGCAGGCTGCCATCCAAATCACGTCGAACCGGCCCCACCTCGAGATGAGGCAAGGCCGGGCCGATGTGTCGATGACGCAAGGCAAGGTCGAGATGACCCAACAGACGACAGGTGGTACGCTCGAGGTCGACTCGTCGGTCGCGCGCAGTGAAAGCAACTTGAAGGCGGCGCTCGAGCTCGGGCGCCATTTCGGTCAGCTCGGGGAACAGGCGGCCCAGGAAGCGACCTCGACTACGGCCCGGGACGGGGACCGGCTCATGCGCATCGAGAACGGCAACCCGATCGCCGCGATGGCCGCTGAGAAGACGAGCGCCCCGTACCCGGTCGTCGACATGGACTTCATGCCGAAATCGCTCGACCGCGTGAAGTTGACGTATACGCCGGCGGATGTCAAAATCGAGTGGAACCTGACGCCGGCACAGATTGATGTATCACTCACCCCGGCCGACATCTCGTTCACGCCATGGACGACGGATATCTCGCTCCGTCAGCAGGCGTCGCTCGAAATGTGGCCGGTCGGTGGCATGTATGATGAGACGCGTTGAAAGTGAGGACAACCCATGTTCATTGAGACAGACTATTTTGGCAAAATCGAAGTAAATGAAGAAGAGACGATCTCGTTCGTCAGCGAGATTCCCGGATTCCCGGACTCGAAGACGTTCACCCTCATCCCGTACGGCGACGAGCTCCCGTTTTGGTCGCTCCAGTCGCTCGAGGACCCGGCCTGCGCCTTCGTCGTGACGAACCCGTTCTGGCACAAGCCGGACTATGCGTTCGAATTGACCGACGGCGCGAAAGAGCAACTTGGCATCGATGAGGCGGAACACGTCTCGGTGTATGCCATCGTGACGCTCCGCGAACCGTTCGACGCCTCGACGCTCAACTTGAAGGCCCCAATCGTCATCGAGACGAAAGAGCGCCGCGGGAAGCAAGTCATCTTGGATGACGTCTACCCGGCCCGGTTCCCGCTCGGCGGTCAGAAAGAAGAGGTGCGCTGATGCTCGTATTGAAACGAAAACAAGGCGAGGCCATCCATATCGGGGACGATGTGACGCTCACCGTGCTCGCCATCGAAGGCGACCAGGTCAAGCTCGGCATCGACGCCCCGCGCCATATCGACATCCATCGTCATGAGGTGTACGTCCAGATGCAGGCCGAGAACGAATCGGCCCGCGACAGCGCCAACTTGATGAAACAGATGATGCAAAACAAGTCGGAAGCGTGAGCTTCCGGCTTTTTAGCTGTCCTAAAATTTGGATAGGGTGACATGCGTCACTTTTGTACGATAGGATAGGAGGAAAGAAATGGCGGGAGAGGACAAGGCTTGGGTCAAGTCATCAACATCTTTTTCATCAATGTCAGTATCATCTATCTCGTTTTATCACTGGCCCTGTATCTCATGCGCCAGCTGTTGCCGATTCAGGCAGGTTCTCCTTATGCGGTTCGCATCTGGTTTGGTCTCGCCATGGGGCTCGCGGCCGTACTGTTGACGGTCAACTCGTTTCAAGTCGGAGAGGCAAGAGTCGACCTCCGGATTATCCCGCTCGCGCTCTCAGGCGCCTATGCCGGACCGGTCGGAGTCGCCGTCACGATGGGGTTGACTCTTCTCAGTCGCTTCGGTCTCGACGGCATGACCGACCAATTCATCCGCTCGTTCGGCACGCTCGGCTTGTTCTTCGTGTTGTCGCTCGTGTTAAATCGACTGGTGATGCGACGCGGTCACTTGTATTCGGCCTATCTCGTGTTCGGGGCCGTGCTCGTCTTGTTTCGAATTGCTAGCAACGTCCCGATTCAGGCGTTCACGACCGTGTTCTTGCCGTATTTCGTCATGACGTTCCTCGGTGGCTGGATGTGTTACTGGGTCGCGAAACAGATTGAGACGCACCTGCGCATGTTCCGGCTGCACGCGCAGCGGGCGACGATTGACGAGCTGACGGGTCTCCCGAACCGCTATATGACGCTCGAACGTTTGAACGAGGTCGAGATGTCGGGTCTCCCTTGGGCGCTGTTCGTCATCGATGTCGACCGGTTCAAGCAGTTGAACGATACATATGGTCATCGAGCCGGTGACGCAGCGCTTCACCACATCGGTCAAACGTTACAGGCGAACTGTCCGCCGGACGGCTTCGTCGGGCGCTACGGCGGGGAAGAGTTTCTGATGGTGCTCGAGGATGCCGGTGACGTCCGGTTGATCGCGGACGATATCGTCAAGGTCATCCGCGACACCCCGTTCTCGTTTGAAGGGATGCACATCCCGATGACGGTTTCGCTCGGGGCATCGCTCGCCGGGGCCGAGCTGGGCACGGTCGTGTTCGAAAGGGCCGACGCCGCCCTTTACGCGGCGAAGACGAGCGGGCGCGATCAAGCAAAAATCGGATAAACAAAAAATCGGTCCCGGGGGGCCGATTTTTTTAGTGGATATTTTTCTTTTTGAACTGGCCGCCCCGGACGTCATGGATATTGCCGATGGCGAGGAACGCCTTCTCGTCATAGTCGTCGAGGATGTCTTTCAGTTTCGTCTCTTCAAGTCGGCTGATGACGGTGAAGACGACCTTCTTGCCGTCGCCGGTGTAGGCGCCTTCCCCGTGCAAATACGTCACACCCCGGCCGAGTCGGTCCATGATGGCTTGACCGACGTCATCGGGTGAGGTGGTGATGATCCACGCGGCCTTCGACTGATCAATTCCTTCGAGCACGATATCGATCGTCTTGAAGGCGATGAAATACGTGAGGAGCGAGTACATGGCCCGGTCCCAGCTGAAGATGAACCCGGCCATTCCGAGGATGAAGATGTTGAAGAACATGACGATCTCACCGACGGAGAACGGCAACCGGTCCGTGAACGATACGGCCAAAATCTCGGTCCCGTCGAGCGACCCACCGGCCCGGATGACGAGCCCGACCCCGGCGCCGAGCAAGAAGCCGCCGAACACGGTCGACAACAGCAAATCGTCAGTGAACGGCTCGACCGAATGGAGCAAGATCGTGAAGCCGGACATGAGCGTAATCGCCAACAACGTGACGACGGCGAACGTCTTCCCGATTTGGCGATAGCCGAAGAAGATGAACGGGATGTTGAACAAGACGAGCCAGATGGCGAGCTTCGTGTCGGTCAAATATGACGTGATGATCGAGACGCCGACGATGCCGCCGTCGATGATCTGGTTCGGGACGAGGAATGCCTCGAGCCCGACCGCGAAGATGAAGGCGCCGAGCAACAGGAGCAGCCCCTTGGCGAGAAGCTCGGTCGGTTTGATCGGGTTATGGACACGTTTCAAGCGGAGCACTTCCTCCGGAGTCGGGGAAGGCATCGGTGGACGCTGCATCGGGGGTCACTCCCTTTTTCTTTTTAGTATAGCAAACCTCACACGGAATTTAGTGGATGAAGCAGGAAATCTGACACAAGTTATGGAACACATGGGGATTCGGAAAGGAGAGTACGTATGCGTCCGCTTCTGTTAGGTGTACTCGCCGCCTTGTTTTTTGCGAGCACGTTCGTGTTGAACGAATCGATGCAAGTCGGAGGTGGTCACTGGGCGTACAGTGCCTCGCTCCGCTTCCTGTTCATGATCCCGTTCCTCGCTTTCGTCGTCTACGTCCGGGGTGGTATGACCCGGGTGCGTCGCGCCATCATCGATGAGCCGTGGCCGTGGCTCGTCTGGGGGACGGTCGGCTTCGGTCTGTTTTACGTCCCGATTTGTCTCGCCGCCGAGGTCGCCCCGCCTTGGCTCATCGCCGGCACGTGGCAAGTGACGATTATCGCCGGGGCGCTGTTGTCACCGCTGTTCCGCCGGAGCGATGGGACGCGAGAGCGGATTCCGTGGACGGCGCTCCGCTTCTCGGGACTCATTCTGTTCGGCGTCGTTTTGATGCAAGTCGAGTTCCTCGCCGACTTCGAGCCACATTTCTTGGTGGTGGGTGTGCTCCCGGTACTGATTGCTGCGTTCGCCTATCCGTTCGGCAACCGGAAGATGATGGCCCACACCGACCTCGACGTGTTCGAGCGCATCCTAGGCATGTGCATCGGCTCGCTCCCGGTCTGGCTCCTGTTGTTCGGCTACGGGCTGACGACCGGTGCGCCCACGGGTTCGCAACTGACGCAGACGCTCCTCGTCGCACTCTTGTCGGGCGTCGTCGCGACGGTACTCTTCTTCAAGGCGACCGACCTCGTCAAACACGACATGGGGAAACTCGCCACGATCGAGGCGACGCAGGCGCTCGAGGTGTTGTTCGCGCTTATTGGGGAATTGTTTTTCCTCGGGGCACATCTGCCGTCCGGGCTGTCGCTCGTCGGCATCTCGCTCGTCATGATTGGGGTCGTCTTTCACAGCCGTAGCCAGTTTCGTGTAAAGGAGAAGACGGTGCCGGCGGCGAATCGATACAACAAGGAGGGATGAAGATGAAACCGTATGGATTGTTCGGCAAATTGACGGCCGTTCCGGGCGAGCACGAGATGCTTCTCGCCATCTTGCTCGAGGCGGCCGAGGCGATGGAACGAGAGGCGACGTGTTGCGTGTATCAAGTCGCGGCGTCGCTCGACGACGAGTCGATCGTCGTCTATGAGGTATGGGAGAGTGTCGAGGCGCATCAACAGTCGCTGTCGCTCGAGACGACGCAGACGTTGATCGGGCGGGCGAAGCCGATTTTGGCCAACATCGAACGCTTGGCCATGTTCGAGCCGAGAAGCAAAAATTAAAAAAATCCACGTCCGTGGACGTGGATGAAAGGTCATGCTTTCGTCAAGCTGCCTTTGACTTGCTCATAAAACTCGTCCATCATCCCAGTCCGGCTACCGAGCTGGCAGATGAGTTCGAGCGTCTCTTTATAGAACTTTTTGACGAGTCCTTTGTTTTTGATGTTGTCCATCGACGCGAGCGTCTTGTCAAGGTTTTGAAGGATCTCCTCGATCTGATCGTCCGAGTCTGGCTTGACGACCGTCATGTTGTCTGGAATTTTGACGACCTTGTCTTGTTCCTGGTGACGGAATGAGGCACCGAAACCGAGGTTCTCGATGAAGAGGTGTGGCATGACTTTTTGGCCGAAGAACTGCTTATGCCAGTCCGATTCTTTCATCGTATCCATGTCCTGTTTGAACGTGGACGCCGTTGAGACATATTTTCGGAACAGGTCGGTCATGAACTTCTCGATGACCGGGATTTGAAGGGCGAAGACGTTTTTTAAGAGCGCGTCGAGCTGTGCGCGTGACAATTGTTGTTCGTTTGACATGTCGGTTCCTCTTTTCTATAATACGATACTTTTATCGTATGGGATTGCGGAACGTGCGTCAACGCATCCCTAAACATTTTTTCAGAATATTTAATGATTTAAGGTCATTTTGTGCGATAATCGTCTCATGGCTAGACTAAAGAGGAGTGAATCCATATGAACAAAACAATGAAATGGGCGGTCGCGCTCGGCGTGACGGGTGCCCTCGTCGCAACGGTCGGTGTCGTCTCGTCCCGGGGACGGACGGACGATACGACGCAGACGATTCGTGACCGTGAGCTCGGTTATGAGATCATTCTCCCGTCGAAAATCGTCGAGGCGATTGAGCGTGGGGACGTCTATATCGAGAAGGCGCAAGACGTCGTCGATGTCGGCGACAAGAACAGCTATGGCACGTTCGACCTCTACTATAACGTCGAGGACGGCGACGACCAGTTGTTGTTCCATTTGGACTTGATTGACCGTGAACTATCGGAAGCGGCGTTCGCGGAGGAAGTCGGCTATGGCAACTACCTCGGAGCGAGCGACAAGACGTTCTTCTGGGTCGAACCGACCGAGGCCGTCCCGGGTGCCGAGGCACACACGGATGAAATCGCGGAGCTGATTGAGACGCTTCCGGAGCTCGAGTTCCGTACGTTATGAGCCTGCCCGCTACGGCGGGCTTTTTCGATTGTGCTACAATATGACGTGAGGTGATCACATGAATTGGACAGTAGAAGAAGTGAGACAAGCAGAACAGGTGGCGGCGCTCGAGGCAGCGGCCAACGCATTTGACAAGATTGACGTGAAACTTGGACATGTGTCAATCGGTCAGAACGACTACGCCGTCTATGACAATGATACGCTCGTCGGGTATATGGTACTTTTCCCATATCTCCCGAACGAATATGAGGTGAACGCGATCGTGCATCCGGACTATCGGAAGCAAGGTGTCTTCACGGCGCTCTTTGAAGCGGCGAAACAGGATGCGAAACAGAACGGTTGTGAGGCGTTCACGTTCGTCATCGACCGCAAATCGAAGGACGGCAAGGCGGTCATCGATCATCTTGGCGCGGCGTATCAGTTCTCGGAATATAACTTGGTGCTGAAAAAAGCCGAGCTGTTCTTGAAGCCGGACGAGGTGTCGCTCCGCGAGGCGACCGATGCCGACCGTTCGCTTATCATCGAGACGCTCAGTGAGGCGTTCGGGGACCCGGTCGACGTGACAGAGAACATCTATCAACAAATCGACACACCGGACCGCGTGACGTACATTGGTGAAGTCGACGGTCGTCCCGTTGGTGTCATCCGCGCGCTCCTGTCAGGCGACGATGCCGGCAGCATCCACGCGTTCGGGGTCAAGGCGGACGAGCAAGGCAAGGGATACGGCACGAAGATGTTGAAACAGATGGTCCAGCAACTGTTCCGCATGGGCCGGACGAAACTCGAACTCGACGTCGAGACGGAAAACAAGGCCGCGCTCGAGATTTACAAGCGGGCCGGGTTCGCTGAAAACGGCGGCTATGAGTTCTATCTATTAGAACTGTGAGGTGAGACGAATGGTTCGGAATTTTAAATGGCTCGGGGCCGCCTTTGAGGCGTTCCTCGGCATCCCAGCACTCGGTGGGCTGTTCATCATCAGCATGGGCTACACACCGCTCGGGTTCATGCTCGTGTTCCACATCGTCTTGCTCGTCGTGTCGCTGTCGCGGCTGAAACGAATTTCGGTCGGGGCACTCGTAGGGATCACAGCGTCGGTGCTCGGGTTCATCCCGTTCCTCGGCATGATGCTACATTGGGCCGCCGCGATCGCCCTCGCAATCGACGCACTCATGACCCCGCGCGAACAGGTGCACATGACAAAAGAAGATGACCGTTTTTAATGAAGACGCTCTCGGTGACGAGGGCGTTTTTTCATTGACCAAAACTTCAACTGAAAACGCTATACAAAAGCTGGCAATCGGACGATATAGTAGGTGATGAATTACACAGAGGAGGAACTCATAGTGAAGCTATTCAAAAACTTTACGACCCAACTGCTCGCTTGGATTTTGGTCACATCCTTTATCACGGGCGGAGCGGTCGGCTGGATCACGCTCTTATTGCTCACGGAGCTTGAGATGGCGAAAGGTCAGGTCATGCTCGTCGGGACGGCCGTGGCCTTGCTCATCTCAGGTTTAGGTGGAGCTGTCATCTACTTGATCGCCCGTCGTCCGCTCAAGGCGATCGAGTCGGCGTCGGATAAGGCGGTCGAGGTCGGTAATGGCGATTTGACGGTCGTGTTCGCGAGCGAGACGACGACAGACCGGTCGGAGATGGGACGTCTGCTACTGTCGATGGACAACATGGTCGGACACCTGCGGGAACAAGGGACGAACATGCGCTACACGGCGGACCAGCTCACCGGTTCGGCGCAAGAGATTGCGGCAGCGGTACAAGAAGGGAATGTCGCCGGCGACAACATTCGCCAAGCGATGGACGCCTTGAACAAGATGCTCGAGGATAACGTCAACGCGACATACAGCTCGATGGATTTGCTCGGTGCTGTCGCTCGGACGATGGAGAACATCCGTAAGGAGATGGGCTCGGCGCTCGATTCGGCAAGCGAGATGCAACAAGAGGCCGAGAGCGGGAAAGGCCTCGCCTCGACGTCGGTCGATGCGATGCATGCGATTGCCGGCAAAGTCGAGCAGTCATCGACGCTCAACAGCAAGTTGACGGAGATGACGGGCGAGATCTCGCGTATCACGGACGTCATCAGCGACATCTCGGCACAGACGAATTTGCTCGCCTTGAACGCGTCGATTGAAGCGGCACGGGCTGGGGAACATGGACGTGGCTTTGCGGTCGTTGCGGCCGAGGTCAAGAAGCTCGCCGAACAGACGGCGAACTCGACGCAAGAGATCACCGATTTGATTGTCGACGTCAAACGTCTCGTCGGCGACACGTCGTCATCGATGGCGAACGTGAAAGCGGAAGTGGAGACGGGCGTCGGTCTCGTCGAGAAGGCGGGCGGTGCCTTCGCGTCGATCCACAACTCGGCGAACGAAGTGTACAGCCACGTCCATTCGGTCGATGCGCTCTTAGATGAGTCGCGTGGGCAGATTGACTCGGTCGTCACGAACTCGGCCGGCATCGTCGGCATGGTCGAAGAGGCGTCACGCTACGCGACGGAAGTCACGTCAGCGGCCAGCCAACAGGCAGCCAGTCTCGGTGAAGTGAACGGCGCGATGACGGAGCTCGTCCGTGTCGCGGAGAGTTTGCAGAATGAGACGGAGCAAGTGAAGGTGGAAGCGTAAGGAGGAGCGGCCCAGTGATGGGTCGTTTTTCTATTTTATTTAGATTTTCTACTCGAAACGTGTAACTTTTTTCGAAAAAGACTAAACAGAATGAAGATGACTCCGATATAGAGTATGGAAACGATAAAACGTTCCAACTAATACAAGGTGAGGGGCCGGCCTAAGCCTTGTATGCTCGGACAAATGGATTTGGAAGAGCGGAAAAAACTTAAACCTATGGAGGGAAATTAAAATGATTATCAATAACAACATGAATGCTATGGGCGCACACCGTAACATGTCGTTCAACACGGCACAAACTGGTAAAGCGATGGAGAAATTGTCTTCAGGTCTTCGTATCAACCGTGCGGGTGACGATGCGGCTGGTCTTGCAATCTCTGAAAAAATGCGCGGACAGATTCGCGGTTTGGATCAAGCAACACGTAACGCACAAGATGGAATTTCGCTCATTCAAACTGCTGAAGGAGCTTTGAACGAAACGCACTCTATTCTTCAACGTATGCGTGAACTTGCTGTTCAATCTTCGAATGATACTGTTACACAAGACGATCGTGGTAACTTACAAGATGAAATGGATCAACTTGCCTCTGAAATTACTCGTATCGCCGACACAACAGAATTTAACAAAAAGACGTTAATGGGTTCAGGCGATCAATTCCAAGGTAAGTTCCTAATCGGTGCTAACGGAGGTCAAACATTAGATGTTTCTATCGCACGAATGGACTCTGTTCAGCTTGGAGTAGGTGTTGCTGGTGCAGGTGCAGCAGCTGCTGTAGATGAGGTTGCTACTGTTACAGGTGACGGCGATGAGTTCGTTGCAGGTGGTGTCGATTTAAGCGGATATACTCAATCAGGAAATTTAGATATCAAAATTGAAGTAATTAACGCAGGTAATGGTAGTGGAACATCTGCTACTGCGAATGTGACGATTAACAACGTTACGAAGACGATTACTGCGGATAGTGATGTTGCTGCTACACCGACTTTCACCCTTGGCTCAGCTGATTTCTCATCAGTTTTGGGAAGCGGGCAAGAAATTAAAATTACAGGCGCGGCGACACCTGCTGGAGGCGACGAAGTAAATATCAAGGTGAGTGGAGCAAGTACATCAGTCACGGGTATTACTATCGAACAACAAGGTGACGCGGAGAGCAGTATCGCTACAATCGATAATGCAATCAAAACAGTCTCAGAAGAACGTTCAAAACTCGGGGCTGCACAAAATCGTCTTGAGCATACTATTAACAACCTTGGTACTTCAGCTGAAAACCTTCAAGCTGCTGAATCACGTATTCGCGACGTAGACATGGCGAAAGAGATGATGAACTTCACGAAGAACAACATTCTCAACCAAGCTGCGCAAGCAATGATGGCTCAATCGAAATCTCAACCGGAAGCGGTCCTTCAACTTCTTCGTTAAGATTTACGGGCGTCTTATCTGGTAACGGATAAGAGTACCACTGGGTGAATTGCTGGGACTCCTTAGAGCCCTCCTTACGACAACGTGACTGGAAACGGTGAGCGTGAGCGTTATGAAAAAAGGAAGGGATTGGACAATCAGCAGCCAAGCATCTGTCAGGAAACTGTGATGAAGGTTCAACGACTAGGATGAACGACCTACCGACTTCACGTCCATGGTTATGAGATCCGTACCTCGGCAACGGCGAGGGAAGTGCCCAGCCCCTACTTTACAATAATATTTGATATTATATAAAAATTGTAAAAGGGTGAAGATATAGTCTGGACCATGTTGAAAAATATGGGTGTCTGCAAGCAAATCAACAGCCGCAAGCTGTACTTCAATTGCTCCGTTAATATAGCAATTGACTATTTAAAAGTTATACTAAAAACCGTGAAGCTTATGCTTCGCGGTTTTTCACGTCTCGCCACTTATAAACGACTGACCAGTATGTTCGTTTGAGTCGATAGGCGATTTCTAAATCAGTGATTCCTTGGAATTTCCACTCAATCAATGAAGTTACTTCATCATCTGTGTAGGGACGGGCGGGAACGGAGACCCTTACTGTGTAATCAGGATGTATTAATTTGTTTTGTTCAATCTCAGAGGCAAGACGTGCTTCCCAATCTAATTTATATGCGAATGCTGGTAATTCGTTAAGATAGGGATACAAAAGATTAAGGATTTGAAACGTATCTATCACTTTGGTCGTTTTAAGATAGTATCCCGTTCCGCTTGGAGTACCTGAAGTTCTGACATTAACATTGAAGCGTTCAAATAAAAATACGGCCAATTGTTCTAACTGTCCTTTTGAGAACGCTTGTAAATACAACGCGATATGCGGGGTGAATTGAATCTCTTTTTTGCGATGATTAAATCGTTTGCTGAGTAGAAGTGAACCATCATCAAGATAAAGAGTCAATAAAAATGCGGGATGATGCACGCCATCGAGTAGTTCGAACGGAATATGCTTTTTGTTGTTTGGATAGAAAAGCGGGAACAAACTTGTCATGAGAGGAATTGAACGTGATACTAGATTGTCGCCGCGTAAGTAAAGCAAGTCAGGTAGTTTTTTCTGTTTCCATTCCCTGTAGGACAGTTGTCCCATGCTGAAATGCTCTCGATAACTGTTGTTAATACGACGATCGTACGGATAACATTTCGTAATCTCTCCATCTCCTAAAATACTTGCAAGTAAGATGGCGATTTGCTCATCTTTCAGTCCTTCCCAATCCATTAGGTATCATCTCCCTATTAAAACTCATTACTAAATACATTCCCGATTTTTTCAGAAGACCTGCAACATTAAAGTGTACCGTCGGAAATATTCATATTCTTTGGTTTAATCGATTAATTAGAATCTGGTTATGAAAAATTATTCTTTTAGAGATACTAGCTCCATTTCGATAAATTGCTACAAACTATGAAGAAACATGTCGATATAGTAAACGAGAACAATTAGTAAATGAGGAGTAGAAGTTTATGAATCCGATTATGTCTGAAGTCCGGCTTCACCTACCTTCTTCTGTCTTGCCGTATGAACAAACGAAAAACGTGTTCGTCGAAGCGAATCAAAAAGCCCTCGCCGACGAAGGCATCGTCATTCTCCCGACGCCTCAACACGTGACAAAGCTAGAAGCGGCCGTCGAGAAGGCGAACTTGGTACTCGAGCAACAACGTACCGGTCTAAAGTTTATGAAACACGAACAATTAAACGACTATTATATTCAAATTGTGGACACGAACAACGAAGTCATCCGTGAAATCCCAAGCAAGAAGTCACTCGACTTTTTCGCTGCGTTTATGGAGTTCAACCAACTGTTCGATGAACGTGTCTAAAGGAGGTACATTATGACATCACCTATCCGATTTGGCGGACTCGCTAGTGGGATCGATACAGATACAATTATCAAACAATTGATGCAAGTGGAACGAGTACCAGTCGACAAGCTCGAGCAAAAAAAACAAACGACTGAATGGAAACGAGATGCCTACCGTGAAATTAACCGCTCCCTTATGAGCTTACGAAATAGCGCGGTCGACCTTATGTTTAGCCGGAATTTCTATGCGAAGACGTCGAGCTCATCTGACGGGTCGCGTATCTCCGTAGTGGCTGGACCATCGAGCGGGAACACGGCAATCAAAATTGAATCCGTTGAAAATTTGGCTACTGCTGCTTCAACCGTAGTTGAACCATTAACAAAAGCTGATCTACCAATCACGGCAGCCACTAAAATTTCTGACCTCAAAGGTTTAGTTGCCGGGCAAAAACGCGTCCATCAAGACGTCGATGGTAAAGAAATGATATTGGCTAAAGGATTAGACTTTTCAACCGTCGTTTTACAAGATAAAGATGGCAACACGTTAATCAATGATGATTTCACTTATGATGCAGCCACAGGTAAGCTGACGGCAAACGAACTGACGAAGTATCCAGAAGGCGTCATTCCGAAAGGTGTCGTTGCGGAGTACACGAACGGTACAGGATATGAACTAGGATTTAAGTCGTCTGCGATAGGATCACATCAAAAAATCGAACTGGGTGCGGATGCGACCGTTCAAGATTTAATTAGTCAATTGAATGGAAAAGATACAGGCCTATCGGCATTCTTTGAACCGTCAACTGGAAAAATTTCAATTTCGACGAAAGAGACAGGGCAAGCCGCGACAATCGATTTTGATGCAGAATCGCGAACTGCTCTCGGATTAAGCACTACACCAACAGGAGTGGATGCGAAGTTTAAAATCAACGGGATTGATGTGACGCGTTCCTCGAATACTGTCACATTTGACAACATGACCATCACCTTGAAAGCTGAGTTTAAGGCAGCAAGTAACCCAACACCGGTCACGCTATCAGCCGCAACTGATACACAAAAAATCTTTGATAATATTAAAAGTTTTGTCGATAAGTACAATGAAACGATTGATTTGATGAATAAGAAAGTCAAAGAAGACCGTTTCCGTTCATTCGCACCGCTCACGCAAGCGCAACGTGATGAATTATCTGAAGATGAAATCAAGAAGTGGGAAGAAAAAGCGATGAGCGGTATGCTCCGTGGCGATACGATTGTCCGCGGTGCGATGGATACGATGCGTGGCAAGTGGTCGAGCACATCATCTTCAACAAACGATGACACGATGCAACAGCTGTTCCAAATCGGTCTCGCGACTGGTGCTGACTTCACGAACGGCGGAAAAATCGAGTTAAACGAAGAGAAACTCAAAACCGCCATCGAGAAAGATCCAGAACAGGTGTATCAACTGTTCACGAATGCGGAGAGTGGACTGCTTCCACAAATCCGTGATGCGGCAGCTGATTCGAGAGCGACAATCACACGGATTGCCGGAGCGGACGGATCTGGTTCGCAGACCCACTCGATGGGGAAAGAAATGACGGCCATCGATACCCGCATCCAGCGCTTGAACGCACTACTTGTCGATAAAGAAAACGCCTACTACCGTCGCTTCGCGGCGATGGAGACGGCGATGAACCAGGCGAACTCGCAAGCCGCCTCACTGCAACAGTTCTTAGGCGGCGGGATGTAAGAGGAGGAATTTAAATGGTAGCCAATCCATATGCAGCATATCAAAACAACGCGGTCACGACCGCAAATCCACAGGAATTGACGCTCATGCTGTATGACGGGGCGCTCAAGTTCATGCGCCTCGCCAAACTCGCCATCGAGCAAGGAAATCCAGACTTAAAGAACACGAACATTCAGAAGACACAAGCCATCTTTCAGGAGATGCGCTTGACGTTGAATAAAGACGTTGCCATCTCAGCGAACTTGGACTCGCTCTATGAGTATATGTGGCGTCGTCTCGTCGATGCGAACGTCAAAAACGACACGAACATTCTCGATGAAGTACTTGATTTCACGACGGAGCTACGCGATACGTGGAAAGAAGCGATGAAACTCGCGAAGCAAGCATGAGACCCATCGATAAAATCATCTTCAAAACACAGCGATTAAAAGATTTACTAGCGAAAGTACCGGAAGAACCGACGTATGATACATGGATGGACCAAATCCATGAGTTGCTCGATGACCGCGAGCAGTTGCTTGCGGCGCATGGACCGGACTTGAAGGACGCTGACCAGACGGTGATTCGCCAGCTTGTCGATGACAGCCAACAGATTGCCCGATTAATCGAGGCCGAACATCAACGGCTTGGCATGACGCTTGGGACGGCACGGCAAGAACGGAAGACGGTCAAGTCGTACATCGATCCGTATGAAGACGTCGATTCGAACTTCTCAGGATTATTCGATCAACAGACATAAAACAGCTCGAAGGAACGCCTTCGAGCTGTTTTCGTTTATAAAGTTTTAGCTTGTCGTCGTGCCTTTTGTATTACATAGGACGTGCTAAATAGAATCAGTCCACTCACATTGAACTTCAAGTAAGCCAATAGGGCATCATGTACCGACATCACCGGTATAAAGCCGCTGAATATGACGAGCGGAAGGATTGTCATATGCATCGTGATCCAATGGATCAAAATTTGTTTCGGGAACGACCACCGTCTCACTTCATAGATGACACTCGTCAGACCGAGGAAGAACGCCATCCCGCCATAGACGAGCATACTATGTACTCCTTCCATATTTCCATTCCACCACTGATACATTGCAAGCAATCCGAATAGCGCGAACCACTTCACGCCACGAACGAATCCTGTTTTCAATAAACTCATCTATCTCGTCTCCTCATTCACGTATTGTCTTTGTATAGTATACGATTCGATTTGGAAAAAGTTTTAATATGGATGTAAGGATGCAAAGGCGCCTGTTTTCGTATAAAATCGGGTAAATACCACTGTAACCGTTGCTTCTGTTCTGGAAAGGGGAGGGAAACGAGATGAGTGAGAAAAAGGTAAAGCCTAAGTCATCGAAAGATCGTCGTTACTTCGTCTACGGTCCAGAAGGGGCGTACGATGAGTATGTGGAACGTGACCCTAAACTTGAAGCGTACATCGAAGACGATGCGCCAATCGAGGACGGGCCCGATCCGTATGAAGAAGAAGAGCTCAAATCACGAGGATAAATCAGTTGAAGTCAAGGTCCAATCGCGGACCTTGGCTTTTATTTATTCAGGGTGATGACCCTATACGTTTTCTTACACCGGTCAGACTAGACAATCCAGCATGCTCATCTTATCAACCACCACTCATACAAAAAGGAGAGAACTAAGATGAACATGAAACGATATGGATTGATCCTCGCTTTACCTTTAACACTACTTGTAGGCTGTGGAGAGGCCGATGAACTGAAGACGACAGCGACCGATACGGAGGAAGTTGTAGAGGCAGAGAAAAAGGAAGAACCAGCGGCAGACACAAAAGAAGAAGCAGAAGTGCAGGAGAGTGAACTTGGTTCAAACCAAATCTTCATGAAGAACAAGGCGCTCGACATCAAAGAGGCGATTGGCTCTGTCAACTTCGCCATCGATAAAGTGCAGACATCCCGACTCACTGTCAACGAAGCGTATCGCGACTCGTTTGACGGGCAAGAAGAAGTGACAGTCGTCGCGATGAATGTCATCGTCGAGAATACGATTGACGACACCATCAGTTTCCACCCCAACCAGGCGACGCTCGTGACAAACACGGGGGAGCAAGTGTCGGCTGACTTGTGGTTCTCGGATGATGTCGGCGGCGAGTTCCTCGGGAAAGTGAAGAAGGAAGGGAACGTCCTCTTCTTCGTCAAAGCGATGCCGGAAGAGTTAGCGGACGTGAAAGTCGTCATCGATGGACCGTCGGACGCGAACTATCAGTCGATTGGGGAATCCCGCTACGAATATACAATCAACGTCGAGAAATAAACAATGGCCGCGCCAGGGAACTGGTGCGGCCGTTTTATGTCCAGAGTAATACCCAAAAAATTTAACGTTTACCTTGAATGCCCTTTTAAAAATGGGGAATAAGATTTATATAAGTTGGAAAAGTCTTGAGGTAAAGGAGAGGATTGGATTGAAGTCGTACGGATTCATCTTAGCCATTCCCTTGCTCGTGTTAGTCGGATGTGGAGACACGGAGTCATCATCGACTACTACCGAACCTACCAGCCAAAGTGAAAGCGTTCCGTCGACAGACAGCCAAGAAGAGACGACAGAAACAGAAACCGTACAAGAGGAAGAGTTTGAAGTACAGGAAGATGAGATTGGCCGCAGTCAAATTTACATGAAGAATCGAAATCTTGGGATTGAAGAAACGATTGGGCCAATCATCTTTCAAATCGATAAGGTCCAAACGCTGCGTCTAGAAGTCGCTTCTGATTATCGTTTCTTCTTCGATGATCAAAAAGAAGTGACTATTGTCTCATTCAATGTCATCGTCGAAAACACGAGTGATGAGACGGTCAGCTTTCATCCAAACCAAGCCAGGCTCGTCACAAACACAGGCGAACAGGTTGATGCTGACCTCGTCATTTCAGAGGATGTAGGCGGGGAGTTTTTAGGAAAAGTGAAGAAAGAGGGCGGCGTGCTGTTCCATGTCGAGTCGATGCCTGAAGAACTGACCGAAGTCCGCTTTGTTGTGGAGGGACCTTATAATGATCAGTTCCGTAAAATTGCCGAAGAGCGCTATGAATTCACGATCGACGTCACCAAATAAGAGAACGCGCATCTTCGCGATGCGCGTTCTCTTATTTACGTTGATGCGGCAACGGAATCGTCAACACGTTCCAGTTCTCGCCAGCAAATACTTTCGCAAGAAAGACGATCTGTCCGACGTGATAGCTGTAGTGCGACACTTGTTTCTCAATCGCCCAGATGACGGTCTTCTCTTCACCGCGGATGAAGACGGTCTTGCCGAGGTCTTCCGGCGTGAGGCTCGAGAGCACGTCGTCCAACAGTTGCCAGCGCTCGTCCCACGTCGCCATCAGTTCGGCGCGAGACTGTTGTTGGTCCTCGAACTCGGCGTCACGGTTTCGGTCCGGCTTCTCGCCGTCCGTCGTCAAAAAGTCGGTCCAGCGGGACTTCATGTTGTTCGAGATGTGCTGCACGATGACCGTGAGCGAGAGCGTGTCTTTCGCGAGCACACGATGCATGTCCTCGTCGTTCACTTGCTTCAACGCATCCTCGGCGAGCTGTTTTTGTTCCTGGAAAATCGAGCGTACCGTTTCGATATAGCGGGCTTCAAACATGGAATGACCTCCTTTGGATTCCTACTAAGCATACCCCAATCTGAATGTGATAAAAATAATAGTAAAATAGTGAAAACCAAATTATAATAAGAATGAACCGTGCAAGACGCCACCGCGCGATCGGTTCTTGGGTGCCCTGTTTAGGTTTTGACATGAGTCATGTCGTGTATATCTCCTTTCGGTTTGGGGGTTCATCCGTGAAGAGAACCGACCGCGTTTGTCCGTGAGTGGATGAGCGCGGTTTTTTTTGTATGCGAAAAGGGAGAGCCGCGGCTCTCCCTTTTAGGTATGTTCGATCCGAAAATCTTCCCAGTGTGACCGGGCCTGGGTCCTGATCCGCTCTGACACTTCCTTGCTGCCGAGCAAAATTCCGTACCAACGCCTTGCGTCCTCATACAGGCCGAGTGCGGCCGACAAGTCGGCGATCCGCAACATGAGCTGGTCGTACGGGAGGCCGGTCCGGACTTGGTCCGTGTACGCCTCCTGCACCTCGTTGTACTTGTCGAGCGTCCGCTTCATCCATTCCTTCTCGGACGCCTCGTTCCCCGTCAGGCGATACATCCAGACGAGCCGCATGCCGAGCATGGCGACGACGGACGGCTTCTGGCCGCTCAATTGGGCCGTCACGACGGCGAACTTATAGAGCTGGATGACGTGCTCGGCCGAACGGTCACCGTTGAGCGCCTCGGCGTTGACGCGGTCGAAGTAGCCCGACTCGAGCGCCTCGCGATTGTTTTTCCGTACCTTGTCAAACGAGTCATGGAAGACGAGGTGACAGTGACTGCAGACGGTCGGCTCATAAAAGTACGGGTTGGCGCCATCGTATGTCGTATATCCGTCCTTCGCGACTTCCTGCGGCCGGATGTGGCGCGACAAGACACGTGGCGTCTCACTCTGTTTCAAGCAATACGGACATTTCACTTTTTTCGAAAAGATATGTTCTGCCATCATCTCACCTCACACGTATACATTGACGAGAAGTCCACGAATCTCACCGACTTGGTCGAGGAGCGACAAACGAGACGCCTCACCCGAGATGACCTGGTCCGTCAGCGCTAGTAGCTTCTGGTCGACCTGTTCGACGATCTTATAAATCTTGGCGCGACCACGGCGGTTGAAGCCGCGTTTGTCCTCGAGGCGGAGCGCCGCGTCAACGGCGTCTTTCATAAAGTCTTTAATGAGCTGTTTATATTCAGCGAGTGACTCGACCGTCTGGCTCTCGGCGAGGAGCTCACCTTTCTCGTGGATGGCCGCGATTTGGCGTTGGAAGCGCTCGTGCTCGCGGTCCTCACGTTTTTGACCGATGACGTTCTGGAACGAGACGCCGGGCTCAGCCTCGGGGCGTTTCGCCTTACCGGCGCCGTGAAGCGACTGCGTCTCCATGATGCGACGAATGTCCATAGGATCCGTCCTTCCTTAAGTTAGTTCAACAATTGTAGCACGCCTTGCGGCAAGGCGTTCGACTGGGCGATCATCGCCATGCCGGATTGGTTCAAGATGTTGAGGCGGGCGAAGTCCATCATCTCGCGCGCCATGTCGGCGTCACGGATGCGTGACTCGGACGCCGTCAAGTTCTCGGACCCGATCGTCACGACGCTCACGTTCGCCTCGAGCCGGTTCTGGATGGCACCGAGTTTTGAACGTTCGAGTGATACCTTTTGAATCGCGGCGTCGAACTTGGCGATGGCGTCATTGGCGCCACCTTGTGTCGTCACGTCTAAGCCGTCGATTCCGAGCGCGCCGGCGCGCATGTCGTCGACGTTCAAGACGACGCCCTCGCCGCTGCCGGCACCGAGTTGGAAGAAGAGCGTCTCATTGCCGGCGATAAAGTCACCGTTCATGATTTTCTTCGAGTTGAACTCGGTCGTCTCGGCAATCCGGGTCACTTCATCGGTGAGTGCCGCAATCTCGTCTTGAATCGCCTTGGCGTCATCACCGCTCAGCGTCCCGTTCGACGCTTGGACCGACAACTCGCGCATCCGTTGGAGGAGGGAATGGGTCTCGCTCATCCCGCCTTCGAGCGTCTGCGTGAGCGAGATGCCGTCGAGCGTGTTGCGTTCGGCCATCGACAACGAGTCGAGCCGAATGCGCATCTTCTCGGAGATGGCGAGCCCGGCCGCGTCGTCGGACGCCTTGTTGATTCGGACACCGCTCGAGAGGCGATCCATCGTTTTCTTCATCGTCGCCTGATTGACGGTGAGCGATGAGTAGGCTTTGAGTGCCTGGACGTTATTGGTAATTTTCATAGCGGTTTCCTCCTGCCGGTACGGGTTTCAGACGGGCATTCTCGATCGCCTCGCCCCATGTCTGGTCGAGCTCGGTCGCGAGACCGTGAAGCTCCTCGATTTTATCCATGTCTTGCTCGATCAGCGCCTCGAGGCTCGATTTCGCCATATAGAGGTAAAGCTCATCGAGTTGAGCTGAAATAATGCCACCGCCGTCGTGGAGGCCTTGGTGAAGCTTCGCGAGCAGTTCACGCGCTTGGCGCAAATGGCGGTTGCGTTCGGCGATGGTCGCCGTCCTGGCTTGTTCATAATGATAGACGAGCGCGTGGAGCATCGCTTGGGTCAGCTCTTCCGGGCTCATTTCGTATAGTCGGTTCGGGTTCATGATGGGTCTCCTTTGATGGTGTCGAGTTCTTCAATCAGTAATAGCACTTCGGCCATGACGTCATACAGTTGGGGCGGAATCGCGTCCCCGAGGTCGAGGTCGAGCAGGTGGCCAAGGAGCGAATGGTCATGCTCGATGGCGACGCCGCGCGCTCTCGCCTCGTCTAAGATTTTATCGGCGACGGCGCCGGTGCCGCGGGCGACGACTACCGGGGCGCGGTCAATCGTCTCGTCATAGCGGACGACGGCGGCCGTCTTGCGTTTCGTCAAATCCATGCGTTGATACATAACAGCCTCCTAGATGCGGAAATCATAGCCGGTCGTCTCGAGCGTCGGACGCTCGGTCTCCGGTCGGTCCGTCTTCGTCAGTGGGCGGAACTGGGTCGTCACGCTCCGGTAACCGATCGCTTCGAGTGTCGTCTCGATCTTGCCGAGAAGCGGCTTGGCGAGCGTCTCGATGACCGGGTCATCGTGTTCGAGCGTGAGCCGAAGATTCCGGTCAATCGCCTCGAGTTTGACGCCGATCTCTCCGAGACGCGGTGTCTCGAGCCGGATATAGAGCACGCTGTTCTCCCAGTCGACGACGTCCCCGGCCTCCCGGTTTTGGATATGGACGTGGATGCCGGTGTCGATCTCTTGGACTTTCGCCGGCAAGGCGAGGATGAGCTGTTGGAGCTGTCCGCCGTCGAGCCGGTTCAACGTCTGTTGGACTTGGAAGAACGAGGCGAGCCGCTGTGCTTCAGGTGTCGCCGCGTCAGCTTTCAATGACAATGTTGACGCCTGGACGCGCTGCGCCGTCTCTTGGATGACACGGCCGGATAAGTTCGGGTCGACCTTGAACGGCGTGACGCGCGGCAGTTCGCCGGCGCGGGTCGCTTGGTGCGGGATATATTCGAGCCGGACATGGTTCGGCACGTAGCGGAACTCGTTCAAGCTGGCGCGCACTTCTTTGATGAGCGCGGCGCTCTCGGCCGGTTTCGTCGACAGCAGGCCGAGGGCGACGTCGAGCTTCGCCGTCATCGCGACGAGCGCCTTCTCTTGGGTCGCGCTCGTATGTAGCAAGGCGTCCGTCTTTTGGATGAGTTGCGTCAGCCGGGTCGACACCGTCTCGAGCGCGGGACGTGCCTGATGCGGGTTCGTCTCGACGAGGGCGGCGACTTGGCCGAGCTGTTTCGTGACCGTCACTTGCTCGTTTCGGAACGTGTTCGTCACGGTCGCGAGATGTGTCGTCACTTCTTTGACGAGCACCGGTCGGCCGAGAACGGGCGGTAACGCCTCGCGCAGTTCGATTCGCGTCGGGCGCGGCTCCGGCAACTCGTTGATGAGTCGGTCGACCGTCTCAGGTGTCGGTGTCAAACGTTCGCTGACGGGGCGCGACAGATTGACGTGCTCGATGAACCGTTCTTTCTGCGGGTACGGCGCGTCAGGTGCCGGTGGTTTGATTTGTTGTCTCGCTTCATCTAATGACGCGACGGCGATGTCGCGGACGACGTCACGCGGGAGCGTGGGTGCCTCGATCGTCTTTAGCCAAAGGACCGCATCGCGCAGGTCGCCTTTAAAGACGGTTTCGAGCAGTCGCACCGTGTCCTCGTTCATCGGTAACCGTCCTGATTGGAGCAAGCGGCTGACGGCGCTCCGCACCTCGAGCGGTAGCGACGCGAGCAACGCCTGAATCTTCGTATCGAGTTTCACCGGTTGGCCGCTCGAAGTGTCCGGCGTCTCCGGCTCAGGCTTGACGACGATCGTCCCGATCAGCTGGCCGTCTTGTTCGGCGAGCGTCAATTGGAACGGATTCGTCTTCGGGAGCCCGCCTTCGAACGTGACTTCGACGTGCTCGCCGTTGATTTTAACGATGCCGGAGTCGGGTCCGGTCTGTTTGACGAGTTCGGCCTTATAGACCCGGTTCGTTTGGATACCGGCCGTGACCGCGACGGCCGCGGTCAATGGGGCTTGGATTTGCATAGTTGTCACCTCGACCAATATATCGACCTCTTTTTCAAAAAGTGAAGCGAAACCGACAGAAAAAACCTCCCGTCGGACGACGGAAGGGTCAGGATTCGAGCAAGGCGTTCTGGTTCAATTGTTGAAACCGAGCGACGAGTTCGCCCGTCGCTTTCAGCTGGTTGCGGAGGACGTACGCGGTCGCGTTCGTTTGAATCCGGTGCCCGTCCTGGGTGACGACCGAGCCGTTCGGCTCTAGCGGGTCACTCGAGATGTCACGGATGTGGGACCAGGCGTACCATTCGCAATCAGGGCGCTTCGGGGACTTCGTCGGGAAGAAGACGAGCCCGGACGTCGGTTCGATGACGACAGGCACTTTGCCTTTGACACCGGCGACGCGCTTGGCAACGAAGATGCGTTCCTCGATCGAACTGCTGTACTGGCGGCACGAGAGCTGCAACAGCTGGTAGGGCCGGAGCGGCGTCATGATCTCAGATCCGTCCTCGAGAATGATCCGCGATTGCATCGTCATGTCTCGACATGGCAAAATCGCCACCGTCCGTTTCGTGATCCGGTATTTCTCCTCGGAATGGTAGGGGCGCATACAGCTGCACCGTCCTTTTCGTATTGGATTTTCAGGCTCGGCCATAACAGATGGAACACAAACCTAAATCATCCCTTCCATGATATATCACAAAATATGTAAATTCAATAAGGTGATATGAAAAGTAGGGAAATACAATTCCAATGTAAGCCAAATGAGCATTCGTTTGCAAAAAATTGAGAAAGTGTTTGTCACGCCTGCAAGAAGGTGGTAAGATTACCGATAGAGGGAAAGCCTCTGTATTCTTCAATGGTGAAAGGAATGGATTTACACATGGTAGGTAAAGTAAAATGGTTTAACTCAGAAAAAGGTTTTGGATTCATCGAAGTAGAAGGCGGCAAAGACGTATTCGTACACTTCTCAGCAATCCAAACTGACGGCTACAAATCACTTGACGAAGGTCAAGAGGTAGAGTTTGAAATCGTTGATGGCGAGCGTGGCCCACAAGCGGCTAACGTTACAAAATTATAATTTCGAACCACGAGTCGGCTCCTAACGGGGCCGACTTTTTTGTTTTTCTCACATAATGTCCTTCCCAATCAAAATCGCGTTTAAGAACGGGTAAAACGGGTAGTTTGTTTCTATACTACCGATTCACGTGGAAGACGGACCTGTCGGAACAAAATTGTCATTATTTTCTGATGATAACGTTTTCAAACGATTCGGATTCGGGGTATACTATATATGAGCCACCTGGTTCCACTTTCTTTTCAGAAATGAAGCAGGAGATTCGGTCCAATCTGACGAATCATTGGGTCAAGCGGTTATTTTAAGGAGGAGTTCAGATGATTTATAACATTCGCGGCGAAAACATTGAAGTCACACCAGCCATCCAAGACTATGTCGAGAAAAAGCTGGACAAATTGACTCGGTATTTCACAACTCCTACGGATGCACAGACGGCTTACGTCAACTTGAAAGTGTACAATGAGAAACAAAAAGTGGAAGTGACGATCCCGATGCCGAACTTGTTGCTCCGTGCTGAGGAGACCAACCTCGACATGTACGCGGCAATCGACCTCGTCGTCGACAAATTGGAACGTCAAATCCGTAAACACAAAACGAAACTCAACCGTAAATCACGTGCCAAAGATGGCGGTATCGGCGAGTACTTCAAATCACTCGAAGGTCCCGAAGACGTGGTCGTCTATGACGAGGACGAGGCAGAACTCGAACTCGTGCGGACGAAGCGTTTCACGCTCAAACCGATGGACACAGAAGAAGCGATTCTTCAGATGGACATGCTCGGTCACAGCTTCTTCGTCTTCTCAGACGCAGAGACGGGCAACACGAACGTCGTCTACCGTCGTAAAGACGGCAAATACGGCTTGATCGAACCTGAATAATTCAACCTTGAAACCACACGGCCCTCCGACTCGGAGGGCCGTTTCCTTTTGCCTTTCCTTGAAAGCAAGGGTCACTTCGGTTAAACTGTACATTAGGGAAAAAACATGCATTTTTTCAGTGAATGCAGAGGAGATAAAGCGTATGGCGAACTTTTTGAAAGATTTATTTGCTCCACAGAAACGAGTATTGAAAAAAGCAGAAAAAGCGGCCGACCTCGTCGAGTCATTCGCCGAACCGATCAAGGCATTGTCTGACGAAGCACTTCAGGCGAAGTCGATTGAGTTCCGGGAGCGTTTGGACAAGGGCGAGACGCTTGACGATATTTTGCCAGAAGCGTTCGCGGTCTGCCGCGAGGCGTCCGAGCGCGTGCTCGGCATGCGCCACTACCGTGTCCAGCTCATTGGGGGCTACGTGCTCCATAACGGCGACATCGCCGAGATGAAGACCGGGGAAGGGAAGACGCTCGTCGCGACCCTTCCGGTGTACTTGAACGCGCTCACGGGCCGCGGCGTCCACGTCGTGACGGTCAACGAATACTTGGCCCGCCGTGACAAAGAACTCATGGAACCGCTCTACTTCGCGCTCGGTCTCTCGGTCGGCCTCAACGTGTCGAACATGGACCGCGTCGAGAAGCAGGCGGCATACAACTGTGACATCACGTACTCGACGAACAACGAGCTCGGTTTCGATTATTTGCGTGACAACATGGTCCTTTATAAAGAAGACCGTGTCCAACGCGAGCTCTACTTCACGATCGTCGATGAAGTCGACTCGATTCTCGTCGATGAGGCGCGGACCCCGCTCATCATCTCGGGATCGGCTCAAAAATCGACAGAACTCTATACACGGGCCGACGCGTTCGTGCGGACGCTCAAGATCGAGGACGACTACACGGTCGACGTGAAGACGAAATCGGTCCTCTTGACGGACAAAGGGGTCGACCTCGCCGAGAAGTTCTTCGGCATCGACAACTTGTTCGCGATCGAGCACGTCTCGGTCAACCACCACGTCGGGCTCGCCCTTCGTGCCAACGCCGTCATGCATCATGACGTCGACTATATGGTCCGCGACGGCCAAGTCATGATCATCGACCAGTTCACGGGTCGGGTCATGGACGGACGCCGCTACTCGGAAGGGTTGCACCAGGCGATCGAGGCGAAAGAAGGCGTCGAGATTCAACGCGAATCGATGACGCTCGCGACGATCACGTATCAGAACTACTTCCGCATGTATGAGAAGCTGGCCGGGATGACCGGGACGGCGAAGACGGAGGAAGAAGAGTTCCGTAACATCTACAACATGCAGGTCGTGACGATCCCGACGAACAAACCGATCCTTCGGGAAGACCGTTCGGACCTCATCTTCAAATCGATGGAAGGCAAGTTCAAAGCCGTCGTCGACGAAATCATGGCAGCCCACGCGACGGGACAACCGGTCCTCGTCGGGACGGTCGCCGTCGAGACGTCGGAGTATTTGAGCAAGCTCCTCTCGAAGAAGAAGGTCAAACACGAAGTGTTGAACGCGAAGAACCACGCTCGTGAAGCCGAAATCGTCGAGAACGCCGGACAAAAAGGTGCGGTCACGATTGCGACGAACATGGCCGGACGCGGTACCGACATCAAGCTCGGCGAAGGCGTCATCGAGCTCGGCGGATTATACATCGTCGGGACCGAGCGCCACGAATCGCGCCGGATCGACAACCAGCTCCGTGGACGGGCCGGACGACAAGGGGACCCGGGTAAATCCCAGTTCTACTTGTCACTCGAAGACGAGCTTATGCGCCGCTTCGGTACTGACAGCCTCCAGAGCATGATGGAGCGCCTCGGCATGGACGACACGCAACCGATCGAGAGCCGCATGGTCTCGAAGGCGGTCGAGTCGGCTCAAAAACGTGTCGAAGGCAACAACTATGACGCACGGAAGCAGCTCCTCGGCTACGATAACGTCATGGCGGACCAACGGAAAGTCATGTACAAAGACCGGGCCAGCATCCTCGAGAACGAATCGGTCACGGACATCGTCCGTTCGATGATTCAAGAGACGGTCGAGACGGGCGTGGCGCAATATACGCCGCTCGAACTCGTGCCGGAAGAGTGGAACATCGAGGAACTCGCGCACTGGGCTAACCAGACGCTCGCCCTCGAGCAACCGGTCGAAGGCAAGGACTTCTTCGGCAAAGAGCGCGAAGAGATCATCGAGCTGTTGAGCGAACGTACGAACGCGCAGTATGAGGCGAAACGCCAACTCGCGCCGCCGGAACGCTTCAACGAGTTCGAGAAGATCATCGTTCTCCGGGCCGTCGATTCGCACTGGATGGCGCACATCGACCATATGGACCAGCTTCGTCAAGGGATTCACTTGCGCGCTTACGGGCAGAACGACCCGCTCCGTGAGTATCAGGCGGAAGGGATCAACATGTTCGATGCGATGAACGTGGCCATCTCCGAAGAAGTGACCGGCTTCGTGCTCCGTGCCGAAGTCGGCGACAACCTCCGACGCGAGAAAGTCGTCGAGGAGGAAGTGGCGGTGTCTGGCAAGGACGACACGCCGGTGAAGAAAAAGCCGGTCCGTCGCTCTGAAGACCAACGGCTCGGGCGCAACGACCCGTGCTGGTGTGGTTCAGGCAAAAAGTTCAAAAACTGCCACGGCAAACAACAGGCTTAATTTTGAAAGAGGCGAGCCCGCTCGCCTCTTTCCTACGGAAAGGTGACCTACACTATGGAAATTTCAGATATTCGCAACGAACTTGAGGCGATGGCGAAACGCCTCGAGAATTATCGCCAATCGCTCAACCTGACAGAGAAGCAGGCCCGCATCGCCGAGCTCGAGAACGAGATGACGTACCCAGACTTCTGGGACAGCCAAGAGAAAGCACAGAAAGTCATCGACGAGTCGAACGCGCTCAAAGCGATGGTCGACAAATACCAAGAGCTCGCCGATGGACATGAAGACGGCGAAGTCACGCTCGAACTCATTAAAGAAGAGCCGGACGCTGAGATGCAAGGCGAGTTAGGGGAGATGGTCACGGCGCTCAAGGCCGATTTCGACGCGTTCGAGCTCGAGATCCTTTTGAACGGACCGTACGATGCCAACAACGCCATCCTCGAGCTTCACCCGGGGGCGGGCGGTACCGAGTCACAAGATTGGGCATCGATGCTCCTCCGTATGTATCAGCGCTTCGCGGACAAGCAAGGCTGGAAAGTCGAGACGGTCGACTATCTGCCAGGCGAAGAGGCCGGCGTCAAATCGGTCACGCTCCGCATCGTCGGGCATAACGCCTACGGCTATTTGAAGGCGGAGAAAGGGATTCACCGCTTGGTGCGCATCTCGCCGTTCGATTCGTCGGGCCGCCGTCATACGTCGTTCGTCTCGTGTGACGTCATGCCGGAGTTCGATGACGACATCGAAGTTGACATCAAGACCGAAGACCTCCGAATCGATACGTACCGCGCGTCAGGCGCCGGCGGTCAGCACATCAACACGACCGACTCGGCCGTCCGAATCACACACGTGCCGACGGGCGTCGTCGTCTCGTGTCAGACGGAGCGTTCGCAAATCAAGAACCGTGAGTCGGCGATGAAGATGCTTAAGGCAAAACTGTATCAACGCGAACTCGACGAGCAGCAACGCAAGCTCGATGAGATCCGTGGCGAGAAGACAGACATCGGTTGGGGCAGCCAAATCCGCTCGTACGTCTTCCACCCGTACGCGATGGTCAAAGACCACCGCACGAGTTATGAAGTCGGGAACACGAGCGGCGTCATGGATGGAGACATTATGGGCTTCATCGACGCATACCTCCGCAAGACAAATATGTGATGCAAGTGGCTCAAGGACTCACGTCTTTGGGCCACGTTGTATGTAGAGGAGAAAACCTTTAATGAAGCAAATCGTCAAAGACTATATCTATTTACTGACCGGGTCCGTCTTCGTCGCCTCGGCGTTCAGTTTGTTCCTATTGCCGAACAACCTCGCCTCGGGCGGCGTCAGCGGAATCTCGATCATCACGTACGAGCTGTTCAACATCTCGCCGGGGGCGTTCCAGCTCGTGTCGAACGTGTTGCTCCTCCTCGTCGGATGGATGATTCTCGGGCTCGGCTTCGGGGTGAAGTCGCTCGTCGGGTCGATTTTCTTGCCGGGCGTGATCTTATTTTATGAAGCGATCGATGCGGGTGCCGCCGTCAATGACACGCTGCTCGCGGCCATCTTCGGCGGGGCCGGTGTCGGCATCGGGCTCGGCCTCATCTTCCGAGGGCGCGCCTCGACCGGGGGGATGGATTTGCTCGCGCAGATTTTACATAAATTCACCCATATCCCGCTCTACCTCTGTATCGCCATCCTTGACGGGGCGGTCGTCCTCGTTGCCGCTGTCACGTTCTCGTTCACGACGGGGCTATATGCACTCATCGCCCTGTTCATCACGATCAAGATGATCGACTTCGTCCAGCTCGGTTTCACGCAGGACAAGATGGCCTACGTCATCTCGGAGCAGCGGGACGTCATCACGCGTGCCGTCTTCGATGAGCTCGACCGCGGCGCGACAGAGATTCAAGCGATCGGGGCGTATTCGCGTCTCGACCGCCCGATGTTGCTCGTCGTCGTCCGTCAGAACGAGGTGAGTCGTTTGAAAGAGATCATTCGCCGTATCGATCCCGACGCGTTCCTCATCTTCAGTGAGGCGCATGAGGTGATGGGCCAAGGGTTCACGTCCGATAAGCGCTATATCAACGTTCCCTAACATGTGGAATCTTTGTGTATTTTTCGTGAGTTAGGTTAGAAAGCGGTTCATAACGGCTATAATGGTAAAAGTAGGTTATTTCTACGACATAGGAGGGGAACCTGATTATGAAGAAATGGATGATGGCGATTGGACTTGGCGCCATGCTCACGCTCGGTGCGTGCGGCGGTGGCGATGAAGAAGAGTCGACGAGCAACGGGGACGGCGCGAACACGGCGTCGGTCGACGCGGAAGCGGTCTACGCACAAAACTGTGCGGCCTGCCACGGTGCAAACCTAGAAGGCATGAGCGGTCCGAAACTTTCGGACGTCGGTTCACGTCTATCGGCGAGTGAAATCGAAGAAGTCATCAAGAACGGGAAAGGCGCCATGCCTGCGAACGTGATTGAGGACGAAGAAGAGATCACGGCTGTCGCGGCTTGGCTCGCCGAGAAAAAATAATTATGGGGAACCACGAGGCGACTCGTGGTTTTTTTTGTCTTCATTTCCTTTAACTAAATATGAAGCGCCCATGATTCAGTGGAAGCATTCACAGATGCAGGTATCTTTTGAATGTGCGTTTCACCGTCTGTGTCGATCTCGTGAAGCCCATCTTCATTTCGACAATTTCCCACCGAACTCCATCCAACTGAAACAATCCTGTAATGGTTATTTAAAAGTTCGATTGTTATAATTGTAGGCGCTTGAACTGTCGCCTCAGCGATGAATTGGATAGAGGTGACTGCTATATGGTCGCTTGACAGGTTATCTGATTATCGTGTAGAACAGAGGTTAGGCGAAAATATTCACTTAACGAATCAATTCGATGAAACCAATTCAGAATTCGTCATAGATGCATGGAAAATATATAAAAAGGGTAGGGAATACGTTATGATATCGATGCAAAAAGTCAGCAAAGTATATCCAAACGGCGTCGTCGCAGTCGACGACCTCGATTTGAAGATCGAAGACGGCGAATTTCTATACGTCGTCGGACCATCCGGCGCCGGGAAATCGACGTTCATGAAAATGATTTATCGGGAGGAGAAACCGTCGAGCGGTCAGCTCATGATTGACGGGATCGACGTCGGCAAACTGAAAAACCGCCACGTCCCAAAACTGCGCCGTCAACTCGGCGTCATCTTCCAAGACTACAAGTTGTTGCCGTCTTTGACGGTATATGAGAACGTCGCGTTCGCACTCGAGGTCGTTCAAGCCGACACGGGCACGATGCGCAAACAGGTCATGGACGTGTTGAACCTCGTCGGCCTGAAGCATAAGGCGCGCAACTATCCGGACGAACTGTCGGGTGGGGAGCAGCAACGTGTGTCGATCGCCCGTGCCATCGTCAATAAGCCTAAGCTCATCATCGCCGACGAGCCGACCGGTAACTTAGACCCGGACACGGCTTGGGGCATCATGGAAGTATTTGAAGAGATTCACCGTCGCGGGGCCACGATCGTCATGGCGACGCACAACCGTGATATCGTCGACAAGATCCGTCATCGCGTCATCGCGATCGAGAACGGAAAAGTCGTCCGCGATGAAGAGAAAGGAGCATATGGCTATGATATTTAAAAGTGGAATCCGTCATCTGCGCGAAGGGTTCAAGGGAACACTTCGCAACGGGTGGATGACGTTTGCGGCTGTCAGTGCCGTCACCATCACCTTGTTACTCGTCGGGGTGTTCGCCCTCGTCATGTTCAACGTCAATGAGATCTCGGAGAACGTCGAGAACGACGTCGAGATCCAAGTATTCGTCACCCGGACCGCGGAGGAAGCGAACGTCGAGAAGCTAGGCGAGAATATAGAGCAGATTCCAGGCGTCGCATCGGTCACGTTCAGCTCGAAAGAGGATGAACTGGAGAACTTCCGTAACCAGCTCGGGGAAGACGCCAACGCCTATGGAACGGTCGAGAAAGACAACCCGCTCCATGACCGCTATATCGTCAAGGCATCAGACCCGCTCGAGACGGAGACGGTCGCCGACGCCGTGCAATCACTCGACAACGTCGATAAGGTCACATACGGACAGGACTATATCGACAAGATGTTCGCCTTCTTCAACGGGATTCGCATCGGTGGACTCGTGTTGATCGTCGGTCTCACACTCATGGCGATGTTCCTCATCTCGAACACGATCAAGATGACGATCTTCTCACGCCGTCGCGAGATTGAGATCATGCGCCTCGTCGGGGCGAAAAACAGCTTCATTCGCTGGCCGTTCTTCATCGAAGGACTTCTCCTCGGTGTGCTCGGCGCGCTCATCCCGATCGCCGTCATCTACTTCGGTTATGACGTCGCATATAGTGCTTTACAACCATCGCTAGATCAACTGAATAGTGATATATTTAAATTGATTGATCCATCGGTACTGACGACACAAGTGTCGCTCGTCCTCTTGGCGCTCGGTGCTTTCATCGGGATCTGGGGCTCGACAACATCACTCGGTCGGTTCTTGAAAGTCTAATCTAATTTAAATATGAGGAGGAGTTGGCGGATGAAACGTTCGCTTGCGCTTGGATTAAGTTTGACGCTACTTGCCTCGCCGGTCATGGCGACGGAGAAAGACACGCTGAAAGCACGACAAGATCGTCTATCCAATCAATTGGAGGAGTCCAAGAAAGCGCAAGACGAGACGGACGCCGAGCTCGACATCACCGAGGCGGAACGCGACGCGGTAGCGACAGAGATTCGCGCCGTCAATGAACGTCTCGAGGGATTAAGTGAACAGATCGCCGTCCAGCAGGAAGAAGCGGACGCGGCGCGCACCGAGCTCGAGGAAACCCGTGATCAACTCGCTGCCCATGGGCAGTACCTCGAAAGCCAGAAGGCGCTCCTTAGTGAGCGTCTTCGTGTGCTTCAAGTACACGAGGACCGGTCCTATCTCCAAGTCGTCTTTGAGTCCCGCTCGTTCGGAGACTTCGTGACGCGGCTGTTGACCGCGCAGACGATTGCGGAGCAGGACCGGGACCTCATACATACCTACATGAATGAAGTCGAGCGGCTCGAAACGCTCGAGGCACGGCAACGGACGCAGCTGTCATTCTTGAAACAAAAAGAACGTGAGCTCGTCGTGACGAAACAAGCGCTCGACGTCGCCGCCGAACAGAAGCGCGACTTGTTGTCGGAGCTGAACGAACAGGTCGAACTGCTCGAACTTGAAAAAATGAGCCGTGCCGAAGAGCAGGCGCTCATGAACGAACAGAGCCGCATCATCGCTGGACAGCTCGAAGCGATCGCCACGGCGGAACGAGAAGCGGCCGAAGCGCAGGCCCGAGCCGAAGCGGAAGCACGGGCGAAGGCGGAAGCCGAGGCGAAAGCACAGGCCGAGGCCAAAGCCGCAGCTGCAGCGGAAGCGAAAGGACAGTCGGACGAGAAGGCCACGGCCTCACCAGCACCGACGCCCCCACCGCCTGCGGAAGCCCCGACGAACGTGTCGGGGCCGGCGACCTCGTTCGTCCGTCCGGTGTCCGGTTACGTGTCGAGCCCGTTCGGTCCTCGCCAAAACCCATTGACAGGCGTGGCGGAGTCGCATCGCGGCATCGATCTCGTCAATGCGACCGGGACCCCGATCGTCGCGGCGGCACCAGGCATCGTCATCAAGGCGGCGCCGGCGACAGGATACGGCAACGTCGTCTTCGTCTCCCACATCGTCGGTGGGGCCGTCTGGACGACCGTATATGCCCATCTCGACTCGATCACGGTCTCGTCTGGGCAAACGGTGTCCGCTGGCCAGACCGTCGGTACGCTCGGCAACACGGGCTGGTCGACGGGACCGCATCTCCACTTCGAATTACATCGCGGACAATGGGCGCCAGGGCAACCGAATGCGGTCGACCCGGGTCCTTATATCGGTTACTGATGAGACGGACGTGTTCCAAATTTGTGGAACGCGTCCGTTTTTCTGAACTTTTTGCTATACTGAATGAAAGACTGACAAAGAGAAAAGAGGGAATCACCCGTGAAAAATACAACCGCAGGATTACTAGCTGGCGCTACGTTCGTCGCCGGGGCCGGTGCAGGGCTCGCGACGATGGCGTTTACGGATACGGCGTTGCCGATTCAACCGAAGGCAGAAGGCTGGGACAAGGTCGACCAAGTCCGGCAATTGATCGAGACGCATTCATTGAAGGATATTTCGGAAGAGGATTTATTGACCGGTGCCCTCGACGGGATGACGGCAGCGCTCGACGACCCGTACTCGGACTTCCTCGATGCCGAAGAGACGTCACAGTTCACCGACTCAATCGAGTCGAGCTTTGAAGGAATCGGCGCGACTTTGGAGAAGAAAGGAGAAGACATCTTAATCGTCGCTCCAATCAAAGGCGCACCAGCCGAAGCGGCAGGTCTTCGGTCCGGTGATGTCATCACAGCGGTCGACGGGGAATCGATTGAAGGGATGGCCGTCGAAGAGGCGGTTCAACTCATCCGGGGCGAGAAAGGGACCGTCGTCACGCTGACGATTCAGCGCGGCGGCCAAGAGGCCGACTACGAGATTACACGCGATACGATTCCAATTGAGACCGTCTACTCGGAAGTGAAAGAGCAAGATGGAAAGAAAATCGGTTATATCGAGGTGACCCAGTTCTCCGAACCGACGGCCGATGAGTTTTTGGAGCAGCTTGAGACGCTCGAATCGGAAGGGATCGATAGCCTGATCATCGACGTACGAGGCAACCCGGGTGGATTGCTCCCTGCCGTCATCGAGATGACCGAAGGATTCGTCTCGACGAACAAACCGGTCGTCCAAATCGAGAATGCGGATGGGGACCGTGAGTCGCAGAGCGGCCGTGCCCGGGAAGCGAAGCCATACGACTTGTTCGTCTTGACGGACGAAGGGTCGGCATCGGCATCTGAAATTCTGGCCGGGGCCCTCAAAGAAGGTGCCGGGGCCACAATCATCGGCAACAAGACGTTCGGGAAAGGCGTCGTCCAGACGGCGTTCGATTTAGAGGACGGCAGCAACTTGAAGCTGACGACGAGCAAATGGCTCACACCGGACGGGAACTGGATCAACGAGAAAGGCATCGAACCGGACGTCGAGGTCAATCAACCGGATTACTTCAATGTCACCCGCATCCTCGCCGACGCGGATACGCTCAAAGTCGGGGACTACGGGGAAGCGGTCTCGAACTTGCATACCGTGTTGACGGGCATCGGCTATGAGCCGGGCGGACAGCCGGGCTATTTCGGTGATACGATGGGCCGTGCCGTCAGTGCCTTCCAAGCCGACAACAACTTGCCGGAAGACGGGATCGTCAATGAAGCGACGGCGTCGGCGCTCGAGTCACGCTTGCTCGAGGAGATTCAAGACGAGGCGAACGATGCCCAATTGAATCGCGCGCTCGAAGAAGCTGCAAAATAAGGATTAGGGAAAGGATTGGACAAGTGTGGACGTTCTACGAATGAGTTTTACTGCTTTGTTGACCTTGATCGGTAGTCCGCTACTCTGGGCGACGCTCGTCGCCCTCGCTTACATATCCACGACGCGTATCAAACGGGAGCGGGGCATGTTTCGCTCGCGTCGGCGTTCGCCGAAATCGGACTGGCGCCATTTTCTATGGCCGAGCCTGCTCCTCGCCGTCATCGGTTCGGCGGCGCTGATTCTGCTCGAGACGACCGTCAACTGGGAATGGGTCGTGACGTTCAGCGTGCTGTACGCGCTTATCGTCTTGACGATGCACCCGCGTTTCAGCAGCCCAGCGTTCCCGTTTTTGATCATGCTGACGGCAGTCGCGCTTCGTGACGTCATCGAGTATGGGGGACTGACAGGGTGGATGGATCGATTGGCCGAGGTCGACTGGCCGGTGTATGCGCTCGTGTTCGGTGTCGTGACGCTCGCGGAGGCGATCCTCTTACGGTGGAACGGTCCGGTCGAGACATCACCGACGCTCATCTTGTCCAAACGGGGCCAATTCATCGGCGGGCACGTCGTCAAACGGCTCTGGTTCTTCCCGCTTGTCGTCTTCCTACCCCCGTCCTTCGGTCTCGACGGCCCAGTGCCAATCATCTTGCCGATCCCGATCGGGGTCAGCCTGCTGTCGACGGGAGCACTCCCAGGGACGCTCCTCGGCCGCTTGAGCCTATATCGAGGCCTGCTCGCGCTCATCGCCATCGGTTTGTTCGGAGCTTCCTACGCCATCGACGTCCCGTACGCGGCCTACATCTTGCTCGGTCTGTTCGTCTTGTATGAGTTGGCGCTACAACTCATCAAGCGAGAGAATCGAGGGACGACGCCGGTGTTCATCAACGGCAACCGAGGAGCGGTCATCATCGACACGCTCCCGGGCTCACCGGGCGAGGCGATGCAGCTCATCCCGGGCGAATCGATCTACAAAGTGAACGGGACCGTCATCACGGGCGGGAGCAGCTTCTATGAGGCGCTCCAGTTGCATAAACCGTACATCAAGCTCGAGGTGCTCAACTTAAACGGGGACATCCGTTTCGTGCAACGGGCGATGTATGAGACCGACCCGCACGAGCTCGGCATCTTGTTCGTCGCCGAGCCGGCAAGCCCGCGTTTGCGGTTACGGAAACTATAAAAGGGAGCATCCTTGGTGGATGCTCCCTTTCGTGCGTTCAATTAAAGTTCAAGTTTTGATGGTTTGAAGCCCATTGTCGCTTCGACTGCGTGTTGCCAGCCTTTATACAGATTTTCGCGGTGTGATTCGTCCATCTTCGGTTCGAATTGATGGTCAAGTTTCCACTGTTGTTTGATCTCTGCTTGGTCTTTCCAGAACCCGACGGCGAGACCGGCGAGATAGGCGGCACCGAGAGCCGTCGTCTCGCTCACTTCAGGCCGTTCGACCGGGACGTCCAAGATGTCCGCTTGGAACTGCATGAGGAAGTTGTTGTTGACCGCACCGCCGTCGACGCGGAGCGTCTTCAACTCGATGCCAGAATCTTGTTCCATCGCCGTCAAGACATCGCGTGTCTGATAGGCGAGTGACTCGAGCGTCGCCCGGACGAAATGTTCTTTCTCCGTCCCGCGCGTGAGGCCGAAGATGGCACCACGGACGTCCGAGTTCCAATACGGGGCACCAAGTCCGACGAAGGCTGGGACGACGTAGACGCCGTCTGTCGTCTCGACGCGGTTGGCGTACTGTTCCGTGTCTTTCGCCGACTTGAGCATACGGAGTCCGTCACGGAGCCATTGGATGGCCGAACCGGCTACGAAGATCGAACCTTCGAGCGCATATTCGACTTTACCATTGTATCCCCATGCAATCGTCGTGAGCAGACCATGGTCCGACTTGACGGCTTCTTCGCCCGTGTTCATGAGCATGAAGCAACCTGTACCGTACGTGTTCTTACCTTCTCCTGACTCGAAGCAGGCCTGACCGAAGAGGGCTGCCTGTTGGTCACCGGCCGCGCCGGCAATCGGAACTTCGAAGCCGAAGAAGTGGTACGGGATCGTGTTGGCGTACACTTCACTCGACGGTTTGACTTCCGGGAGCATCGACTTTGGTACCGTCAAGATCTCGAGCAACTCATCGTCCCACTTCTGCTCATAGATGTTGTACATGAGCGTCCGTGACGCGTTCGAATAGTCCGTGACGTGAGCGTGGCCGCCTGACAGTTTCCAGATGAGCCAAGTGTCAATCGTTCCGAAGAGGAGGTCACCAGCTTCGGCTTTCTCACGGGCGCCTTCGACGTTGTCGAGGATCCATTTGACTTTCGTGCCTGAGAAGTAGGCGTCAATCAAGAGACCCGTTTTATCGCGGAACAAGTCGGCATGACCGGCTTCCTTCAACTCATCACAAATACCGGCTGTTTGACGCGATTGCCAGACGACGGCGTTATAGACCGGACGTCCTGTCGACTTCTCCCAGACGACGGCTGTTTCCCGTTGGTTCGTGATGCCGATAGCTGCGATCTCTTTTGGATCGATGTCGGCCGAACCGAACGCCTCGGCCATGACGGCGAGGACAGAACCCCAAATCTCATTGGCGTTATGCTCGACCCAGCCTGGCTTAGGGAAGTACTGTTTGAACTCGCGCTGAGCGGTCGTGACGATTTTTCCGTCGTGGTCGAAGATGATCGCCCGTGAGCTTGTCGTTCCTTGGTCAAGTGCTAAGATGTAGCGTTTTTCTTTCTCCATATGAGAGAGCCTCCTTAGAAATTAGAAAGATTATGGTACGAGAATACCGTATAACAATGCGGCGATGACCGCCCCGATGATCGGTCCGACGACCGGGATCCATGAGTAGCCCCAGTCCGACGTGCCTTTGCCTTTGATAGGAAGGATCGCATGCGCAATCCGCGGTCCGAGGTCACGCGCCGGGTTGATGGCATATCCCGTTGTACCACCAAGCGAGAGACCGATCGAGACGATCAAGAAACCGACGATGAGCGGATTCAAACCGTCGGCAAACGTGTTGGCCCCGAATGACAAGAGGGCGAAGACGAGTACGAACGTGCCGATGATTTCCCCGATCAAGTTGAACGGCGTGTTACGAATCCCCGGTGCGGTCGAGAACGTCGCCAATTTGGCGCCCGGGTCGTCGGTCGCATCATAGTGCGGCTTGTAGTGGACATAGACGAGGACGGCCCCGATGAACGCCCCGATGAATTGTGCCAAAATATACGCTGGCACATCGGCCCATGGGAATGAGCCTGCTGTCGCAAGTCCGATGGTGACGGCAGGGTTGATATGCGCCCCTCCATAGATACCGGCCGCGTATACCCCGACCATAACGGCCAAGCCCCAACCGAACGTGATGACGATCCAGCCTGCGTTCTCCGCTTTCGAATGACGGAGGACGACGCCGGCGACGACACCGTTACCGAGCAAGATGAGTAGCATTGTACCAATAATTTCGCTGACGAATGCTGACATGTGATACTCCCTTCCTTCCATATTAAATTTGGCTCACCACTTCATTATATGCCCCAAATGAAAGCGTTTCAAAACCGGATATGCAAAAAAAGCCACTTTTCTCATGAAAAGTGGTTTTGATTGGTAATCCGGCGTCTGAAGTCGAGGATGATCCCGACGAGAAAGACGAGCAGGACCATCAAGCTCACGTAACCGAGCGGGGGAAAGCTCGTGGCGCCGAGGTCGAGGAGAATCGAAGCGATGACGGCGAGGTAGAGCCAAGCGAGGCGCCGCGAAATCTCTTTATCGTCGTAACGGTCCGTGAGGGATGCCCCAATCGGCGCGCCGATGAACGCCCCGAGGACGAGGGCAAGCGGCGTCACATAATCGAGCGATAGCGACGGCAGATAGCCGACGAGTCCGCCGAGCGAGATGAACAGGACGGCAGCGAGGCTCGTCCCGACCCCGCGATGCGTCGTGAAGCCGAGCCAACTGACGAGGAGCGGGACGATGATGAACCCGCCGCCGATGCCGAGGAGGGCGGACAATAGTCCGGCCATCGCTCCGATCATCACACCCGCGAGAACGGTCGATTTTTTCGGCTTCTGCGGTTTCGATGTTTTCTTTAATAGCGTAACGGCAAAATAAGATAGGATAGCCAGATAAAATAAGTTCAGTAACCAATCATACGTCCCCGAGATCGAGAGGACGAGGCGGCTCGACAGCTGTGCCGTGACGGCGCCGGTCAGTCCGACCGTGATGCCGGTCGACCAAGACACGTTGCCGAGCGACGTATGTTTCTTCGCGCCGGACAGGCTCGTCCCGACGACGAACAAGAGCGACGTGGCGACGGCCTCTGCTGCCGAATAACCACTAAAGAGCAGCACTGGGACGATGATGACCCCGCCGCCGATGCCGAAGAATCCGGACAAGGCGCCGACGATGGCACCGAGCGGGATGAAGAGAAGTGACCACATGACGACCAACTCGTTTCTACTTAGATTCACTCTCCATGATAACGAAAAGTGGAACGATTTGGGAAGCGTGTCAGAAGCGAATATTTGTTCGTGTATGTGCTATAATCAAGTCAATATGCAAGGAACAGAAAGCGAGGAATATATATGGATAAGATTAGCGTTCCGTTCGGCTTACAATCAGAATATAAGCCGGCCGGCGACCAACCGGAGGCGATTCGACAGCTCGTCGAGGGCGTCAATCGCGGCGACCGGTACCAGACGTTGCTCGGGGCGACCGGCACCGGGAAGACGTTCACCGTATCGAACGTCATCCAAGAAGTGAAGAAGCCGACGCTCGTCTTGGCCCACAACAAGACGCTCGCCGGGCAGCTCTATTCGGAGTTCAAGGAATTCTTCCCGAACAACGCCGTCGAATATTTCGTCAGCTATTACGACTACTATCAGCCAGAGGCGTACGTCCCATCGACGGACACGTTCATCGAGAAAGACGCCTCGATCAACGATGAGATCGATAAACTTCGTCACTCGGCGACGTCGGCCTTGTTCGAGCGCGATGACGTCATCATCGTCTCCTCCGTGTCGTGCATCTACGGTCTCGGTAACCCGGAAGAATATAACAGCCTCGTCTTAAGTCTCCGCGTCGGTAAAGAGTTGGGCCGTGATCAGATGCTCCGCAAGTTGATCGACATCCAATATGAGCGGAACGATATCGACTTCCAACGCGGACGGTTCCGTGTCCGAGGTGACGTCGTCGAGATCTTCCCGGCGTCACGCGACGAGCAGTGTTTGCGCGTCGAGTTCTTCGGAGACGAGATTGACCGGATCCGCGAGATGGACCCGCTCACCGGCGAGATTATCGCCGATCGCGAGCATGTCTCGATCTTCCCGGCATCCCACTTCGTCACCCGCGACGAGAAGCTGCAAAAAGCGATTGTCAACATCGAGGCCGAGCTCGAACAACAGCTCGCGAAGTTCCGCGAGGAAGGCAAACTGCTTGAAGCCCAGCGTCTCGAACAGCGGACGAACTATGACCTCGAGATGATGCGTGAGATGGGCTACTGTTCAGGCATCGAAAACTATTCGCGTCATTTGAACTTGACCGAGGCAGGGGCGACGCCTTACACGCTCATCGACTACTTCCCGAAAGACTTCCTACTCGTCGCCGATGAGTCGCACGTGACGCTCCCGCAAGTACGCGGCATGTATAACGGTGACCAGGCCCGGAAGCAAGTGCTCGTCGACCACGGGTTCCGCCTGCCTTCAGCTAAAGATAACCGTCCGCTCAAGTTCGACGAGTTCGAGAAGAAGTTGTCGCAAGCGATCTTTATCTCGGCGACACCAGGTCCGTTCGAGCTCGAGCATACCCCGCACATGATCGAACAGATCATCCGGCCGACAGGACTGCTCGACCCGACGATCGAGATTCATCCGATCAAAGGACAAATCGACTACTTGATGGACCAAATTCGCGACCGCATCAAACAGGACGAACGCGTCCTCGTGACGACGCTCACGAAAAAGATGGCCGAGGATTTATCGGACTATCTGCGTGAAGCGGGCATCAAGGTCAACTATATGCACTCTGAAATCAAGACGCTCGAGCGGATTGAGATCATCCGTGACCTGCGTCTCGGAAAATACGACGTCCTCGTCGGAATCAACTTACTGCGGGAAGGACTAGACATCCCGGAAGTGAGTCTCGTCACGATTCTAGACGCCGACAAGGAAGGGTTCCTCCGTTCGGACCGATCGCTCATTCAGACGATTGGGCGGGCGGCGCGGAACTCGAACGGGCACGTCATCTTGTTCGCTGATAAGATGACCGACTCGATGACGCGCGCGATTGAAGAGACCGATCGTCGTCGCTCGATTCAACAAGCCTATAATGAAGAACACGGCATCACGCCGCAGACGATCCGTAAAGAAGTACGCGGCGTCATCCGCGCGACGGTCGACGCCGAGGAGGATGTGCTCGAATCACTCAGCTCGATGAAGCCGGCTGAACGTGAGGAAGCCATCGCCAAGCTAGAAGAAGAAATGAAACAAGCGGCCCGCGACCTCCAGTTCGAACGGGCGGCCGAATTGCGTGACTTAATCTTGGAGTTGAAGGTAGGGAATTAAATGGCTGAAAAGAAAAATGCGATCGTCATCAAAGGGGCGCGCGTCAACAACTTGAAAAACATTGATATCGATATTCCACGGGACCAGCTCGTCGTCTTGACGGGCTTGTCCGGTTCCGGTAAATCGTCACTCGCGTTCGACACCATCTACGCCGAAGGGCAGCGCCGTTACGTCGAGAGTCTATCGGCCTACGCCCGTCAATTCCTCGGACAGATGGACAAACCGGACGTCGATACGATTGAAGGGCTGAGCCCGGCCATCTCGATCGACCAGAAGACGACGAGCCGTAACCCGCGCTCGACCGTCGGAACGGTGACGGAAATCTATGACTACTTACGTCTTTTGTTCGCTCGCATCGGGAAACCGGTCTGTCCGCGTCACGGCATCGAGATCTCAAGCCAGACGATCTCGCAGATGGTCGACCAAGTGATGGAACTTCCAGAGAAGACGCGCCTGCAAATCCTGGCGCCAATCGTCTCGGGCCGTAAAGGGACGCACGTCAAAGTGTTCGACTCGCTCAAAAAGGAAGGGTTCGTCCGCGTTCGTGTCAATGGCGAGACGATCGAACTGACCGATGAGATCGAGCTTGATAAGAATAAGAAACATTCGATCGAAGTCGTCGTCGATCGCCTCGTCGTCCGCGCTGACGTCGAAGGTCGTCTTGCCGACTCGCTCGAGACGGCGCTTCGCCTTGCCGACGGCCGAGCCATCATCGACAAGATGGACGGCACCGAGCTCCTGTTCAGCGAACATCACGCTTGTCCGATTTGTGGCTTCTCCATTGGCGAACTCGAGCCGCGTATGTTCTCGTTCAACTCGCCGTTCGGTGCCTGTCCGACGTGTGACGGGCTCGGTACGAAGCTTGATGTCGACCCGGAACTCGTTATCCCGGACCCGTCGAAGACGCTGAAGGAAGGCGCCGTCGTCGCCTGGCAGCCGACAAGCTCGCAATATTATCCGCAACTGCTCGCCTCGATGTGCAAACACTTTGACATCGATATGGACGTGCCGTTCGAACGTCTGTCGAAGCGTGACCAAGACCTCGTCTTGCACGGGACGGACGAAGAGTCGTTCTTGTTCCGTTACGAGAACGATTTCGGACAAGTCCGGACGAACACGATCTTCTTCGAAGGGGTGCTCCGCAACATCGAGCGCCGCTATAAAGAGACGACGTCCGATTATATCCGTGAACAGATGGAGACGTACATGGCGACACACGCTTGTCCGACATGCAGCGGTTATCGGTTGAAAGAAGAGACGCTCGCCGTCAAAATCACGGGCCACCATATCGGGCAAGTGACCTCACTGTCCGTCGTCAACGCCATCAAGTTGTTCGACTCGATCATGACAGAGTTGAGCGAGAAAGATATCGCCATCGCCCGTCTCATCTTGCAAGAGATTTGTGAGCGGCTCAGCTTCTTGAACAACGTCGGTCTCGACTACTTGACGTTGTCACGGGCGGCGGGGACGCTCTCGGGCGGGGAAGCGCAGCGGATTCGTCTCGCGACCCAAATCGGCTCACGGCTCACGGGCGTCCTATACGTCCTCGATGAACCGTCGATTGGATTGCATCAGCGTGACAACGACCGCTTGATCGCGACGCTCAAACAGATGCGTGACATCGGCAACACGCTCATCGTCGTCGAGCACGATGAGGACACGATGATGGCAGCCGACTACTTGATCGACATCGGACCGGGTGCCGGCGAACACGGCGGAGAAGTCATCGCCGCCGGGACGCCGAAGCAGCTCATGAAGAACCGAAAGTCGCTCACGGGCCAATATTTGTCCGGTAAGAAGTTCATCCCGCTCCCGGCCGAACGGAAAGTGCCGGACGAGCGTTTCTTGAAAATCTTGAAGGCGGAAGAGAACAACTTGAAAGGGGTCGACGTCTCGATTCCGCTCGGTATGTTCATCGCCGTCACCGGCGTCTCCGGTTCCGGGAAATCGACGCTCATCAACGAGATTCTGTATAAATCGCTCGCCCACCACATCAACCGGGCCAAGGCGAAACCAGGGAAGCATAAGAAGATTGAAGGACTCGACCATATCGACAAAGTCATCGATATCGACCAGTCACCGATCGGACGGACGCCGCGGTCGAACCCGGCGACATATACCGGTGTATTCGATGATATCCGTGACGTGTTCGCGTCGACGAACGAGGCGAAGATGCGCGGCTATAAGAAAGGGCGCTTCAGTTTCAACGTCAAGGGCGGACGCTGTGAGGCGTGCCGCGGGGACGGGATCATCAAGATCGAGATGCACTTCTTGCCGGACGTCTACGTCCCGTGTGAAGTGTGTCATGGGAAACGCTATAACCGTGAGACGCTCGAAGTGAAGTACAAAGGTAAGACGATCGCCGACGTGCTCGATATGACGATTGAGGAAGGGCTCGACTTCTTTGACAAGATTCCGAAAATCAAGCGCAAGATCCAGACGATCTTTGACGTCGGTCTCGGTTATATGAAACTCGGACAACCGGCGACGGAACTGTCCGGCGGGGAAGCGCAGCGCGTCAAGCTCGCTTCTGAGCTCCATAAACGTTCGACCGGGAAGACGATTTACATCTTGGACGAGCCGACGACGGGTCTTCACGTCGACGACATCGCTCGTCTGTTGAAAGTGCTGCAACGCCTCGTCGAGAACGGGGACACGGTGCTCGTCATCGAGCATAACCTCGACGTCATCAAATCGGCCGACTACTTGATCGACCTTGGACCGGAAGGCGGGGACGGCGGCGGTACGATCGTCGCGACCGGGACGCCGGAAGAAGTCGCCGAAGTCGCCGCGTCGTACACCGGCAAGTATTTGAAACCGGTGTTAGAACGGGATGCGGCCCGAGCGAAACCGAAAGCAGGAAAACGGAAGTAAGGTATAGAAGTGATGAGAAACGGGAACATGATTGACGTGTGACCAAATCGAAGGGGGAAACGAACAGTGAAACAAGAAATGCGTGAACTGATTCTCCAGCAAGTGAAAGACGGGAAGTTGACGATTGAAGAAGGCATGACCCAGCTCGAACGGCTCGAGAAGTTGGAGCCTGAGCGTGTCCAAGCGCTCGAGGAACGTCAAGAGACGGAGAAAGTCGATGCCTACTCGGTCGAGTCGCTCACGACGAAACTGACGTCGGCGGTCGAAGGGCTCGTGACGAAACTTCGTGACAGCGACTTCACGTTCAGCTCGAACTTCGGGCCGGAAGTGACGTATTCGAAATCGTTCCCGTTCACCGGGAAAGATATCTCGCTCGACTTGTTCAACGCCTCGGCGACGATCGTCTCGTCGGACAACGACGAGTGTGAACTGATCGTCACCGGACGTCCGCTCCGTCAGCAGGACGCGGACAAGGCGCTCGAACAGCTCCAGTCAGCCGTCAAGCATTCGGTCATCGGTGACCGTCTCGTCGTGTCACTCCGCGACAAGCTCGTCCGGGCGCACGTCGAACTGTACGTCCCGCATCATCATTTCGATCACCTACACGTACAGACGCTCAACGGTGAGGTCCGTGCCGACGGCCTCGACGTCGAGAGCGTTCGTATCCAGACGGCGAACGGCCGGGTCGTACTTCATGAAGTACATGCCTCGGAGCTGCTCCTCAACACGGGGAACGGAACGGTCGAAGTCGAAGCGGTCGAATCTGAACTCGTCCACGTCCGGACCGGCAACGGAGCCGTCATCCTGAACGGCAAATACGACAAGGCGTCGCTCAAGACCGGCAACGGGAACATCCGCGCCGAACTCGCGACGGCACGTCCGGCCAAGTTCGAGCTCGCCTCGCTCGCCGGAAACGTCCGTCTCGTCTTGCCGCACGGCGTCGAGGTCGAAGGAGAACTCGAGACGAACTTCGGTGGTCTCCACTGTAATTTAGACGAGCTCGAGATCATCCGCGACCGGAAAGACGTCGCCCAACGCCGACTCGAATTCTTGTCGGGCCGTGGCCAGACACCGCGGATCGAAGTCGAGGCCGGGACGCGTACCGGCACGATCGACCTCGAACACGGTTCGCTCCACACACCGTCGACGTTCCTCGAAGAGGACAAAAACGAACCGACGGAACCAATCGACCCAGTCGACCCGGTCAATCCGGCCGACTTGAACAACCCGTTCCATCAGCAATGACCGACAACCCGAAGGCCTCTCGCCTTCGGGTTTCTTTTAACTTGAGAGACGAGGAGGGACGGGATGAAGCGATTTGTGTCAGCGTACGGATGGATGATGATTGCGGTGCTGGTGCTTGGCGGATGTGCCGACGAACAGCGCATCGTCAATGAGAACGAGCCGGCTGGCGACGAAGCGATTGCTGTCGCCTGGGCGTATGTGACCGCGCGGAACTGGCAGGAGCCCGCAATCGATGCGGGAGCAAGTGCCGAGGTACATCGTGTCACGGTCGATGACGGTTATGAACTGTTGGACGATGCGTATGCCGGGACCGAGGCGCTCGCCGTCTCGTTCGAAGCGGACCCGAACAGTAGCGTCGACGTACCGACGATCTCGGTCGCACCGGAGTCGAACACCGTGGTCGGCTATGTACCGGGCGAATGAGACATCCATGACAAAACCCGAAGGCGGTTGCCTCCGGGTTTTTGTCATGTCATAGATTCATTTGATACTCCATTTGTTCCCAATCCATCATTTGACCGTCATACAGCGTGAATGAGCCGATGATGAACAGGATGAAGAGGACCGGTCCGGCGATGAGTAAGAAAATCCCGAGGTTCCGCATCGTCTTCGACCGTTTCCAATAGAAGATGATGGCGACGATCATCGATAACAGCGACCCGGACAAGAACAGGCCGACGATGTTCAAGATGAACAATAAGAGCACCGTTTCGTTTTTTGTCGCCGCATACTCGCGCCACATATCAAACAGTGATTTGACCAAGTAGACGAGTGCCGCGATCCCGACGATAAAAATAAAGACAATGGCAATCCAAAATAGTGAATTCATGTGATTTCACCTCCCTAATCCTCTATACCCGTTCTACGGAATCGCCACGAATTAGTTTCATCTCTTTTTTTGACACATTTCGGCTCACTTTCGTTGACGCTTCTCCAGAAGAGCTATGATACAATAATGAGCGTGAAAGGGGCAGATACTCATGCAAAATATCGTACGCACGGCTCAACTCGTTGAGCGCTTCAAACTTCAAGTCATCGCCGGGGAAGAGGGACTCCATCGTCCCGTCGCCACACCGGACCTCAGTCGACCGGGACTCGTCCTTGCCGGCTACTACACGCACTATGCGAAAAATCGGCTGCAAGTGCTCGGGAAGACCGAGCTAACGTTTTATGCGAGCTTATCAGAAGAGAGCCGCCGCGAGCGGGCGAAGATTTTATGCACGGAATTGACACCGGGCATCCTCATCACACGCGGCTTCGATATCCCGAAAGAGATTGAAGAAGAGGCCGAAGCGGCGAACGTCCCGCTCATGCGCACGAACGCGATGACGACGTCGATCGAGTCACAGATCACAAACTTCCTTGAGATGGAACTCGCACCGATGACCGCGATGCACGGCGTGCTCGTCGACATCTACGGCGTCGGCGTGCTCATCAAAGGACAGAGCGGTGTCGGGAAATCTGAGACCGCACTCGAACTCGTCAAGCGGGGTCACCGCCTCGTCGCCGACGATTCAGTCGAGATTCGCCAGACCGGGGACCAGTTGCTCGTCGGTTCGGCACCGAAGTTGATCCGTCACTTGCTCGAGATTCGCGGGATCGGGATCATCGACGTCATGACGCTGTTCGGAGCCGGTGCCGTCCGTTCACACAAAAAGATCAGCTTAATCATCAACCTTGAAAACTGGAATGCTGGAAAAGTATATGATCGTGTCGGACTCGACCACAACACGATGAAAATCATCGACAGCGAAGTGCCGTTACTCACCATCCCGGTTCGCCCAGGACGTAACTTGGCCGTCATCGTCGAAGTCGCGGCGATGAACTATCGCCTGCAAAATATGGGGATCAACACGGCTGAAGAGTTCGCGGAACGACTTGCGAACGCCATCCACGATAACGAAGGAGACATGGAATAATGGTAGAGCCAACGTTTGATCGCGTCGCGTTTGAAATCGGGTCACTCCCGATCTATTGGTACGGGATGATCATCGCCTTCGGAGCGATGCTCGGGCTCGTTCTCGCCTTGTTCGAGGCGAAACGACTCAATTATGATTCGGAGCGGGTCGTCGATGTCATCATCTGGTCGATTCCGATCAGCATCGTCTTCGCCCGGATTTATTACGTCACGTTCCAATGGGACTACTACAGTGAGAACCTTGGACAGATCATCGACATCCGCCAAGGCGGGATTGCAATCCATGGTGCCATCTTTGGAGCGCTGCTCGTCGTCATCATCTATTGCATGCGCAAGTCGATGTCGTTCTGGAAGATCACCGATATCCTCGCTCCGTCGCTCCTGCTCGGGCAAGCGGTCGGACGTTGGGGGAACTTTATGAACCAAGAGGCGCACGGTGCCGAGACGACGAGCCGTTTCTTGAAAGAGACGCTCTTCCTCCCGGATTGGATCGTCAATCAGATGTATATCGACGGCGCTTATTACTTGCCGACATTCTTGTTCGAGAGCGTCTGGAACATCCTCGGCGTCATCTTGCTCGTCGTCTGGCGTATGGTCGGTAACCCGCCGCGCGGCTACATCTTCTTATCGTACCTCGTCTGGTATTCGATTGGACGCTTCTATATCGAAGGGCTCCGTACAGATAGCCTCATGGTTGGTGACCTTCGGACGGCCCAGCTCGTCTCGATTGCGATGATCGTATTCGGTGTCGTCATGATGATCGTCCGCCGCAAAGCGAAACGATACGACGACCCTTCAGAGAAAGGACTGTTTGATTGATGGATACACTTCTATTCGATTTGGATGGTACGTTGCTCGATACGAACCCGCTCATCATCGCGAGTTTCCGTCACACGCTCGGGTACTACTTCCCGGACGAGACGTATCGCGATGAGGATATCTTCCCGTTCATCGGACCGACGCTCGAGAAGTCGTTCAAGGCGCTCAATGAACCGGAATGGAAAGAGATGCAGGCGTTCTATCGCAGCTTCAATATCGCGATGCACGACCAGCTCGTCGCCGAATATCCGGGTGTGATCGAGGGGCTGTATCGCCTCCACGCCAAAGGCTACAAGATGGGCGTCGTCACCTCGAAAGGCCGTCCCGTCGTCGAGCAAGGCTTGCGTCTGTTCAAGATCGACCATCTGTTCGATGTGGTCGTCACGGCCGACGATGTGGAATATGAGAAACCGCACGCCGAACCGGTCGAACGGGCGCTCCGTGCGCTCGGATCGACGGCGGACCGCGCTGTCATGGTCGGGGACAACGACACGGACATCTTCAGCGGCAAGAACGCCGGGACGAAGACGGTCGCTGTCGGCTGGGCCATTAAAGGCCGTGCGTTCCTCGAAGCGCTCGAACCGGACGTCATCATCGACTCGATGGAACATTTCGAGGCGTGGCTCGACGAGGTCACGGTCCATGCGTAAGACGGAACGGTTTCGTCTCGACGGTCCGAATCCGCTCTGGCAGATGTATCGGACGATTCGTTTCCTGCGTGTCTTCAAAAACACGACCGTCGTCTTGATCGGCCGGTACTTCCCGTCCGTCAAGGCGAAGCGCTGGCTATACCGGACGTTCCTCGGTATGGAAATCGGGGAGTATAGCGCGCTCGCCCTCATGGTGACGCCGGACGTCATGTTCCCGGAGCGGATTTCGATCGGCCGCAACACGGTCATCGGGTTCAACTCGACGATCCTCTGTCACGAGTATCTCGTCGACGAGTATCGGATTGGCGACGTCCACATCGGGGACGAGGTGTTGATCGGGGCGAACGTCACGATTTTACCTGGCGTGACGATTGGCGACCGGGCCGTCATCGGTGCCGGGGCCGTCGTCCATCGTGATGTCGCGCCCGGAGAGCGCGTCGTTGGGGCAAAGCTCCATACCATCGACACAAAATAGACACAATTTAGCGCGAAATCATTTTGAGGTCAAGACATATGGGGCCTCATAAAATTACTAGGGCGGTATCACTTTTTTTAAAGGCGATACCGCTTTTTTGTGTCTATGAGCGCTGACATGAAACCTCCATATTTTTGTCGAAAAGCATTTGAACGACCTAGCAAAATATATTCATTATAGAAGGAATATAGTCCCGATTTTTTTTAAGTTTTTCAGTTGCCCTCGTTGTTTGAGTGAGGTATTCTTAACCCTGCAACTAAAAATAGATTTAGAGATGATGTGGAGGATTTAGAATATGGAAGCGAACTATGAAGCAGTAATGACGCTACCCGAACCAGAATCTCCGCTCGCCGCGGAGCTCCACTACTATAGAGGTCGTCGTGCGTTACGTGAAGGTCGCCTAGATGAAGCGACTTTTTTCATGGCTGAAGCCACTGCCGCTGCAGCGCACCGCGTCGACTATCACAAACAGTACGCTGAACTGTTATTTGAAGTAGGGGAGATCTATCACGCCAATGACGTGTGGAAACGGGTGCTAGAACTCGATGAGACGTCAACCGAGGCCTTGTATCACCTTGCGAGCAATTGCGCTTATATCTCTTTATATGAAGAAGCAGCGATGTATGCGAAACGTTACCTCGAAGTCGAGGCACACGGGCGCTATGCGGACTCGGTCCAATCGCTATTAGAACTGATCGAACTCGAGCAAGAACTCGAGGACGAAGATGAAGACGAGTTGATCACGTGGCACACCGAGGCCCAGCAGCATATCGACAAAGGCCGCTTGTTCGCCGCCAAGTCGACGCTCGAACGGTTAATCGACCGCTATCCGCGCTTTTGGCCGGCGTTCAACAACTTGGCCGTCGTCAATTTTTATCTCGGCAACGATGAAGCGGCGTTCGAGACGCTCGAGTACGTGCTCGATGAAAACCCGGGCAACTTGCATGCGATTTTGAACACGATTTTGTTGTTGCATGAGGCCGGACAATCAGAAGCGGCGCTCCAATTGTCGGTCCCGCTGACACGGGTCCGCCCGCTCCAGTTCGACTTGCGCTATAAACTCGCCACGACACTCGCGCTCGTCGGTCAATACGACCGCGCGTACGAAGAACTCCGCCTTTTGAAAGACCGCGGATTCCGTGGGGATTCACTGTTCGGGCATTGGCTCAGCGTGTCCGCCTACAAGACCGGGCGTCTTGAAGAAGCGGCCACCTATTTGAACAGTGACGAGTTGAAACAATTTGAAGAAGCGAGCCCGTATGACATCCGCGACAACCTCGAGTTCCGTTCGGCACTCGTCCAAGGGTTGCGCCAAGAAGAAGACGCGGCTCGCATCGAAATCATCCGAATCATCTCGAAACTTGCCGACGACGAGGCGTTTGAAGCACTCGCGTTGACGAACGGGATCACCGACAACGAGACGGTGCTCGCCTTCGCCGAGAAATGCCGTGCTGAGATTTGCGGGGCACCGTTCACCGGTGACGCCCGGATCGCTCAGGCGTATGAGGCCCTCGTGCTCGCCGAGACGGAAGTGACGGAAGCGGAACAGATGAGCCTCGACGGCGACTTCTATGAACGGTTCTCACTCCTGCTCCTTGCCGGGGCATCGTTCGAGGACGTCACGGCATCGGCCGCGGCCCTCGTTTGGATGTTCTATGCGAAACGGGATGCCCTCATCCTCAACGACTGCGCCGACACGTTCGGAATCGACGTCGCGACGCTCACGGGCACGATCCGTTCGTTCAAACAGACACTCGAACAAGCATAAAGATAGACGATACCTCCCTAGGTTTCTTATACTGAAGTCAATCAATTTCATGCAGAGGTGGAATCATTATGACAGAAGAAAAAATCTATGACGTCATTATCATCGGGGCCGGCCCAGCCGGAATGACGGCTGCACTTTACGCGTCGCGTGCCAACTTATCGACACTTATGATCGAACGCGGTATCCCAGGTGGACAGATGGCGAACACGGAAGATATCGAAAACTATCCGGGCTATGACAGCATCCTCGGCCCAGACTTGTCTCAAAAAATGTTCGACCACTCGAAAGCATTCGGGGCGGAGTACGCTTATGGCGACGTCCAAAGCATCTCGGACGAGACGGAATATAAAGTCGTCCACGCGCACAACCGTGACTATAAAGCACGGGCGATCATCCTCGCTTCTGGCGCACAGTACAAGAAAATCGGTGTCCCGGGCGAAGAAGAGCTCGGCGGCCGCGGTGTATCGTATTGTGCGGTCTGTGACGGGGCGTTCTTCAAAGGGAAGAACTTGTTCGTCATCGGCGGCGGCGACTCAGCTGTCGAGGAAGGCGTGTTCTTGACACGTTTTGCTGACAAGGTGACAATCGTTCACCGTCGCGACGAGCTTCGCGCGCAGAAGATTCTTCAAAAACGGGCGTTCGACAACCCGAAAATCGACTTCATCTGGAACCACACGCTCAAAGAGATCGTGGAAGCGGATGGTAAAGTCGGTGGGGCACGTCTCGTCAGCACGGTCGATGGGACCGAGTCGGACCACGAAATCGACGGTGTGTTCATCTATATTGGTATGAACCCGATCACTGGTTTCGTCAAAGACCTCGGCATCACGAACGAGCAAGGCTATATCGTCACGAACGAAGCGATGGAGACGAAGATCCCAGGGATTTTCGCAGCCGGCGACGTACGTGACAAGACGCTCCGTCAAGTCGTCACCGCGACGAACGACGGATCGATTGCCGCTCAAAACGCGCAACACTATATCGAGGGGCTCCTCGAGGCGTTGCACGAACAAAACGCGTGACATGAGGCAGAAGGGATTGCGGGCGACCGCAATCCCTTCTCTTTTTTTCGGACGTTCGTTATACTAAGGACAGAAGAGAGCTGCACACACGGCTCGGTTGTCAATTTTAAGGGGGCGTCAGTGACATGGAAGACTTTAAAGGATTGGAAGAATTGATCATCATCAGCGGGATGAGCGGGGCCGGGAAATCGGTCGCAATGAATAGCTTTGAGGATCTCGGCTATTTTTGCGTCGATAACTTGCCGCCGGTGCTCTTGCCGCAATTGATCGATGTCATCAGCTCGGTCCGGCCGAAGATCGCCGTCGCGATCGACACACGGACGCGCGACTTCATCGACAGCCTGTTCATCGTCATCGACGACTTGGAACAGAAGAACGTGCACCCGCACTTGTTGTATCTCGACACACGGGACGAAGTGCTCGTGCGCCGCTACAAGGAGACGCGCCGGTCGCATCCGCTCGCCCCGGAAGACGCACCGCTCGTCGGCATCGGGATGGAGCGCTCGTTGCTCGAAGGGTTCCGTGACCGGGCCCATACGCTCTACGATACGAGCGACCTGAAGCCGCAGATGCTCAAAGACCGCATCTTGCTCCAGTTCAACGAGGAACGGATCCCGTTCACGGTCAACTTCATGTCGTTCGGGTTCAAACACGGCGTCCCGCTCGACATCGACCTGTTGTTCGACGTCCGCTTCATCACGAACCCGTTCTATATCCCGGAACTCCGTCCGCTCACCGGGCAGACGGAAGAAGTCCAGAATTACGTCATGTCGCACCCCGAGGCGCGGGCGTTCTATAAAAAACTGATCGACATGCTCGAATTCCTGTTGCCGCAGTACAAGCGCGAAGGGAAGACGCAAGTCGTCGTCGCCTTCGGCTGTACGGGCGGGAAGCACCGTTCGATCACGTTCGCCGAGAAAGTGTCGGCCCATTTCGCCGAACGCTATAACGTCAAGACCGTCCATCGCGATCTCGCGCATGCGACGAAGGAGAAATAAGATGAGACGCGATAGAAAAGTGGTGGCCATCGGTGGAGGGACGGGCCTCTCGACGCTCGTCCGGGGCTTGAAGCATTATCCGCTCGACATCACGGCCATCGTCACGGTCGGGGACGACGGGGGCAGCTCGGGGCGCCTCCGTGACGAGTTCCATATGTTACCGCCGGGCGACATCCGGAACGTCATCCTCGCCTTGTCCGAGGTCGAGCCACTCATGGACAAGATTTTGCAGTATCGGTTCGACAGCGGTTACGGGCTCGAAGGGCACTCGCTCGGCAACCTCATGTTGACGGCGGCGACGCACATCTGCGAAGGCTCGTTCGTCAAGGCGGTCGACGTCTTGTCGCAGCTGTTGAACGCCCAAGGCAAGGTGCTCCCGGTGACGGAGACACTCATGACGCTCGCCGCCGAGTTCGAGGACGGGACGATCGTCAAAGGTGAATCAAAGATCCCGCTCGTCGAGAAACAAATCAAGCGCCTGTTCTTGCTCGAGGAAGGTATCAAGCCGGCGGCTGGTGTCGTCGAGGCGATCGAGGACGCCGATCTGATCGTGCTCGGTCCAGGGAGCTTGTATACGAGCATCATCCCGAACCTCTTGATTCCAGAAGTGCGTGACGCCATCGTCCGCTCCAAGAAACCGGTCGTTTACATCTGCAACGTCATGACGCAGCCCGGTGAGACGAAAGGGTACGACGCGATGAAACATTTGAAATCGATCGAGGCGTATCTCGGCAAGTCGACGGTCGACACGATCGTCGTCAACAACGAGCCAATCGAGGACATCTATTTAGAGCGTTACCTCGAGGACGGCTCGGAAGAAGTCCGCTTCGATCGGAAGAAGCTTCGAAATTACGGCACGAACGTGCTCGCGGGGGACATCGTCGACTATAACCGTGACTATATCCGCCACGACTCGGACGCCATCGCCGGACTCGTCATGCAACGTGTCCTGCGCATCAAGAAACCACGCTCGTTCCAAGAACTTGAGCTGAAATAAGTTGTGATTGAACAGAAAGGAGGGGACCGGCATGAGCTTTGCCTCTGACGTCAAAAAAGAATTGACGCAACTCGTCGTGACCGATGCCGAGGCGAAAGCGGAACTATCCGCGCTCGTCCGGATGAACGGCGTCATTTCGCTCGCTTTAGGGCGAGGGATGACGCTCGACGTCTCGACTGAGAACGCCGCCATCGCACGTCGAATCTATTCCCTCATGAAACGGCTGTACGACCATCATCTCGATTTGTTCGTACGGAAGAAAATGCGGTTGAAGAAGAACAACGTCTATATCGTCCGGGTCGCCCAGCGTGCCGAGACGATGCTTCGAGACCTTGAAATCCTCGGGGAGAACTACGAGATGATCCGCACGCTCAACTCGGACATGACACGTGACGAGAACCTCGCCCGTGCCTATTTACGCGGGTCGTTCCTTGCCGGCGGGTCAATCAACCATCCGAAGACGTCGTCGTATCACCTCGAGGTGTACAGCCTGTACGAGAACCATAACCAGGCGCTCCGTGACCTCGCCAACCGCTTCGGCTTGAACGCGAAAACGCTCGAGCGGAAGAAAGGGCACATCCTCTATATCAAAGAGAGTGAAAAGATCTCGGACTTCCTGAAACTCATCGGGGCGACGCGCGGCATGCTCGACTTCGAGGACGCGCGTATCATCAAAGACATGCGCAACTCGGTCAACCGGCTCGTCAACTGTGAGACGGCGAACTTGAACAAGACTGTCGGGGCGGCGCTCCGCCAAGTCGAGAACATCAAGTTCCTCGAGCGCACGGTCGGGCTTGAAATCTTACCGGTCAAACTCCGGGAAATCGCCGAGCTCCGGGTCACCCATCAAGACGTCTCGCTCCAAGAACTCGGCGAGATGCTCGAGACGGGACCGATCTCGAAATCGGGGATCAACCATCGGCTCCGCAAGATCGACCAGATCGCGGACAAGGTGCGAAACGGTGAAGAAATCAGCTCATCGTGACCCCGGTTGCACCAAAACCGTTCTTCCTATATAATTAGCAATTGTGTATAGGACTTAGAAATGTAACTTAAAGGAGCTTCATGATTATGTCGAATGCAAAGAAAAGAATCTCGCTCACGATCGACGCTGATTTAGACCAGGTCATCACGGAGCGTGCGAAACAAATCGGGATCCCGAAAAGCGCCCTCGTCACGTTCGCGACAAGCCTCTTCCTCAACCAATTGCGCGCGGAAGAAGTATTGTCAGGTGACACGAACGCCATCTATCAGGTCATCCGCAAAGATTATGAACTGCTCACGAGCGTGGATAACTTAGACAAATAATTGCGAAAGGCTGACTGCGGTCAGCCTTTTTTGGTTGCATCCGGCCTTAAAATTTGGAATAGTGGTTATATTGAATTCGAATGGAGGTCGATCCTATGGGGCAAATCTTGCTCATCCTAGTATTACAACTCGTCTACGTACCGGTGCTGACGCTTCGGACAATCATGCTCGTCAAAGGAAAAACGATGATTGCGGGGCTGTTCGGGACGCTTGAGACGCTGATCTATATCTTCGCGCTCGGGATCGTGTTCCAAGATTTGACGACGCTCGGCATGATCGTCTATGCGGTCGGATTCGGGCTCGGGATTCTCGTCGGCGGTTACGTCGAGCGTAAGCTTGCCATCGGCTACAACATGATCCAAGTCCACACACAAGAGTTCCCGGCCGAGCTCATCCAAAAGATGCGCGACAGCGGTTATGGCGTGACGCATTACCAAGGACAGGGACGTGACGGCATCCGATATCGTCTCGACGTCTTGGCGGCACGGACACGGATGAAAGATTTGCGGCAAATGGTCGAGGAGTATGAGCCGAAGGCGTTCCTCGTCGCATTCGATCCGATCGACTTTAAAGGCGGCTATATGATGAAAGGGCTCCGACGCCCGAAATGAGCGGGACGACTCACGGAAGTGGGTCGTTTTTTCGTGGAACGGGGAATACAGGAACAAAGGAGATGAGCGAGTTGAGACGAAAAGGGTTATGGATCGTCGTGGTTGGGTTGATTCTCGTCGGCGGCGCGCTGTTCGCCACCTCGTTTTGGAAGTCGGAGTCCTCGATCAAACCGCCGCTCCCGACAGTCCGGATCGGATCGGTGACGGCCGAAGTGAAACAGTCGACGTTCTGCTGGTTCAATGGGGGCGAGGCGGTATGTGAAGACCACGGGTTGCCGGAAGCGGACGACTTGCAGCTCGTGCCCGTCGAGCCGGGTGCCGAGATTGATGTCGAGTTCCATGCCGAGCCGTCGAACGTCTCATTCCATCAAATCATCGACGGGGAGCTCGTACGGTCTGAACCCGTCGTGCCCGACGCACCGGGCGTCTATTTGTTCGAGACGGGCGGGGAGTGGCCGCGTGGGGACAGCCGCTATGTGTTCGGGGTCGAGGTCGAGGAATAAAAGAGTTGACCTGTCCGCTACGGGCGGCTTTATGATCAACGAGAAGGGGGGACGCCAATGATTCAAATCGGAAAAGTGGTCCATCTAACGGGGTTGTCCACTAAAGCAATCAAATGGTATGAAGCGAAAGGACTCGTCCGACCGACTCGTTTAGATAATCAGTATCGGTTATACGGGATGGAAGAAATAAGACGCCTGAACGAAATCAAGTTACTACGCCAAATGGGTATCTCGCTCGAACAAATTCAGACGGCAAAAAGTGTGAGCGAGTTACTCGACAGCAGACTTGATGAGGTCCAACGCGAAATCGAGGCGTTGCGACAAGTCGAGCAACAAATCAAATGGATGCAAACAGGGGGAGATTCAATGAAAGTACGTTATGAGATGTGGGACCGACCGAAAATCGTAAACGGTTATGTATCCGAACTCACCACAATCCCATTCGTTTGGGAAAAACTGCAACCAGAGCTGACGACAGACGAATCATATGGCGTCTGTTTGGCGAAAGAAGAAGCTTATCTAGCAGGGATGACTGATCCTGTCATAGGAGAAGAGGGAAGACAGGTTGAACTGTCGGCAGGACGTTACCTTGTAGCCACGGTCGAAGGCGGAATCCCGGCCATCCCCACGACGTATAATCAACTTCTAGCGTTGCCGGATGTAACGTTGCGGGATGCACTCGATTTTGAGCGCTACATTCATGGGCAAGACGGGGCTGACGATTTGATTGAAATTTGGTTACCTGTCCAATAAAAAGAAGCGCCTTTCCCGGAGTGATATGCTCCCCAATAAGTAGACAGATGAAATAACAAATCTGTTTATCTGATTGGGGAGTGTTTTTTTATGACGAGAAGTCGACATAC
>NZ_JACSLH010000031.1:0-228 GCF_018618035.1 Exiguobacterium sp. s64
ACCCCCAACTACTTTCGGCGCTGAAGCGCTTAACTTCCGTGTTCGGCATGGGAACGGGTGTGGCCGCTTCGCTATCGCCACCAGACAAGTATTATATTAACATTATTTAGTCATAACGTCAATAATTTTTAAGAGATTATTCTCTCAAAACTGAAGACTCATCAATTCACTCAAACCGTTAGACTAGATCAAAGCCTCGACCGATTAGTATCATTCAGCTCCACACGT
>NZ_JACSLH010000032.1:0-215 GCF_018618035.1 Exiguobacterium sp. s64
CACGGCGACGTGTGGAGCTGAATGATACTAATCGGTCGAGGCTTTGATCTAGTCTAACGGTTTGAGTGAATTGATGAGTCTTCAGTTTTCAGGGAACAACCCTGAAATGGATTGACACGCCCTCGGGGCGATGTTAATATTCTTTTGTCTGGTGGCGATAGCGAAGCGGCCACACCCGTTCCCATGCCGAACACGGAAGTTAAGCGCTTCAGCGC
>NZ_JACSLH010000005.1:0-215270 GCF_018618035.1 Exiguobacterium sp. s64
GCTCGACTTGCATGTATTAGGCACGCCGCCAGCGTTCGTCCTGAGCCAGGATCAAACTCTCCAAAGAATTTGATATAGCTCTTTAAAAATGACGAAGCTTGCGCTTCATTCAAAAATTGTAAAACATTTTTGCCTCATCGTTCAGTTTTCAAAGTTCGTCAGTTAAAATGGTGGGCCTAAGTGGACTCGAACCACCGACCTCACGCTTATCAGGCGTGCGCTCTAACCGGCTGAGCTATAGGCCCATAATAAAAATGGTGCACCCTGAGAGATTCGAACTCCCGGCCTTTAGATTCGTAGTCTAACGCTCTATCCAGCTGAGCTAAGGGTGCATATTGGTGCGGTCGAGAGGACTTGAACCTCCACGGTGTTAACCACCACTAGGCCCTCAACCTAGCGCGTCTACCGATTCCGCCACGACCGCAGCGTATTAAGGTGTTACGAGGGATAAAAAATGGTGAGTCATGCAGGGCTCGAACCTGCGACCCTCTGATTAAAAGTCAGATGCTCTACCAACTGAGCTAATGACTCAAATATAAGCTGGGCCGGAAGGGATCGAACCTTCGCATGTCGGAATCAAAATCCGATGCCTTACCACTTGGCTACGGCCCAACGTAAATGGCGGTCTTGACGGGATTTGAACCCGCGATCTCCTGCGTGACAGGCAGGCATGTTAACCCCTACACCACAAGACCGTTATACGTGCTTAAATTTGAAATGGTGGAGGATGACGGGATCGAACCGCCGACCCCCTGCTTGTAAGGCAGGTGCTCTCCCAGCTGAGCTAATCCTCCGTATGATGGTGACCCGTACGGGATTCGAACCCGTGTTACCGCCGTGAAAGGGCGGTGTCTTAACCGCTTGACCAACGGGCCAGATGTATGTGTTTTCTAAAAATAAGTGGCGGAGACGGAGGGATTCGAACCCTCGCACCGGTTTCCCAGCCTACTCCCTTAGCAGGGGAGCCCCTTATAGCCTCTTGGGTACGTCTCCAAAATAAAATGGCTCCGCAAGTAGGATTTGAACCTACGACCTACCGGTTAACAGCCGGTTGCTCTACCACTGAGCTATTGCGGAACGTTGCTTGAATTTATCGAAGTAACGATTTAAATTGTAACCGCAAACCAGAAACCTGTCAATCACTTTTTTAGAAAAGCTTTAATATTCCATGCCGTCTCTCGGCGACTTCTATAAGATAGCACGGGCAGAAAAGACCGTCAACACTTTTTCGTAAAAAAATCGAGCAAAATGAAAAACATTTCGCTCGATGCTAGTTCTCTCTTATTTAATTGCGTGGCTCAAGCATCGTGAGACTGATTCGTCCACGATTGGCGTCAACTTGTTCGATCCATACGGTGACGATGTCACCGACCGCGACAACGTCGAGCGGATGCTTAACGTAGCGATTCGACAACTTCGAAATGTGGACGAGTCCGTCTTGCTTCACCCCGATATCGATGAACGCCCCGAAGTCGATCACGTTTCGCACTGTTCCTTGGAACTCCATACCGACCTGTAGATCTTCCAAGTTCATAACGTCTGTCCGAAGTAACGGCTTCTGAATGTCTTCGCGTGGATCACGTCCTGGTTTCGCGAGCGACTTCAAGATATCTTCAACCGTCGGCAATCCGGCATCTAGCTTCTCACTCAGCACTTTGGCGTCAGCCGTCTTCAATCGATCTCGCAGTTCAGCCGTACCGACCGCTTGCTTCGAAACACCGAGTTCCTTCAATAGAGAGAGCGTCAACTTATAGCTCTCCGGATGAATCTCCGTTTGATCGAGTACATCGCTTCCGTTCGTAATTCTTAAAAAGCCAGCTGCTTGTTCATACGCCTTCGCTCCAAGACGCGGTACTTTCTTGATTTCTTTGCGTGTATCAAAGCGGCCGAACTCATCCCGATACGCGACAATATTTTTAGCCATCGTCTTATTCAACCCAGATACATATGTGAGCAGTGACTCCGAAGCCCTGTTCACATCGACACCGACCATGTTGACGACACTCTCGACGACAAACTCGAGTGAACCCTTTAACTTGTTCTGGCTCACATCGTGCTGATACTGTCCAACCCCCACCGATTGCGGGTCGACTTTGACGAGTTCAGCCATCGCGTCTTGGATACGTCGGGCGATCGAGACAGCCGAGCGTTCTTCTACTTTCAATTCCGGGAACTCAGACCGTGCAATCTCTGACGCCGAATAGACACTCGCCCCCGCCTCATTGACAATGGCGTAAGCAATCTCGCGTTCAGCTTTCTTCAGCCAGTTCGATACGAATTGCTCCGTTTCACGGGATGCGGTCCCGTTCCCGATGACAATGACCGAGATCGGATAACGTTTCACGAGCGACGCTAACACTTTTTCCGATCCGGCGACATCGTGTTTCGGTGCCGTCGGATAGAAGACACCGACTTCTTCGACTTTCCCGATTTCATTGACGACGGCCCATTTACATCCTGTGCGATAGGCCGGGTCAATCCCGAGGACGACGACCTCACGAAGCGGCGGTTGCATGTAGAGTTGCTTCAAGTTTTTCGAGAACACGTCGATTGCCTGTTCTTCGGCCGTCTCAGTCAATTCGCTACGAATCTCACGTTCGATGGCCGGAAATACTGACTTCTTGAACGCGTCCTTCACGGCGAGCGTGACGAGTTCGCGTTTCTCTGTCGGCAAACGGTCAAACTTGCCGAGCGCTTGTCGCATGAAGCCGGCTTCGTCGAAGACAATCTTCACTTGCAACACGTCCGTGCGCTCTCCCCGGTTCAAAGCGAGAATCCGGTGCGGGACGATTCCTGCGATTTTTTCTTCATATTCATAATACTGGGCGAACACTTTTTTCTCGTCTTCCGCTTGTTTTTTCTTCTGCGAACGAAGGAGCGCCTCTTTCCGGACTCGTGTTCGAAGTGATTGTCGAAGCGTCGCCACTTCGCCCCACTCCTCCCCAATGATTGATTGGATGAACGGAAGTGCTTCTTCAAGCGAAAGGTCACCCGCTAACGACTGCGCTTCTCTCAGCGAATAGGGTGTCGGTTGACGATACCAGTCAGCGAGGGCTTGTAGTCCTTTCTCCCGCCCTTGTTCGGCTTTCGTCCGTCGCTTCGGACGATAAGGGAGATAAATATCATCGACTTGTTGCAGGCTCGTCGCCGCTTCAAGCGCCCGTGTCAATTCCGGCGTCGCCTTCTCGAGTTCTTCAAGTTTGGCGAGGACGTCCGTCTTACGCTTGTGCAAACTCTCTTCATATTGTAAGGCGTCGAGAATCGCTTTGATTTCGACTTCATCGAGATTACCGGTCATTTCTTTACGGTACCGGGCCATGAACGGAATCGTCGCTCCGTCCGCGGCAAGTTGTTGCACCGTCTCGACTTGACTCGTCTTCAACTTCAACTCTTTTGCGACTTTCGTAATCAATCGAATCACTTCCTTTTCTCTTCTCTCTAGAAGTGTAGCAAACTCACGCCTAGACGACAAAAAAACGATGACCATTTAGTCATCGTTTGAAAATACTTCGTTGAGCGGGACTTTGATGGCTTCACGTAACTTCTCAAGCGCTCGTCGCTGCAAGCGCGATACGTGCATCTGCGAAATCCCGAGGAGTTCACCCGTCTCTTTTTGGCTCATGTTTTTATAATAAGCACATTCTAAAATCGCCTGTTCCCGTTCGTTCAGCACACTGAACGCTTTTTCAAGGATGAGGCGCTGGTCGACCGATTCGTAGCCACGTTCTTGGCTTCCGACAAGGTCGAGGAGCGTGACGGTCGAACCTTCGTTGTCCGCTTCGATTGAGCTGTCGACGGAAAGGGCTTGGTAGCTCTTGCCCATCTCGAGTGTCTCGAGAATCTCTTCATCGGAAACGCCGAGGTGATCGGCGATCTCATCGATGCGCGGTGAACGTTGCAACTCGGTCGTCAATTCTTCGACCGTCTTCTTGATTTTCGGTCCAAGCTCTTTAATCCGGCGCGGAACGTGGACGCTCCACGTCTTGTCACGGATGAAACGCTTGATTTCACCGATAATCGTCGGAACGGCAAACGACTCGAAACTACGACCGAACTCAGGGTCGAAACGACGAAGGGCAGCGAGAAGTCCGATCATCCCGACTTGAACGAGGTCATCGTGGATAGCCCGGCCGCGTGAAAACTTTCGTGCAAGTGCCTCAACGAGGTCCGAGTATCGGTTAATGAGGAGCATCTGGACTTCTTCATTTTGATCGTCCTGTTGATAACGCTCAATCCACTCTAATACTTCATCATCACTGTGATGGCGTTGTTGAGATTTTGCTGGCACTCTGATCCACCTCGTCCCTGTTAAGGAGTTTCGTCATCGTCACCTTGACACCATTGTCCTTGTTGATCGAGACGTCATCCATTAAGGCTTCAATGAGGAAAAGACCGAGTCCTCCTTCGTGAAGCGATTCAATTTCAGCCGTCTCTTCGACTGGCGCCGCTTGGCGTTTCACGTCGTCGGCAAACGTTTTGCCCGAGTCCTCGATTGTCATTTCGAGACGATCTTGATGGACGCCACACGTGAGTTTCACTTCACCTTCTTGGTCTTCATAAGCATGTTGAACAGCATTGCCACAGGCTTCCGAGACCGCGATTTTAATATCTTCGATCTCGTCGTACGTATATCCCATACGGTTAGCGATTCCTGAGACGACTAAACGGACCACACCGACATACTCCGGTTTGGCCGGGAACGTCATCACCGTCTGTTCGATGTTACTCATTGCGTGCCACCTCTTACGTTTGTATTGATCGAAAGCAACTTGTGCAGTCCTGTCAATTCAAAGAGACGATTGACGCGGTCGGTGACGCCGACGAGCGACAACTCTTTCTCATTACGTTTGGCTATTTTAAGGGCACCGACAAATACGCCGAGACCAGTTGAATCCATATAGTCCACTTCATCCAAATGAACGGTGACGTCTTGGTCCGTGATTGCCGGGTGCAAGACTTCCTTCAATTTTGGTGCGGTATATGTATCCACTTCTCCGGATACGTAAAGGTGTAATTGTTCTCCAATGACTTGCTCGCGAATCGCTAAATCCATCGTATATTCCCTCCTAATGTGCGTACAGAAAAATTGAGTACGATTAAACTAAATTCCCGTTTCACAGAATTCTAAACTATTTTTTAAAGATTTTTTTGAAAAAAAACCGATACCCATGTATCGGTTTCTTTAATATGTAAGCTAGAGAGGGATTAATCCCAGACTAATCTCTAGCGCTCGGTCAACTTTGTGCATCGTCTCATCATCAAGATGAGTGACTTTATCCGTCAGACGACGCTTATCAATCGTTCGAATCTGTTCAAGTAAAATCACGGAATCTCGTTCGAGACCATGTTTGACTTGATATACCTCTACATGAGTCGGCAGTTTTGCTTTCTGGATCTGAGCCGTAATCGCAGCGACAATGACGGTCGGGCTAAAGCGATTGCCGATATCGTTTTGAATGACGAGAACCGGACGAACTCCACCTTGCTCTGAACCGACTACGGGCGACAGATTCGCATAAAACACGTCACCACGCTTTACGATCACTCCGCTCACACCCCGCTTACTTGACGTAAGAGAGCATGTTCGGCTTCCGTCTCAATCATCAGCATCTCTTCTGCCATATTCAAATTAAACGCGGCCATCTCTTGATAGCCTCTCGCCAATTCTTCGCGCAGTGTTTGTTGTCGATCAGCAATTTCTTTGGACAAGTACGTCACTACATCGTTCAATGACAATGATTCACGGTCTTTCATCGAAATCGGACCCCCATGCTGCGAGAACCGATCTGGAACGGACGCTAAAGCACCCGCAGTTCGCTGTTTTAACATCTTACACCTCCAGAATCGTTTCAATGACTGGCGGAAATATTCCCGCGTTCTTTACCAATATAACACGCGAGTTTGGGAAAATATAGAGAATTCCCGAAAGAATTCAGATAATTTCACACGTTTTCCGCTTTACACATAACGTCGCGGGAGGCGATTCGTTAATTGACAGACGACCTCATAGTTGATTGTCTCGAGATGCGTGGCCAGTTCGTCAATCGCGACTGGTCCGCCGATGAGCGTGACCACAGTTCCGACCGGCAGCTCTTTAGGAAGCCTCACCATGAAGCGATCCATGCAGACACGACCGATAATGGGGCAGCGCTCTCCATTGACGTCTACTTCGAAGCCGCTCGCTTTACGAATCCAGCCGTCGGCATATCCGACCGGCACGGTACCGATCCACTCATCTTCAGTCGTCGTATACGTCGCCCCGTAGCTGATCGTCTGTCCAGCTTCGAGTTGCTTCACTTGCATGAGCTTGCTCTTCAACGTGAAAACCGGACGTAAAAATGAATAGAAGGAAGCCATTTCAGCTGACGGGTAGAGCCCATAAATCGCAATTCCGACCCGCACCACGTTGTACGGTACGTCTTGTCCGACCATGCGGATCGCTCCGGCCGAGTTTGACGTATGAATGTAGCGGAATCGCGAGTGGAGTCCATCCATCAACTGACCAAATCGCTCCTGCTGCTCATAGTAAAGCTCACTGTCAGGCTCATCCGCTGTCGCAAAGTGCGTATAGATCCCTTCGACGATAAAACGGTTATCTGCCGCTTCTAAAAGGGCATCAAGTTCGGCGCGGGTCCGCAGACCGAGGCGCCCCATTCCGGTGTCGACTTTCACATGAACGGTGAGTGGACGGTCAGAAAGATGTGTGCGCGCCTCACGCAACCAGTCGGCCGAAAAGACGGACAACGTCACATCGTGTTCGGCTGCGACGCCCGCATATTCTGGGAACTGGGCCTCCATGACGAGAATCGGCGCTTTAATCCCGGCCTCTCGGAGCTCGATGGCTTCCTCGAGTAAGGCCACGCCGAGCATCGTCGCTCCGTTATCAAGCGCAATCTTTGCCACTTCGACGGCACCATGCCCGTAAGCGTTCGCTTTGACGACGGCCATGAGCGCTTGCGGGATCCGTTTTTTGATTTCGATTACGTTATGTTTGATCGCCGCCCGATCGATTTCAATCCAACTTGGACGAAACATCGTGATCCCCCTCTTCAATGATGACTTGTGCCACGGCATATTGCTCGCTGTGGCTGATACTCATATGAATCCGGCCTGAGTACGGCGCCGTCATATACGGCCGTCCGGTCTCATCCGGTAAAATTTCGATTTGTTGCCACGACAGGCCCCGAGCAATCCCGGTCCCGACCGCTTTGGCATACGCTTCTTTCGCCGCAAATCGTCCGGCGACGAATTCGATGCGCCGTTGTTCTGGATAGGCGTCCGCAAGCGCCCGCTCGGCTTCGGTCAACAGACGTGCGACGAAACGGTCATTTTTGAGCGAGTGAGCAATCCGCTCGAGCTCGACGATATCGATTCCGATTCCCACAATCACAGGACACTCGCTCCTTTCCTTTTTCACTCGTTTCCTTATACAATTAAGGAAAGAGGTGATGTTATGTTTAGTCGTACTGAGAATGTTCAAACGTTCGTCCGGGCGTATCCACTCGTAACGCTGTTCATTGTAATCCAACTGCTCGTGTTTGTCATCGATTCTTTGGTCCCCGACCTCCGGATCGTCGCACTCGGCGGGTCATTCCATCTCGCACTCGCCCAAGGGGAATGGTACCGTCTCTTGACGGCCAACTTCATCCATTTAGGGCTCGGTCATTTGCTGTTCAACTCGTTCGCTTTGATTATATTCGGACCTGCCATGGAACGCATGGTCGGTCACATCAAGTTCGCCGTGTTCTATATCGTGGCCGGTGTGCTTGCCAACTTGCTCACGTTCTTCACGGTGAGTGAACTGTTCTACCTGCAAGCCGGTGCTTCAGGTGCGATTTTAGCGATTCTTGGCTTCTATGTGTACATCGGTCGGTTCCGCCGGACGCTCATCTATAGCCAGGACGCGCGACTCGTCTATATCTTCGTCGCCATTAGCGCCGTGTTCACGCTCATCGGGGCGAACGTATCACTTTGGGGACATGTGTACGGCTTCCTTGCCGGGTTCTTGCTTGCGGTCCCGCTTGCCCGGTTCGCGGTCCCATACTCGCGTCCGCTCCGTTACGGGAAGTACAAGCCACGCAAGTATTCCCCGCCGATCATTCATACGGGTGAAGGCAAATGGATTTTTTACGTAATTGTCGGACTGGCCGTGTTCGGCCTGTTCGCCCGCTTTTTGTAATCACAAGTGCTCCTGAAAAGCAGACGGGTTTCGTCACGTGACCGATTTGTTTTCAGGAGCTTTTGTATTCGTGAAACATTTATCATATAGGGACAGCGATGAAGACAACATAAAAAACAGCCCGGCGCAACAGCACCGGACCGTGAATATGAATTAGATTTGATTTTTGTGACGAGCGTCTTGGAGCGCGTCGACCAAGTCTTTCACATCTTCGACGAGATTTTGAATCGTGTCTTGGTTCTCTTCGTAGAGCGCCTTCAAATCCATGACGCGATCTTTCAAGCTCCCTTTCGATGAGGCTTGAAGGCCGACCGAATGGCTTTGTGTTGACGCATCCTTCGACTTGAGTCGTGATTTCATATGTTTGAGCTGTCTGACTTGTTGTTCGCGCGTCTCTCTGTGGAGAAGCGATGCCCCGGCTCCGATGACGGCACCTGCGGCCATTCCCATCCAGAAGTAGTTCTTGTTCATAAAAAATCCTCCCCTAACATGACGTTATATTTATTATAAATCATCCGCTTCATCGACGACATAGTGTTTTATGATTGGACCGGCTCCTTTTTGTTCGACGGCTTCTTTCAGCCATTCTTGGAACAAGACATAGTCGGTCGAATCACGGAAACGATTTCCGCCCTCGGTGAATTGGATGAAGATAATCCCGTGGTGATCGTCCGGGTCGACACCGAGCCGATAGGCGGCAAAACCGCTATGGCCAGACCCAAGACGTGATTTGTCTTTCAACAAGCGATGGAACAAGAGCGACCGGGCGTTCGAATCGACCGGAATGTTCGCATAGACAATATTCCCTTTCGAGGCGAATTGTCCTTCCGCTTCTTCGATTTGAAACGTCTTCCCGCTTTGGAAGGGAGACTTGTCGCCTTCTGCGAGCAAAATCGTCTCGGTCCCGTTGGCGACAAGGATACCGGGTTGTTGACGCAATCGTTCAGCGACAGTTCCTGAGGCAAACGTCATGAACAGTTTAGACAAGCCTCTCACACCCTTTCGCGAGCATGATGTCTTTCTCCGTGATTCCACCTTCGTCATGCGTGGACACGGTCAATGTGACGTTCCGATACTCGATCAAGATGTTCGGATGATGATTGAGCTCCTCCGCCAAATCAGCGACGAGATGGACGAACTGAATCGCCTCTGGAAACGTCTCGAGCCGATACGTCTTTTGTAATTCCCCTTCAACAACATCCCAGCCATTTAAGCGGGATAGTTGCTCTGACAGTTCGGATGATGACAGCAGCATGTGCTGATTCCCCTTTCGCAAACGGTTCTTCTTACACCTAGTACCCGACCCCGATCAAAAATAATCTTTTTCGCATCACGCAAAATGATTTAGAATAAGAAGGATAGCCAACTATTCTTCACATGAGAGAGGAGATCTCGCCATGCGAGCATTGATTGTGATCGACTACACGTTTGATTTTATCGCAGATACGGGTCGTTTGACTTGTGGAAAACCAGGGCAAGACATAGAAGAACGAATCGTCCAGTTGATCGAGGAGTTTGCGGACGAGAATTATGTCGTCATCGCGAACGATGTCCACGACGCCGGCGACACGTATCATCCTGAGACGACGCTCTTCCCGCCCCACAACATTCGCGGTACAGAGGGCCGTGAATTATACGGTGCCGTCAAAACCGCGGCAAGCCGGGCCGATCATTGGATCGATAAGACACGCTATAGCGCCTTTGCCGGCACAGACCTCGACTTGCGCTTGCGCGAACGGGCCATCACAGAGATTCATCTCGTCGGTGTGTGCACAGACATTTGTGTGCTTCATACCGCTGTCGACGCTTACAACCTCGGCTATACAATCGTCGTCCACGCCGACGCCGTCCAAAGCTTCAACCCAGTCGGCCACGATTGGGCGCTCGAACATTTTGTCACGACACTCGGGGCCACTGTGACCGGGAAGTGACGTAAAACAGAAAGGAACGATTATGTTACATCGCAACTTAGCGCTTCACACCGACCTATACCTCCCACGTTGGATGTATATCTATTGGAAACAAGGCCGTCACAACGAACGAGTCGTGTTCGACCTCTATTATCGCTCGAACCCGTTCAGCGGAGGTTACGTCGTCTTCGCCGGCCTCCAAAATATCGTGCATTATTTAGAGAACGTCTCATTCACGGAAGAAGATATCCGCTACTTGAAACAGCAACTCGACTTCGAGGACGAGTTCGCGGATGTACTCCGTAACTTCAAGTTCACGGGCTCGCTCTACAGTGTCCGTGAAGGAGAAGTCATCTTCCCGAACGAACAAGTCGTCCGCATCGAATCGACGATCTTTGAGGCGAAGCTGTTCCAGACGGCGCTCTTGAACATCGCCAACCACGAATCACTCATCGCGACGAAATACGCGCGCATCCGCCAAGCTGCGCCGAACGAGACACTACTCGAAGGCGGTGCTCGTCGCGCCCAAGGCGTCGATGCTGCGTACTATGGAACACGGGCCGCCTATATCGCCGGTTTCGACGTCACGAGCTTGGTTTCGGCCGGACGTGATTTTGACGTCCCAACCGGCGGAACGATGGAGCACGCCGATATCCAGTTCCACGATGACGAACTCGAGGCATTCCGCTCGTTCGCCTCGATGTACCCGGACAATACGAGCCTGTTGATCGACACGTACGATACGCTCAAGTCAGGTCTCCCGAACGCGATCACGGTCGCCAAAGAACTTGAAGCGAAAGGCTACCGCTTGAAGTCGGTCCGACTCGACTCGGGTGACTTGGCCTACTTGTCGAAACGGGCCCGAAAAGCATTGAACGCGGCCGGACTCGATTACGTCAAAATCGTCGTCTCGGGCGACCTCGATGAGTACGTCATTCAAGACTTGCGGATGCAAGGAGCTGAAGCCGATACGTTCCTCGTCGGGACGCGCGGTATCACGGCCTATGAGCAACCTGCACTCGGTATGGTGTACAAACTCGTCGCCCGCGAAGGCGTCGACGGGAAGCTGAAGCCGGTCATCAAAGTGTCGTCTTCGAAAGTGAAAACGACGACTCCGCACAAGAAAGAATTGTATCGCATCATCGATAACGAGACCGGGAAGTTCAAAGGTGACTATATCGCCCTTGCCGACGAACCAGTCGAGTCGTATAACGAGATTGACTTGATTGACGTGCGAGACCCCGCGTTCCGCATCAAGACACGTAACTTTAGCGTCAAACGTTTGCTCGTCCCGATTTTCCAAGACGGCGAACGCGTATATGAGTTACCGAACGCGACAGAAATCCGCACGTATCATCACGAGCAGATGAACGGTCTGTGGGAAGAGTACAAACGCCTCCGCTTGCCGGAAGTGTACTCGGTCACATTCAGTAAACCGCTCTGGGACTTGAAGCTCGAAATGATTCGTCAAACTCGGATTCCGAAATAAAAACAAGAGGCTACGGATTTTTTTCCGTTAGCCTCTTGTTTTTATGCCGTCGTCATCTCATTCGCATGGATTTTATCTTCTTTTCTCCGAAAGTAAAGGGCGATCGAAAGAGAGATCAAAATCAATATGAAGTAAACGGTCCGTTGCCAAAACGTCGCTTCCGTATCCCCTCGGAACAACGCGATGATATAGTCACTCCCGCTCACGAAGAACAAGCCCGCGAGCAAGAGGAAGATTCGATATCCGGCCCGACTCCGCTCCTGCTTTACTTTGAAGAAAAGGACACCATAATAACCGATTGCTAGAATCGCGATATACCCGATTATGCCAACAACCCAACTCATCTTGATGCCTCCTTGTCCTCTATTTTTTTTACGTCGCTTCCCCGCTATCGTAACACAATCTTCGAATCAGACTGTGTTAAGATGAGTTAAAGAAAATGTGGAAGGGATCGATACGATGAAAACGTTCCGCCTAGTCCAAGTTCGCCTCGTCCAAGACGAGTACGGCAACGAATTGAACCTGCCCGTCGAACTGCTCGATGGGTTGATCATCTCAAAAGAGCACGACAACGAATGGCTCCTCGAGATGCTCGTACCGACTGAATTCGCCGTCACGCTTCATCACTATTTGAATAAGCGAATCCTGCTTCTCGCCGAAGCCGTCATCACGTCTCCATCGAACCGGCCGGCCGCCCTCGCCTTGACGTTCACGAGTGAACGGTCGCTAAGCGACCATCACACGTTCGTCGCCGAAGGGCTCATGTTGTTGCCAAAACAAGACACGACGAAGCAAGTACTCGATTCGTTGATTTCCGAAGGCGTGGCGAACGCCGAGCTCAAACCGTCCTTCTTCGAAAAACAAATGGAGCAACAGCAGTCGTTCAGCCGCTCCGCCTTCACTCAGCTCGTTAAGACAGGATCGTTCGAATAAGTCGAACGGTCTTGTTTTTCTTTCCCCGTTTTTTCAAATATCTCAACCCAAAAAGGCGAAGAAATTTCTCCGCCTCAAATGTAGATGAAAAACAAGATGACCATCATCGTCATTCCGACGACTTTGAGCATCGTACTTCCAAGGAAAGCAAGTACCGTCCCGACACCGATACTCCACGCCTCACGCGTCGATTTACCGAGCGTGAGCTCCGCTAGAAACGCGAAGATGAACGGGAAGATGAGCACGCCGACGAGCGGGAAGATGAACGGACCTGCGATCAATCCGATCGTCGCTCCCCACTTCGCCCGTTCGGAACCGCCTCGTTTATCAACCGTCGCCCGAGTGACGATATAGTCGACTACGAACAAGAAGATCAAAAATACGGTTTGCCAAAGCCAAAACGTCCATGTGAGCGGCTCGAACGAGAATCCAAAACCGTAAATCATATAACCGATGAATAAGAACAAGACGCTCGGGATGACCGGATAAATCAGACCCGCGAACGCGACAACAAATGATGCGATGATGAAAATCCAGAGCAATGTCGTCATGAGCTTCTCCTCACTTCGCGACGATCACATTCGTAATATGGTCGGCGACATTGACCGCCTTGACCACGAACTGACCATCTTGATATTCGATATAGTTCGAGCAGGCGTTGCGCATGGCGTGGCGGAACGTATACGTGTCGTCAATCGCCGATAAGGCGGCTTTAATTGCATGTGAATGACAGACGACGATGATACGTTTTCCGGCATGTGCCTCGACGATGTCTTCCATGCCGCTCAAGACCCGGGCCCGCATCTCATCTTCTGACTCGAGACCCGGGACGCGGTCTTGATCATCGGCTTGGACAGCTTCGTAAATGCCAGGCACCGGTTTTCCCGACGCATGACCGAACTCACGCTCGATGAACCGTTCGTCCTGAATAATCACGCCTGGGTCAATGCCGCACGCCTCTGCGATGTAGCGGGCCGTATCCATCGCTCGCGAAAGTGGGCTCGCGACGATCACGTCCCATGATTCTTGGCTTAAAAAGGCCGCACTCTCTTCGGCCTGCCGATGTCCGAGTGCGTTGAGCGGGATATCTTCCCGCCCCTGAATGATTTCTTGAAAATTCCAATCGGTCTGACCATGTCGGACCAAACAAAGTTCTGTCACGCGAGTCACTCCTTTTTGATTCCTAAATCCTACCCCATCGTACCATCTTTGAAAAAAAGCGCAACGTCACATCATCGCGTCATCGATGAAACGATCGATGCGGGCCATGAGTTGCGTTTCTTTGATCGGGTTGTCGGATTGGAGAAAGCTCGCTAACGAATGCGTACCGTTCGGGAAGGAAATCAGCTGCACGTTCGCACCGACTTCGCTCGCATGTTCCACGAAATGGAGCGCCTGTCCGAACGGGACGATTGGGTCTTTCTTTCCGTGCAAGATGAGGATGGGCGGGGCGTCGTCATAAAGATGCGTGACCGGGGAACACTTCACCATCAGTTCGCGCCACGCCTCACGACTACCTTCGTAAAACTTCAAATGGGCGAGCCACGTCTGGATGAACTTGAACAACAAGAAGTTCGTCGGCGGATAAAGGGCGATGACACCTTTCACCGGCGGCACGTCATCGCCGAGTTCTCCTATAAACTGCTTGCTTCGGTCGAGTGCTGTCGCAAGGACAAGGGCCGCGCCTGCCGAGTCGCCCCAGACAATCAATTTGTCGATGTCAAGATTGAGCAGACCGTCGTGTTGTTTGAGATAGCAAAGCGCATCGGAGACGTCGATGATGTTGTCCGGGAAATAGACCCCGTCCTCGAACAGACGATAATCGATGCTGATGACTGCGAATCCTTTGGCGAGGAAGTGATCGAGCAATGGATGGAACAACGTCACCATGCCTCGATTCCCTCGAACGAATGCCCCGCCGTGTGCATAGACTGCGACCGGGAACGGTCCTTCGCCGGGCGGGTAGTACACATCAAATTGGAGCGGACGGTCATTGACAATCTTGTACGTGTGAGTCCGGCGTTTACGGGTCGAGGGACGCACCGGCAACTCGGGCTCTTGCCAACGCACGAGCGATCCGTATTGGTTCCATACGCTTGCCCCGGCTGCGGTGGCGGCCGCGAGCGCCGCACCACCGACGAACCAGGCGGTCTCCTTTCTCATATACATCCACTCCTCGTTCTTTTTTTAATCATATTCCCTTTTTCTCGAAAAACCATCCATCTGAAGTCGAACTTGACGTGTTCGCATTCGCCCCCTATAATATAAAACGCAGTCTCAGAACGTAACGGTTACGATTTAAAGGTTTTATATAGAGAGGACAGGTGGAGAGGGTTATGAACAAAAAACTGTTAGGTGTCGCCGCTGCCGGGACACTTTTATTAGGTGGTTGCGCAAGCAATGAAGAGGGCGGTACCACAGAGGAAGCCAACGACCAGTTGACCGTATATGCGTCGACGTTCGCGTTGAAATCATTCGCCGAGGAGATTGGCGGCGACCGCGTCCGCGTCGAGATGGTCATCCCACCTGGTGCCGACCCGCACACATATGAGCCGACCTCAAAACAAATGACAGACATCGCTGAAGCGGACTTGTTCTTGACTGTCGGCCATGACCTCGAGCCATACGTGGAGTCGATGGAGAAGAGCTTGGCCAATGAGAACGTCACATTCGTGAAGACAGCCGAAGACATCACCCTTTTATCGGCTGATGACACGGTCCACGTTCACGGTGAGGACGAGCATAGTGAAGAAGACGAGCACGGACATGAGGACGATGACCATGCTGAGGAAGAAGCCGGTCATAGTGAAGATGACGGCCATAACCACGGTCAGTATGACCCACACGTCTGGCTCGATCCAATGAATGCCGTCTCGATGGCCGAAGCGGTCGAAGCGGCCTTCAGCGAACAGTCCCCTGACTATAAAGATGAGTTTGCGGATCGCTTGAGCGTCTTCAAAGAAGAAGCCGACACGCTCGACGCCGAGCTGAAAGCGGCAGTCGAGGGCGGTTCGAAGTCAGAGCTGCTCGTGACGCACGCCGCCTATGGCTACCTAGCGGAGCGATACGGATTCGACCAACTCCCAATCGCAGGTCTCACGCCTTCGGAAGAACCGTCACAACAGGCGTTGAAGCGCGTCATCGAAGAGGCTCAACTTCATGATTTGAAATACATCGCCTTCGAGGACACGGTTACCCCGAAAGTGGCCCAGGTCGTTCAAAATGAGATCGGCGCGGAGACGGTGACGATCTATAACTTGGAATCGGTCACGAAAGAACAGATGGACAAGAGTTACTTCGATCTCATGCGCGAGAACGTCAAAGCGCTTGAGACGGCATTGAAATAAGACAAAAACTCGGCGCTGCGGCGTCGAGTTTTTTTGTCTAAATGGTATGACTAGCGTTTGGCGTTGTCCTGTAGAAGTCGTTCCGCGACCAAGACGTAGACTATAGAAACCAAAACGCCTACGGTACCTGGTAGAACGGCGACAATTGGGTCGGCCAAATATGAGGCCGGGATTAGGTAAGTGAATAAGGACTTCACACCATAAAGTGCCAGTAGAGCCGTAAGGAGAATGACGATTCTAGTTTTTTTCTTCACATTCCCAAAAAACTGACGTTCAGTTTGATTTGTCTCATCTGCATTCGTTATACCTAACCAAGATAACATTCAGGGAACCTCCATAAAATAATAAAATACTTTAGAAGAATGCCATTTAAACAACTTACCCACCGCTCGACGCTATGTCGTCGGACTTTTTACATGTCCGGCTGACGATCGATTTGTCGCAGCCTAATCCAGATGACGCTTGTGACAAACAGTACGACTGTCGTCATACTCGCTTGTAGCATCATCTCCCATAGCACATCACGTGAATCAAGACTGTACGTGACTAATAAGCTTCCTAAAAAGAAACTAGTCGCCACGGCACCGATACGCAACAAAGAACGGTTTGGCCAACGTTCATATAGAAACATCGCGCTATTCATCACAGTCAATAAAAGATTCAGGAACAGCAAGACGCCCCAAAGTATCGAGACAGGATGGTCGGAAGGCGTCCCCGCACCAAGAACATATCCCCAACTCACGATATAAAGCAAGAGCGCTATCATATTCAGTCTTGCAACGCGTTTTCGACCGATTCGATATGCAAACACAGGGCTAACTATCATATAGAATAAAGCCAAATTAACAAGGAAATTACTCACTTATCCCACCGCCATTTTTTCAATATTATACCATTTAGACGATCTTACTCATAATAAATCAACACGAGCTCATCTCGTTCAATCGCTTCTTCGCAGAATCGTTTCAGCAACGTCCATTTGAGCCATACATCATCGAGGCCTTCATGGTCGACGAACGCCATGTCGGCGACATCCTCTTTCGTGAACGCGTTCATCGCGTCTTTGACGATGTGGAGCAGTTGCGGCGTCAAAATCCCGACGACGACCGCCTGCTTCTCGTTGACGATCAACTCTTCCCCAATGACCGCCATCTCCAAGTTATACGTGTCATCCCCATCGATATAGACTTCGATTTGCCCGAGAATTTTTTGGAACCGTTCAATGTTCGGGAGCGTCAACGTCTCATACGTGTCACGCTGTTGAGCGTGAACGTGCAACAGCCAATCTAAAATCATTTCCGGGTCTTGCCCGAACGAGACCCATACTTCTGGGGAAATGCGTATATAATGTGTCGTCTCCATGATTGAACGCCCCCCTTTTCTTCAGTTTACCCATCTTTTAGGCGCAAAAAAACCGCCTACGTGTTTTCGTAGACGGTTTGTCGCTTATGAACGAATCGTGCCTGTCTTGACTTCTTCCTCTTCTGCCGTCTCCCAAGCCTCGATGTACTCGCGGCCTGGCAAGTTGTCGATCGAATCGGCGTAAAATACCGGGTCATCACCTTGACGGCGTTGCTCCAAGTAATCGTCGAGGACGAGACGAGCGACTTTCGCGAGACGGAAAATCGCATACAAGTTGACGAGCGCCATAAGGCCCATGAACACGTCCGCAATCGACCAGACGAGACCGGCCGAACGGACGGCTCCGAAGAGGATCATACCGACGACACCGATGCGGTAGAGCGTGACGTAAATCTTTTTATCCGAGATGAACTGGATGTTCGTCTCGCCGTAGTAGTAGTTTCCAAGAATCGAGCTGAACGCGAACAAGAAAATCGCGATCGTGAGGAACGATGTCGCCATCGGACCAATCTCAGCCGTAAGCGCCGCTTGTGTCAATTCAACACCTGCGAACGACTCCGATCCGGCTACACCTGACAACAAGATGATCATCGCTGTCGACGTACAGACGAGAAGCGTATCAACGAAGACGCTGAACGATTGAATCAAGCCTTGCTTGACCGGGTGCGATACTTCCGCTGTCGCCGCCGCGTTCGGGGCAGAACCCATTCCGGCTTCGTTCGAGAAGAGACCGCGACGAATTCCTTGGAGCACCATCGCTCCGATGGCACCGCCGAACAGTTGCTGCAGACCGAACACGCCTTCTGAGAAGATCAAACCGAACACTTCCGGCAATAATGATGCGTTTGAAATCATGACCCATCCTGCGAGCAAGATATAGCCACCGGCCATGACCGGGACGATGATACTCGAGAGCACGGCGATCGACTGAATCCCACCGAAGATGACGATTGCTGTGACGACGGCCAAGACGAGACCGACTGTCGTCGTGCTCACGCCGAACTGATTGCTCATCGAGAGCGAGATTGTGTTCGACTGCACCGAGTTGAAGGCGAATCCGAACGAGAACGTGATGAGAATTGCGAACAAGATCCCCAGCCAACGTTGACCGAGGGCGCGCTCCATATAGTACGCCGGGCCTCCACGCCATGTGCGTCCGTCCCGAATCTTGTAGACTTGTGCGAGCGTGCTTTCTACGAACGCCGAAGCCGATCCGATGAGGGCGATGAGCCACATCCAAAAGACGGCTCCTGGACCTCCGAGCGCGATTGCTGTCGCGACACCGGCGATGTTACCCGTTCCGACGCGGGCTGCTGTCCCGATCGCGAACGCTTGGAATGACGAGACTTGGCCTTTTTCACGTTTCATGCCGTCTTTGAACAAGAGGCGGAACATTTCAGGCAACATCCGGAACTGGACAAACCCCATCCGGACGGTGAAGTACAAACCTAAGGCGACAAGGACAACGATTAGTACTGATGACCAAAGCAAGTCGTTGGCTGATGAAACGAGACCTTCTACGAATTTCTCCATCTTTAAATCCTCCGTGTATGTATGAGTTATAAGAAAAAGTTATGTCAACTTTCTTTACATGAGTAGAATTATAGGAAAAACGTCTAAGAATTGCAATCTTTTTTCGACAAATTTCACATGAGCTGTCGAACAACAGAAAAAGCGACCGGTCAAGTGACCGATCGCCCATCCTGCATCATTTGATTAGATGAAGAGGTTCAAGTTGCCGCCTTCAGCCGCCCCGAGGTATGCTGCCACACCACCGAGATCGATGCCGTCGATCAACTCTTCTTCTTTGATTCCCATGACGTCCATCGACATCGTACAAGCGACCATTTTGACGCCTGCTTCTTGAGCCGATTTGATCATTTCGTCAAGTGATGGTACATTTTTGTCGCTCATCACTTTTTTCATCATCTTTTGACCAACTCCACCGAAGTTCATGTTCGAGAGTGGAAGTTCACCCGCATGCGATGGCATCATCATGCCGAACATCTTCTCGAGACCTTGTTTCTTCACTTCCGGTGCATCTGGCTTACGAATGACGTTGAGTCCCCAGAATGTGAAGAACATCGTCACGTCTTTGCCCATCGCCGCCGCACCTTGGGCGATGATGAACGAAGCGAGCGCGCGGTCGAGATCTCCGCTGAAGACGACCATCGATGCGCCGTCTGTCGCTGGTGCCCCTGCTTGTACAGCCGCAGGACCATTACCTTTTTGAAGAATTGCTTCCACGCGACCGTTCACGAACTGTTTCGAGACGAGCTTGTTGCCGGTTTTCTTAGCCCATGCTTCGATGTCTGCAAAGAAACCAGGGTCACTCGCGAGGACACGAAGCGTCTCGCCTTCGCCGAGCTCGGCTACTTTTTTATTTACTTCTAAAATTGGTCCCGGGCATTGCAGACCGCATGTATCTAGGAAAATCGGTTCCCCGACTGGTTCATTTGTCATTGCTGGCGGTGCCTCCTCCGTTACTGTTGCGGCAGTCTCACTCTCTGCCTTCGTGCCTGCCTCAATGGCATCAAAATCACGTTTTACTTGTGACCATGTTTTGTAGCCACCGCTCAAGTTTTTCACCTTGAAACCGTTTTGACGCAAGATACGGGATGCGAGATATCCGCGAAGCCCGACTTGGCACGTCACATAAATCGTTTCGTCTTTGCTGTAGTTGTCCAAATGATCGCGTAGCGAGTTGAGCGGAACGTTGATTGAACCAGGAATTTTGCCAAGTTCATGTTCTGACTCGTCACGGACGTCGAGCAATGTCGCGCCGTTTTGGACCAACTCGTCAATCTCGTTCCAGTGCACGACTTCGTTATCGCCGAGAACGACGTTCGACGCGACGTAACCGATCATGTTGACTGGATCTTTCGCTGAGCTGAACGGTGGTGCGTAGCTGAGTTCAAGGTCTGGAAGGTCAAGGACCGTCAAGCCACCTTTCATCGCTGTCGCAATCACATCGATCCGTTTATCGACGCCGTTCATCCCCACGCCTTGCGCGCCGTAGATTTCACCTGTCGTCGGATGGAACAAGAGTTTGAGTGATACCGGTGTCGACCCTGGGTAATAACCCGCATGTGAACCCGGGTGCACGTGAACGGCTTCGAATTCTTTACCAGCTGCTGTTAAACGTTTTTCGTTCCAACCTGTCGAAGCAACTGTCATATCGAATACTTTGGCAATCCCAGTCCCCATCGTTCCGTTGTATTTAACGTCACGACCGTTGATGATATCGGCGACAAGACGGCCTTGGCGGTTGGCCGGCCATGCAAGCGGAACGACCGTCGGCTCTTTAAAGATATAATCGAGTACTTCGACAGCATCTCCAATCGCGTAAATGTTCGGATCTGACGTGAGCATCTTCTCGTTGACGCGGATGGCGCCGCGGATGCCTGTTTCAAGTCCTGCTTCCGTTGCGATTGACGATTCTGGCACGACGCCGATTGACAAGACGACCATATCGGTATCGATGACGCGACCGCTCTTCAAGTGGACACGTTTCCCTTTCTCAGAGAACGAATCGACACCGTCAGAAAGCTGAAGGTCGACGCCATGGAGACGCATGTGTTCGTGAACAGGTGATACCATCTCACGATCGAGCGGTGTCATAACTTGGTCGGCCATCTCGACGAGCGTGACCTCGACGCCGCGCTCACGTAAGTTTTCAGCCATTTCGATCCCGATGAAACCGCCACCGATGACTGTCGCGTGTTTCGGCGCTTTGTCGTCAACGTAGCTGCGGATTTTATCCGTATCCGGAATGTTGCGGAGCGTGAAGATGTCTTCTGCTTCTTCAATTCCAGGGATGTTCGGACGAATTGGTTTCGCTCCTGGTGACAAGACGAGTACATCGTACGACTCATCGTATGTTTCGCCCGTCTTAACGTTTTTCACCGATACCGTCTTCTCGGCACGGTTGATTTTTGTCACTTCCGTCAAGTTGCGGATGTCGAGTTGGAAACGTTTATTCATGCCCTCGACCGTTTGGACGAGCAATTTTTGACGATCTTGAATCACGTCACCAATGTAATATGGAAGACCACAGTTCGCGAACGAAATGTATTCGCCCCGGTCGAACATGACGATTTGGTTCTCTTCGTTTAAGCGACGAAGGCGTGCGGCTGCTGAAGCGCCACCGGCGACTCCACCGACGATTACGATTTTTTTACTCATTGCTCATTTCCTCCTTTGACGACTTCACCAGGCCAGCTCATCAAGCCATCTTCTATATTGATCACTTTATAACCTTTCGCTTCCATTTGCCAAGTTGCTTGCGTGCTGCGAGCACCTGAACGGCAGAGAACGATGTATTCTTCTTCAGGGTCGAGTGTCTCGATCCATTCCGAAATTTCAGATAGCGGATAATTGCTCGCGCCAGCAATGTGCGCTTCTTGGAACTCGTCACGTTCACGAACGTCGACGATGTTCACTGGTACTTCAAAATCCATTTGACGTTTTAAAGCAGATGCTTTCACGTTATTTACCCATCCTTTTAATCTATGATGTTTCACTTATTTATTCGTCATCTTGGTAGCGGGCGTCCGACGAAAGTTTGTGATTCATTGAACATATCGCTTCCACGTCATAAATATACCCCCTATGGTATTTGATTGCAAGGGATTTGTTTGACGAAATGGTAAACTTTCAAAAAATCTTTATCTCAAACGTTGTGGCTCGACACATACTCCCCCACGTATTAAGATGAGACTACACAATAAATAGTTGGGTTACTGAACGATTTGAATATAGAGGTGAATCTAATGGAACAGTATCAATACGATGCGAAAGTATTGAACCGGATGAAACGAGTCGAAGGACAAATCCGGGCCATCATCCGTATGATGGAAGAAGGGAAAGAGTGCCGCGACGTCGTGACGCAGTTGAGTGCGGCTCGTTCGGCACTCGACCGTGCTTCGACCATCATCGTCGCGAAGAACTTGGAGCAGTGCATCATCACCGCCCAACAAGATGGCGAAGATACGTCAGAAACCGTCGAAGAAGCCATCAAAATGTTGATGAAACGCTAGTTCCCCTTGCTTTCCCTCCGCAAATGGGAGAAAGTTAGAGTAACGACTTTTAAGGGGGACTTGTTTGTGAACTTCGAAGAAAAAGTAGAATCATTTAAAGCGCTCGTCGCTGAACGCAATATGACGTTTAAAGAGAGCGAGACTGAAACGCACGTCACATTCTTGACGCGCGAAACGACTAAATCCGGGGCTCAGCCCGTTATGATTATCGCCTTCAATAAAAAGACGACGGATGCGGAACTTTATGCCGCGACAGTCACACACGTGCCGGACTACGTGGAAGACCTACCGATTCTTAACGCCTTGAACGAGTTCAACCAAGAGTTCAAATACTTCCGTTGCGTACTCGATAGCGACCGTGATGTCACGCTCGCCTCGACGCTCGACCTCGACCTCGGCTTCTCGCCAGAGATCATCTTGCAACATTCATTCATGATGTTCCAAGCGGCCGATGAAGTGAACGAGTACATGCAGAAGTTGTATACGCAAGTCCAATAACAAACAGCCGCCCCGGACGAATCCAGGGCGGCTGTTTTTGAATCATTCTTTCGATTGTACTCGTATAAGGAGCAAAAGGAGGAATTGCTGATGATGACACGTTACACCCGTTACCTCGAAGCACTCGAAGGAATCAGGGGAGCGACAAAGTGGTTCACCGATGATTTCCGACGTTTGATGGCCATCAACTATGCCATGCACGATACCCCGTTCGATTCGGGACGGTTCGAACACGCTCAAGCGGTTCTGAAACAGAAGACCGGCATGTTCTCGAAATTTCGCGGCAGTAATAATTTTGTCTGGCTGTCGTTTCTCGATGCCAAGTATGAAGACATCGAACCGGCCATCGACGAGGCGCTCCGGCTCGATACGTTACTCGACCGGAAGCACTTCCGCTTCAGTATGTTACGGCCCTTTATCGCGAGCCAACTGATCAACGTCGATGAGCCCGAGCGCCGGCTCGATGAGGCAAGCGCACTCTATCAAACGTTCAAACGAAACCATCCTTGGCTGACGAGCGAAGAAGATCTCTTGTCTGCCCTCGTCCTCGTTCAAGCGTTCGATGACCATGTTGCGCTAAATGAACGAATCGAGACGTATTACGAAGCGTTGAAAGCCGAGTTGCCCCGCTCAAACGAGCTCCAACTCGTCTCCCATCTACTTGCTTTTAGCGACTTGCCTTCAGACGAGGTCATCAACCGCCTGCTCGAGTGGCGCACGCGGCTCCAAGGACAAACAATCGCTGTCAAAAACGAGCATCTGCCAGCGCTCGCCCTCTTGGCCATCGTCGCGGCTCCGAACGACAACGACGAGCGCGACCTGATCGAAATCACGAACGCCGAGAAGGAAAAGCATCGCTGGTTCCACACCCACGCGTTGACGGTCGCCCTGCAACTCGTCGCGGCAAACAACATCAAGGAAGACGCGAGCGATTTACTGTTACACGGGACGTTCGCCCACCTGCTCGCCATGCAACAGGCAGCAACGGCCGCGACGACTGTCGCCATCATCTCTAGCAGCGCTTCAAGCGATTAAAAAAAGAAGGGTCGCCCCTTCTTAAGAAAATAAATACCAGCTGAGACAACCGAGCACGAACACCGAGTTGGCGATTTCGACGATCCCGATCTTCATGATGGGGATCTTTTTGCCGTAGAACGCGACCGCCCGGACGAGACTTGGCGCGTAAGCGAGTGCCAAAACCGGATAGCCGAACGCGATGAAGATGGCGACAAGCAAGGAGTGATACCCCCATGATACGTTTCGATAGAATAGACTTTTTTTCTCTCGAATCATCGTCTTGACGAAAAAGATACTTCCGAGGAAATATAAGTACGGCAAGACGAACATCCACATCATTGTCTCGTCCAAGACCCGTGCCCCGAGATAATAACTCGCCATCCCGCCGATACAAAATGAAGTGACGGCGCTGACGTCGTTCCAGACGTTGCGCTCGTCTTTGATTTTGGCGAAATAGGCGTTGACGAGTCCGAACGGGATCATCGCGAGGACGAACCAGACGAGACGCCACTCGGACAGAAACACCGGGACGGCGGCGACGGTGGCAATCGTCAAATACGTCACGACCGTACGCAACAGTTCCTTAGACTTCTTCCGTTGCTTGATGTATTGGAACAAGAAAAACGTGCCCATATAAACGAACAACCAGGCGATGGCGAACGGGATGTGCGCGAACGTCCACCCTCCGACGATACCGCCGAGTAAGAACGGTAAGATCAGCATCGACCAAGCGCCGTGCTGTTTTGGAATCATCCATTTCATGTGACTCCCTCCTTCTATATTTAGTGTAGAAGAAAGATGACTGTAAAACTGTGATAAATTTTACAAAACAAAAAACGATCTCACGCGAGATCGTTTTTTGTTTTTAGTTTGGTCACACTTGGCACGGCTACTTCGACCACATCGTCCGTCAACATTTTCGTGACGACACGACCTGCGATCGAGACCGCGAGAAGCGTGTAAAGCGCGTTCGACAGCGGCAAATAGATGAGCGAGATCGCCAAAACGATGACATCAAATATGATGAGAATCGTCCCGACCGATACGCCGGTCCATTTCGATAGGCCGAGGGCGAATAAATCGTCGCCTCCGGTCGCCCCGCCTGACTTCAAGACAAGACCGAGACCGTAACCGGTCACAATCCCGCTCGCGATGGCGGCAAACAACGTTGCCGGCCAGACTTGAATGTCGAATGTGAGTAAATCCAATCGGTCCCACATCGCATAACTGAGCGATAACGACGCGGCGGCAAGCACGGCTTGTCCGACGAAGCGCCAGCCTTTCCACCAAAGGGCGATTAAAAAGAAGGGGATATCGAGCAAGATCATCGAGATCGCTGGATCGATATCAAATAAATAGCGGCCGAGCAATGCTAGCCCGACGAAGCCCCCTTCTGCCAAACCAAACTGTTCATTCAAATAATAATAACCGAACGCCATGATTAGCGTTCCGAGCACTATGGTAGCAACTCGTTTCATTCCGATTGTCCTCCCCGTTTTCAACGGAGAGGAGGATCCTCAGTCGTAGCCGCGGTTCCATCTGTTCCATCTCCGATCTTCCGTTTGTTGATTTTTACATTGATGTCGCTTGTAAAAACTCAACGCTAGAAGTCCGGCAATTGAAACAGAGGCCATGTCCTCTCGGTATCCATAAAGACCTTCCTTTCCCAAATTGCGCGTAATCATGAAACTATTTTAACACATTTTCACGACTATTTCATTAAATGTATATTTAGTGTAGATTACGTTTCGGTAAATCTTTCTTCCCGAACCACCACCAGTTCCAGTCCCCGAACATTTTCATCAAAGATGGTACGAGCAAGATGCGTATGATTGTCGCATCGATGAAGATGGCGAGCGCGATCCCGACCCCGAGCTGTTTGATCGGGCTGACGCCGGTGAAGGCGAACGCCCCCGTGACGACGATCATGATGACCGCGGCCGACGTGATGATTTTACTCGTCTTGGCGAGTCCCATCTCCGTCGCGTAATCGTTATCCCCGGTCTCCCGATAATATTCCTCAATCCGCGAGACGAGGAACACCTCGTAGTCCATCGATAGGCCGAACACAAGTGAGAAGATAAACACCGGGGTCAATATACTGATCGTCTCGGCGTCATACACGTAACCCGATTCGAAGATGATGACGAGCAGCCCGAACGTCGCCCCGAGACCGAGCACGTTCATGATGATCGCTTTGATTGGGATCAAGACGGAACGGAACGCCCACATGAGGATGAACATCGTCGCCAAGATCACGGTCACGACCGCATATGGGATGCTGTCATAAATCTCTTCATAAATTTCTTCGTTGAACGCGGCTGGTCCCCCGACGTCAAAACCGTTCTCGCGCCAATCTCGGACGAACGCCTGCGCGTCTTTATCACTTGGCGGGACGTCAAAGCTGACGTTGACGAGGGCAAGGTCTGTATTTCCTTCAAGCGTGACGAGACGTTCGAACGCCTCAAGTTGCTCTGGTGCCGCTTCAGCGAGTTGTTGGAATTCGGCTGGTTCGAGACCGGATGCCGTCAAGAACGTCGTGACGTTGTCGACAATCGGACCCTCGGATAGCTCATCAGTGAGTCCGGTCAATTCATCGAGAATCATCGAATCGGTCAAGTCATTCGTCTCAAACAAGAGCACCGCATCGGTCGACGTCTCTCCGAACACGTCGTCCCACCGCTCAAGGGCGGCCCGTGACTCGTACGAGGTCGGGAGCGCATCGGCGTCCGGGATGTTCAGTTCGAGGTCACGGACGAACCAGAGGCTTGGCAATAGCAGCAAGAGCGCGACGAGCGTCATCGTGACGGGACGTCTCATGACGAAGCGGGCCAACTTCTGCCACCGCACTTCAGAACGTGTCTCATTCGTCTTGACGAGCCGTCCTTTATTGATCGTGTCTCCGACGATGTACAGGGCAGACGGCAACAACGTGAGCGCGGACAAGACCGCACCGGCGACGGCAATCAACGCACCGAGGGCAATCGCTTGGAACACATCGACTTGGATGAACAACAACCCAGCCAGTCCGACGAAGACGCAAAGTCCTGAGAATAGAATCGATCGTCCAGCCGTCGCGACCGTTCGGACGATGGCCGCCTCACGTGACTTCCCTTTCGCGAGCTCTTCCCGGTACCGGTTGACGAGCAATAAGGAGAAATCAATGCCGAGCGCGATGGCAATCATCGCGACCGCATTCAACACGAAAATAGACAGTTCCATCGTTTGGGCAAAGAAGAATAGCGAACCCGCTGCCACGATGAACGTGATTAAACCGACGAATAATGGCATAAATGCGGCGAGCGGCGTCCCGAAGACGAGCAAGAGCACGAGCAGCGCGACCGGGATCCCAATCAACTCGGCCCGAATCAAGTCATTCTTTGACGCCTCGTTCAAGTCATCCGCGAACACCGGCTCTCCGGTCAATCGCACGTCTGTATCCGTATCTCGAATCAAGGCGCTGCGGACGTCTTCAATCGACGTCTCGGCCGTATCGTAGTCCTCGAACTCGAGCAATAAATAGGCGACGTCCCCATCGCGTGCCTCCGGATTCTCGGCTGGCGTGATCACGCCATCGACCCCATCGACTTCGACGAGTCGATCGCGTTGCTGCTCGATGACCATATCAAGGTCACCACCTTCCAACAAGACGATCATCGAGGCACCGGCCCGGTCGAACCGGTCGTTCAACTTGTCTTCCACTTGGGCGAAACGCCCGTCTTGGATTGCGAACCCGTTGCCGCGCAGTTCACTTGGCAACTGTAATCCGAAATACACCGATACCGCGAGCAATACCGTCCAAATCAACACGACAGCGTAGCGCCATCGGACTAACGCTTGTCCTAATCGTTCCATCCCTGTCCACTCCTCTCCATCTAAGAAGACTGTTCCCGTTTTTTTGGGGATTCACCAAGTCTTCGTAAAAAAATCCTGAACCATGGTCTGGTCCAGGAGCGTCAACGCTCGAACACTTGAAGCCAACTATGGCAAAAGCGACGTGGCGTTGACAAGACGACAAGTCGGTCGCCCGGTTCGTCCAATAAGACGACTTTCAGTAATTCAGTTTCAGCACACACTTCAGACGAGAACACTTCGCGATCGCGTTCAAACAGTTGGAACGACGTCATCGATGTGATCGCGGTCGTCTCGCCGATTTGATCGACGATGGCCAGATCGCGGTCACCTCCGTATGGAATCATCCAAGACGCGCTCGACGCAACATTCTCGACCACGAACTGTTGATTCGGTTCGTCGTACAGCGTCACGAGGCCCGGTGCCGTGAATCGTTCGAAATCATAGGTCGGCTGATAGGCAAGTTCGATGATACTCCCGAACTCGGGGACCTCTTCGTAGCGGCTATACCGGAACGTGTGGTCGTTCAAGTTCAAAGCGACAATGTCTGATTCGGCCGAGTAAAGAAACAGGTCGTCTCCTGACCAGTGGTGCAGGTTACTGAACCAATCGTCATGAAACGTCCGTGGGATCGGATGACGTTCCATCGTCCCGTTTGTTAAATCCATGACTCCGTATGTCTGTAAATCCCGAAACAGCGCGACGGCTCGTCTACCATGAGGCTCAATATATAGTGCGCACGGTGCCCATTTCCACTCGAGTTCCCATCGGATTTGGAACGTCTCGTCAAAAAACAGAAAACCGGTTTGCGCCAAATACAACATCCATCCTCCACCAACGCGCTCCAACCATTCAACCGTTTGATGAAATTGATAGTCAGCTACCTGTTTGTACATTTGATCACTTCCTAGTTTCAGCTTAGCAACGCCCCACGCATTTTTCGATTTTGAATGTGTTCACAGAACACATTCTCCATGCACCTGATTTTCCTGTATACTGGCATTAGCATACCCTGAATGTGAAAGGAGGAACCTCAATGCGCCCACTTCAACTCTCTCCCGAGACGGCGGTCGAGCTTGCTAAAAAGCTGAACGTTCCGCTCGAGGAGCTCATGCATATGCCAAAACACATCATCGTGAAGAAGATGATGGAACTGGAGGCAGCCAAAACTGAAACGAACGAGGAAAAGGAGACGGAATGACGTCTCCTTTTTTGGTTACTGCTGTTTGTTCTTGAGTTTTTTCGCGACGTACCAGAGACCAAGCATCGCAAGGGCAGCCCCGCCAGCAACCGCATATTTGCTGTAATCCGGGCGGCGTTCCGTCACGACGAGCGTCGAGAGCGGTGCCACAGTGACGTGTCGTTCTTCAAGGAGGCGCGGCGCTGTCAAATTGACGGTATGGTCTTCAACGTGGACCTCGAACTTACCGGCCGGCAGCTTCACCTCGACCGCTTCCTCGAGCCCGTTATGGTAGACGAGGTGACGTTCGACATACCCTTCGACGTGGCGACTCAGTTCAAAGGCGATCACCCCTTCTTCTTCATCGAAGAAGCGCAAATGTTTGCGAATCTGCTCCGTGTTCTCGAGACGGAACAACGGATATTGTTTCCGCAGACTGATCAATCCCTTCACGTATTCGACGCTCGGCGTCTCCTGCTCGGCCCGTGTCCAGTCCAAACGGTTGACGACCTCACCTGAGTTGAAGCTGTTCTCGTCCCCATCTTTTGTTCGGAAGAACTCTTGACCGCTATGCAAGAATGGGATGCCTTGACCGAGCATGACGATCGTTGTCGCGAGGCGATGCCGGCGACGACGTGTCGTCTCGTCATCGTCCGGGTTCGTGACGGCGAGCTTGTCCCAAAGCGTCAAGTTGTCATGACACTCAACGTAGTTCACGACTTGGTTCGGTTCATCGGCAAAACTCTGACTTGTCACCGCGCCGGCAATGCCGCGCTTGACGTCCGCCGTCATATCCGCGTTGCCGCTGATCCAGCCTGGCAAGTCCTCGATGAACACGTCCCCACGGACGCCGTCGCGAATCGCGTCGTTGAATTGGGCGATACGTGGCATCTTATGGGCGTTATGCTGGTTCGCTTTCTTGCGGACCGAGAGCGGCGTGTCGAGATCCCAACCTTCTCCGGTGACGAGAATCGATGGGTCGATGCGATCGAGTGCTTTCCGGACTTGGTTCATCGTCTTGACGTCATGGAGCCCCATCAAATCGAAGCGGAAGCCATCGATCATGAACTCTTTCGCCCAGTATGAGACACATTCGACGATCAACTTCCGCATCATCGCGCGCTCTGAAGCCGTATCGTTCCCACACGCCGAACCATCGGCGAGCGTTCCATCCTCGTTCAAGCGGTAATAGTAATCGGGCACAAACTGACCGAGCGGTGTCGTCAACGCATCATACGTATGGTTGAACACGACGTCCATGATGACACGAATCCCACGGTCGTGCAGTGCCTGGATCATCGCCTTCAACTCGATGATGCGAGCAGCCGGATCATCGGCAGACGAGGCGTACGAACCTTCGACGGCGAAGTAATGGACCGGGTCATAACCCCAGTTATAATTCGCCTCACTCTCACGCGACTCGTTCACCGAACCGTAATCGAAGAACGGCATGAGTTGGAGGTGCGTGACGCCGAGCGCGGTGATATAGTCGAGCGCGGTCGGATAGCCGTTCGGCGTTTTCGTGCCGACCTCGGTCATCCCAAGGAATTTGCCACGATGCATGACGCCGCTGTCGGGATGGCTCGTCAAATCACGGACGTGCGCTTCATAAATGACCGCCTCTTGTGAAGAGTGGAAGAGCGGACGTTCTTTGACCCAATGGTCCGGGTTGAGCGCTGACGGGTCGAGCAGACACCCGCGCTTCCCATTGACACCGACGACTTTCGCATACGGATCGAGCGACTCGACACGTTTGCCTTCGACGGTAGCTTCAAACACGTAAAAATATCCTTCGAATGAAGCGCGGTCGAGTTCAAGGACCCACGTCCCTTTCTCGGCCCGTTCGAGCTCAATCCGTTCGAACTTTCGTGCCCGCGGCGTCCGGTATAGTTTTACGGTCATCTCTTCGGCGACTGGCGACCAGACCCGCAACCGGATGATATCACCTTTAAACGTCACCCCGAGGTCTTTGCCGTGATACGCCATATGGTCTAAATCTACATTTGTCTGTTGATCGATAGTATGTTCCATCTCTTTCACTCCTTCACTACTTCAAATCTGCTATCATTATAACAAAACCCTTGTAAAGGATGGATGAAACATGGCAAAAGACAATTCTTTTGATATTGTGTCAGAAATGAACCTGGAAGAAGTGAAGAACGCGATCCAAATCGCCGAGAAAGAAATTTTAAACCGTTACGACTTTAAAGGATCGAAGAGTGAGATGTCACTCGACAACGGCGACCTCGTTCTCGTATCGGATGACGACTACAAGCTCGAGCAATTGAAGGACGTCATGATCTCGAAATTGATCAAGCGCGGCGTGCCGACGAAAAACCTCGACTACCAAAAAATCGAGCGCGCCCTCGGTGGCACCGTCCGTCAGCGCGTCAAGTTGAAGAGCGGCATCGATAAAGACGATGCGAAAAAAATCAACAACGCCATTAAAGAATCAAAATTGAAAGTGAAGTCGCAAATCCAAGACGATCAAATCCGTGTGACGGCCAAGTCACGCGATGACCTCCAAGCCGTCATGCAGCTCGTCCGTGAGCTCGAATTGTCTGTCGATGCCCAATTTACGAACTACCGATGAAGCTCGCCATCATCAGTGACCCGCACGGTTCGTTTGATGATTTGAAGGCCGTCCTCGAGTCGGTCCGGCGTGAGACGGAGCATATCCTCTGCCTCGGCGATTTATATGAATGCCACATTGGCAAAAAGCGACGGAACGAACGGTTCCACGAAGTGTCCGACGTCGTGACGTACGATCCCGATTACGAGGCGCTGCTCACGTTCCCGAGCCTGCGTGGCAATCAAGAAGAACGGATTGACGAGGTGCTCGTCGTGTCGCATCCAGTTAAGACGCGGATTTCATTATTACCGGAACAGACGACGCTCGATGAGGCGTTGTTCTTGCATGGCCATCAAGTGAATTGGAGTCCGGACTGGGAACCGATTGTCGAGAAAGGCAAGTATCCGCTCGTCTTTATCGGCCACAGCCATATCCCGGGGATTTACCGGAAAGGCCGTTCGATTCCCTGGGAAATCGGGAAACCGTTCACATTGAAGAAAAAACGGTACGTCATCAACGTCGGCGCTGTCATCTTCGACCGGGAATGGTGTTTGTACGATACAAAAACCCGGACAGTCACACGAATGAAGGCATAGGAAAAGGGACCCCCTCAAAAGGGTCCCTTATTTGTGCTTACATTTCTTCTGGAGCTTGAACACCGATCAGACGGAGTCCTTCTGTCAATACGATCGTCACCGCTTTGACGAGGGCGAGACGCGACTGTTTACCAGCATCTTCTTCGAGTACACGGACATGGCCGTAATACTTGTTGAACGATTGCGCCAAGTCGAGGACGTAACGGCTGATGATCGACGGTTCACGGCGCTCATGGGCACGTGTGATCACGTGTGGGAACGCGTTGAGCATCGTCACGACGCCCCACGTGTGGTCATCATCCGCACCCGTGAATGTCGAGCCGTCGTAGTTGCCCTTACGGAGGAGCGAGTTCGCACGCGCGTTCGTGTACTGCACGTACGGGCCTGTCTCGCCTTCAAACTTGAGCATGCTGTCGAGGTCGAACTCGATGTTGTTGATGCGCTCGTTCTTCAAGTCGTGGAAGATGACTGCGCCGACACCGACCATACGTGCCACGTCGTCCGCGTTCGCAAGTTCTGGGTTCTTCTGGGCGATGTTGCCTTGAGCTTTCTCGATCGCTTCTTTCAGCACTTCCTCGAGCAAGACGATGCGACCTTTTCGTGTCGACATCTTTTTCCCTTCTTGCAAAATCAAACCGAACGGCACGTGGTGCATGCCATCGACGAAGTCGTAGCCGAGTTTACGGAGGACCGAGAACAACTGCTTGAAGTGAAGCGCCTGTTCGCCGCCGACGACGTAGTTCGCTTGAACGAAGTTATACGTCTCATGACGATAAACGGCCGCTGCCAAGTCACGTGTCGCGTAAAGCGTCGCGCCATCTTTCTTTTTAATCAAGCATGGCGGCAAGTTCTCGTCTTCGAGTGAGACGACCATCGCCCCTTCACTTTCGACGAGAAGGTTCTTCTCTTCGAGCATGGCGACGATGCGGTCCATCTTGTCGTTGTAGAACGCCTCCCCGTGGAAGCTGTCGAACTCGACGCCGAGCAAGTCGTAGACTTTTTGGAACTCTTTGAGCGACTCGTCACGGAACCATGTCCATAGCTCTGTCGCTTCTTCGTTGCCGTCTTCAAGTTTCTTGAACCAAGCACGGCCTTCGTCCTCAAGTTCCGGTTGCGTCTTCGCCTCTTCATGGAAGTGAACGTAAAGCTTCAACAATTCGGCAATCGGATGCTCACGTACCGCTTCCTCGTTGCCCCATTTTTTATAGGCGACCATCAGTTTTCCAAACTGTGTCCCCCAGTCCCCAAGGTGGTTGACCCCAACGACGTCGTAGCCGTTTTTACGGGCGATCTGGTTAATGGCGTTCCCGATTACCGTTGAACGGAGGTGTCCCATCGAGAACGGTTTGGCGATGTTCGGTGACGAGAAGTCGGTCACGATTGTCTCGTTGCGTGTCGCATGCGTCGCATAGTCCGCTTTTTCGTCGAGCACCATGTTGATGATTTCTTGTGACACGACGTCACGGCTCAAGAAGACGTTCACGTATGGTCCAGCCGCCTCGACTTTTGTGAACAATTCATCGTTCAAATCGTTCGCGATATCAGTCGCGATCATGACCGGCGCTTTCCGGTAGGCTTTCGCGAGTTGGAAGCAAGGGAAAGCAAGGTCCCCGTGTGCCTCATGTTTTGGTTTTTCAATTAGAGCTTCAATTTGGTCAAGCGTCAACTCGTCCCCGATGACACGGGACAAGGCTTCCGCATATTTGCGTTCATAACTCATTACAATTCCTCCTTATAAAATTTTCATAAAAAAAACGCCCTTTGCACAGATGCAAAGAGACGGGATGGCCCGCGGTACCACTCTTCTTGCCTGCTTGACGCAGACCGCTTTATCGGTGATAACGGGGGTCCCCCGGCTACGCCTACTAAGGTTCGGGCAGCATCTCAAAAGTGCGTTTCGCGATGTTTGTCAGCCTAGGCTCTCACCAATCCCTAGGTCGCTTTGTTGACGGAACGATCGTTACTCTCTTTTTCATCGACTTTCGTCTATGTGGTTGAAAAGCAATTTCATTATAGAGGATATTTCATATAGACTCAATGCTAGAATTCCGCCATTATGATGAATAGGCAGGACTCGGGCATGATTGTGCCGAATCTCCTACCATACATATCGAATTTTCCCACATAGGAGGGAACCATGAACCATTTTCGCAAGATGTCCGTCCTTGGTTGGAGCATATGGAGTGTTTTACTCATATCAACGATCACCTTGTTCGCTACAGGCGTATTAAACATGCCGGCCATCGAGCCGTTACCGTTCATCTTGATTGCGTTGCTCGTCATTACTTTTCAAATGGACTCCATTGAACGGAAAGGCGTCTACTTTACCTTTTCGGAAAGCATCGTCTTAATCATTTTCTTATTCTTCGATTTCGAGACGGCACTGTTCGTCAATCAAATCGGGCTAATCGTCTTTCAATTCGTCAACTTAAAACCGCGTGTCGCGCTTCGGCGCTTCCGCTTCACGTATCCGTGGAACGCCATCACATCATTTTTGGAAATCGCAATCCCAGCCAGCGTGTACTTGGCACTCGGCGGTGTGACTGGTCTTGGCTTCTATTCCCAAGACTCGTTTCTGCCGCTTGCCGGCTTGATTGTGGCCATCATCTTAAACACGGTCGTACAAAAGTATCAAGTCGGTTGGTGGTTCCGTGTCGATATCCCGGTCCGCGACTTTCTAAACATCGCGTTTTACACGTATATCGTCAGTCTCGTCTTCATTTTAGCAGCCTCGCTCTTCCGTGAGACGAACTTGCTTGTCGTCAGCAGTATCGCCGCCGCACTCACCTTCTTTATTAAGCGGCTCATCATCCAGAAAGGTCGGCAAGACGCCTTCAAATCGTTGATTGAACAATATGATGAGGCAAAAGAAGCCGTGTCGTTGTCGCAAAGCGAGGCGCAAGCCATCGAGGTGTTCCTCAGTCAATGTGAACGACTCAACGAGTACGACGAAGGGTTCGTCGAGTTCAAACTGTTCGACCGCACACTTTACTTTGATTTAAAGACGCGCCAGCCGATCGATCGCCACGTCGTCTTTGATTTACTCGATGCAACCTATCCGAACGAAGCCACGGTCGAGTATGAGATGCGCTTTGAATGGGACGCCCCGTTATCGAACGAGTTCGATGAAGACTATCATAGCTTCATCTCGGTCCGTTCCGAGGAAATCGAAGGCATCCGCACGTGGCTCGTCATGACCGGCGAGCACGTCTATGGCTATCCGCCCATCATTCAACGCGAAATCGTCAAACTGCTCAAATCGTTCAATCGAACGATCAGCCGCTGCCATGAACGCGACCGCCTCTATACCGAGAGCCGGACGGACAGTTTGACACTCCTTGCCAATGCCCGGGCTTTTTATGAATACGGGATTCAGCAAATTTCGGACGGGTCGATGTATCCGATTTCCGTCGCGATGCTCGATATCGACTTTTTCAAAAAAATTAACGACACGTACGGACACCAAGTCGGAGACAGCGTACTCCAAGAGTTCGGCCGCCGCATCCGGCAAGTGCTCCGCACCGATGATTTCGCAGCCCGTTATGGCGGGGAGGAGTTCATCTTGCTGTTGAACCGGTGCGATGTCGAAGCAGCCGTCGAGATTGCCGAGCGCATCCGTCAACAGATCGAGACGAAACCGTTCCACGTCGACGGAATCGACATCCCCGTGACAGCCTCGATCGGGGTTGATACGATTCAAGCGTTCGGGGACAAACGTCTCGACGATACGATTCGCAACGCCGACCGGGCACTTTACGTCGGCGGAAAGTATGCCGGACGCAACCGCGTCGCCCATTATAATTTCTTGACGTCCTGATTCGCCCCCACGTTCATCACGTGGGGGTTTGCTGTTGACAAGCAGATTTGAAACAGGTACGTTAGGGAACGTGTCTTATAACTAAATATCACAACTTTTTTATCAAGAGAGACTGAGGGACTGGCCCGTCGACGTCTCGGCAGCGGGTAACCTGTGCCAAATCCAGCGAGCAGTCTGCTCGAAAGATGAAAAAAGTGTTTTCTTGTAGAGAGAGCCTTTTTTCAGAAGGCTCTCTTTTTATTTTATGAATGAGGTGAATCGATTGGAACAACCGACAGCTAACAAATGGGCACTATTGCCTTTGCTCGTCTTCCTCGTCTTCTTTATCGGGGCAGGCATCTACTATAACGACTTTTATAAATTCCCGGTCCTGATCGCGGCGTTGATCGCGGTCATCGTCGCGGCGATGATGACGAAAGGCAGCGTCACTCAGACGGTCGAGCGTGTCGCCCAAGGTGCGGGGAACCCCGGCATTTTAATCATGGTCTTCATCTTCTTGCTCGCCGGAGCGTTCTCGAGTGTCGCCGAAGCAATCGGCGCAATCGACGCGACCGTCAATGCGGCGCTGACATTTTTACCGTCCTCGCTTCTACTGAGCGGTTTATTCGTCATCGCGGCTTTCATCTCGATGGCGATGGGAACGTCGACGGGCACGATTGCCGCCCTCGCCCCGATCGCGCTCGGTATCCACGAAGAAAGTGGCGTCAATATCGCCATCGCGGCGGCTGCCGTCGTCGGTGGTGCCATGTTCGGGGACAACTTGTCGTTCATCTCGGACACGACAATCGCTGCCGTCCGGACCCAGCGTACCAATATGCGTGACAAATTCCGAACCAACTTTTGGATTGTCCTCCCGGCCGCCCTTATCACAATCGTCCTCTTATCGGTGTTATCGAGTGGAGAATCGACTGTCGATGCAGCCGCGTTCGAATGGTATAAACTCATTCCATACCTCGCCGTCATCGCTCTCGCCTTGACCGGGTTGAACGTCATTCTCGTTTTGCTTGGCGGGATCGCCTTGACCGGCATCATCGGTTTGATCGATGGGAGTTTGGCTGTCACTTCATACGTCACGGCTATGGCAGACGGGATGATGGGTATGGCCGAGATTTCGCTCTTGACGCTCCTCATGGGCGGACTCGTCGGACTCATCTCACATAACGGCGGGCTCACTTACTTGCGTGACGCGCTCACGTCGCGGATTCAAAAACGTGCCGGTGCCGAATGGAGCATCGCCGGGCTCGTCAGCGCGACCAACGTCGCGACGGCGAACAACACGATCTCGATTCTTGTGGCCGGTCCGCTCGCCGCCAATATCGCCGATACGTATGACATCGAGCGAAAGAAATCAGCGAGTGTGCTCGACATCTTCTCGTGTGGCGTCCAAGGCCTGTTGCCTTATGGGGCACAGTTGCTCATCGCCGCCGAATTGACGAATACGGCGTCACCAGCGCTCGTCCCGTATATGTTCTATCCATTCCTGCTCTTCATTTGCGGAGGGCTGGCCATCGTCTTTAACTTCCCGCGTTTCAAAAAGCGCGCCTAACCAAAACGACCCTTTGAAGCACTAGCTTCGAAGGGTCGTTTGACGTTTCGTTTCACGTTCACGTTGAAGTTGTTCGTTGCGTTTTTTGAAGGCGCGCCGCTTGAGCAATTCCTCGAGACCACGGCTGATCGCCCAAAGGATAAACAGTAACAGTCCAAGCATCGATAAGCGGAACGGACTTTGAATAAACTCTTCCCACTGGTCACCAATGACCGAAAAAATCAAGACGACAAGCAGTTTCCCGAACCCCGCCGCCATGATGAATGTCCGAAGCGGCATTTGAATGAGGGCGAGTAAGTATGTGATCAAACTGACCGGGATGAACGGGAGCGAATATAAAAACCCAAGCGAGATCGGGCTCATATGGTTGATGCGTTCCAGCCAATATACCCCTTGTTTATGTTTTTCGAGCCACCGTGTCATCGGTTTACGGAATACGTAACGGACGGCTGTAAAGACAAGAATCGTCCCTAGTAAACTACCGACCCAAGACAATAACGTCCCGAGCAAGAACCCATACGTGGCCGCGTTCGCCGAAATGATGAGGACGAGCGGAAGAAATGGAAAGATCGCCTCAAGGAACGGCGCCCCTAGTCCCGCCCATGGGCCTCCCGGAAGCTCTTGCAGCCATTCAATCAGTTGGATAATCCATTGTTGGAGTGATGTGAGCATATCAGTTTCCACCTTCGACTTTCATTAATACCTTTTACCCGATTTCGCTCAGGAAGACGCATCCCCCTGCACGCCAGTAAAAAAAATAAAAAGTATTTGCGAAATTTCGCTGTGATATCTATCATATAATATGGACTTGTGGTTGCAGGCAAGTCCGCTCGTCGAACGACACAACCCAACGTTCGTTTTCCTGCAAAAAACTGAACACAGGGGAGTAATAACATGGAAACAAAACCAATGCGGGTCTTGCTGTACTATAAGTACGTCAACATCGAAGACCCAGAAACGCTCACACAAGAGCACCTCAAGTATTGTAAGGACCTTGGCATCAAAGGACGGATCTTGATTTCTTCCGAAGGAATCAACGGAACGTGCTCTGGGACTTGGGAACAGACCGAGCAATACATGAACGACTTGAAAGCGAACCCGCTTTTCAGCGATATCGAGTTCAAAATCGATGAAGTCGAAGAGCATGCGTTCAAAAAAATCTTTGTCCGTCATAAGAAAGAGCTTGTGACGTGGCGCTTTGATGGTGAGTTCGACGTTCCTAAACAGCACGGTGCGTACCTCGAACCGGCAGAATGGAAAGAGATGATGAATCGCGACGATGTCGTCATCCTCGATGTTCGTAACAACTACGAGTACGATCTTGGTCACTTTAAAAATGCGATCAAAATCGACGTAGAGGCTTCTCGTTACATGCCAGATTGGCTCGAAGAGAACAAGGACCTCTACGAAGGGAAAACCTTACTCACGTACTGTACCGGAGGCGTCCGTTGCGAGAAATTTACCGCATATATGCGTGACCAAGGTCACGACAACATTTTCCACCTAAAAGGCGGCGTCGCCATGTACGGCAAAGACGACGCCACGAAAGGCGAAAATTGGGAAGGCGAGCTCTACGTCTTTGACGAGCGCATCAACGTCCCAGTCAACACGGTCAATCCGTCGGTTGTTTCCGAGTGCATGCACTGTGGGACGAAGACGGTCCGTTACGTTAATTGTGCTAACCCGGTGTGTAATGCTCAACACTTCTGTTGTGAAGAGTGTGAACCGAAACAAATGCGTTCATGCTCGAAAGAGTGCCAGGAGCATCCACGTAACCGCTATATCATCGAGAATATCGCGGACAAACTTCAGGAGACTGAAGGCGTCGTCGGGTAACAAAAATCGACCGAGAAGCACTTCGAGCCTACGCTCGAGGTGCTTTTTTTGACAAAAACTTTACGTCTAGTGCCGGAAAGAATCGGGTATAGTGTAGATACCATTGTCAGACAGGAAGTGAATCGATTGCTCTTTAACGAACCTTTACTCGCCGCCTTGCTCGCGTGGTTCATCGCCCAAGCGGCCAAGCTCGTAACCGAACTCATTAAAACACGAGATTTTGAACTTGAAATCATGTTTGCCTCAGGTGGGATGCCAAGTTCCCACTCCTCGACCGTCGTCGCATTGACGACCGTGATCGGGCGTATCGAAGGAATCGACTCCAGCATGTTCGCGCTCGCCCTGATTTTCGCGACGATCGTCATGTACGACGCGACCGGTGTCCGGCAAGCGGTCGGGTTCCAAGCCCGTTTGTTGAACGACTATTTCAAAGGCATCAAACATGAGACACCGATTTTAAATGAGTTGGTCGGTCACACTCCGTTCCAAGTCATCGTCGGTGCCCTGCTCGGTCTCGTCATCGGATTATTTTTCCCGATTTAAGCTGAATTTTAGAGGCATGTCGCCCCTTCTTCTCAAAACACTCTATCTTTTTGTGAACTTTCACAACAGAGACGGTATAGTGAGAGAGAGGAGGAATCGACATGCCTTTTTTGCAGAAATCTTATGAATCGCTCGATACGCTCGCCGAAGCAATCGGACAAGCGATTCGGGCCCCAATCACGATTGAAAATCGCCACCATCAGTTGCTCGCCTACAGCACCCACCCCGACTCGACCGACCCGGCCCGCATCGCGACCATCATCGGCCGTCGTGTGCCGGAAGCGGTCATCGAGGACTTATGGGAAAGTGGAATCCTGCAAGAAGTGATCGACCGAGACGAACCGGTCGTCATCCCAGCCCGGATGGCTGTCGGTTTAGGCGAACGTGCCGCTGTCGTTATCAAACAACAGGACGATGTGCTCGGTTATATTTGGAGCCTCGCCCGAACGACCCCATTCTCGGAACAAGAGCTCACTGTGTTAAAAGAAGGCGCGAGCATCGCTAAAAAATTGCTCATGACCATCGCCATGCATGAGCGGCGCATCGATGCCGAGCTCGAGCGTTTCTTTTTAGAAGTGTTAGCCAGCCCCAATTTGTCGTCCGCTCATCGCGATCGTTTGAATGAACTCGCTCCGATTGCTGTCGCCAGCCGACTCACCATCATCGAGTGCAGCCAACCGATCACCCCACAGCTGGCGGAGCGATTGTTTTATGTTCTCGCGACCCAACAAGCGATCGAGGTCGTGCTGCACGCCATCGATGGTCAACAGCTCCTCGTCTGGCATTATATGAAATCGGAGTTAGCCGAGGAAGAGACGGCACTTTTGCAGTGGGCCAATCGCTTCGAGACACAGCTCCGAGAGAAATTCACGGAAGTCGATCCACGTTTAGGCGTCAGCCGTCGTTTCTTTGAGAGCGACATGCTGTATGCCGCGCTGGAAGAAGCACGACAGGTCACGTCGCTTCGTCGGAAGTTCCCCTATGAGCTTGCCGCGACGCACACGTTCGAACAAATCGGGATTTATCAGCTCGTCCCAGATCTCGCTCGCCGAATCGGGCTTCGGCTCGAAACGCATCCGACCATCGAGCGTTTGCAGGCATATGATGTCGCCCATCATACCGAGCTCGTCACGACGCTCGAGTGGTATTTCTATTTTGATGGGAACGTCAAACGCGTCGCCGCCCATCTTCACATCCACCCGAACACCGTGCTCTATCGGATTCGCCGCATCGAGGAACTGACGAATATTACGCAAGTCTCACTGCCCGAACGAGCCGCTGTTTACCTCGCCATCAAGGCAGGCCAATACCGACAAGATGATTGATGCCCACTTTGTGATTTTTCACAAAGTGGGCATTGTCATTTTTAGAATCCATGCTAAAGACAGCGTTTTCGGATGGGTCTATACTAGAGGTGTGAACAAATTGTGTCAGTAGAGAGAAAGGGGAACTTTACATGAAAATCGGGGTATTGAAAGAAATCAAAAACAATGAAAACCGCGTCGCCTTGACGCCGATGGGTGCAGCCGTATTAACTGAGCTTGGACACGAGGTTCTCGTCGAGACGGAAGCCGGTGTCGGGAGCGGCTTCACGAACATGGAGTATGTCGATGCAGGGGCGACAATCGTCGACACAGCCGCAGACGTTTGGGGAAACGTCGAATTAGCGTTGAAAGTAAAAGAACCGCAACCGTCTGAATATCGTTATTTCCGTCCGGACTTGACGCTCTTCACCTACTTGCACTTGGCAGCCGAACCAGAACTCACGAAAGCACTCGTCGATTCAGGCGTGACGGCGATCGCTTACGAGACGGTTGAGATCGACCGCACGTTGCCGCTCCTCACGCCGATGAGCGAAGTGGCTGGACGGATGGCCGCTCAAATCGGGGCCCAAATCCTTGAAAAACCGCACGGTGGAAAAGGGATTCTCTTGTCAGGCTTGCCTGGCGTACCACGTGCGAACGTCACCGTCATCGGGGGCGGTGTCGTCGGGATGAACGCAGCCCGCATCGCCATCGGCCTCGGTGCCAACGTAACAATCATGGACATCAGCCCAGCCCGTCTTCGCCAAATCGACGACCAATTCGGCAACACGATCAATACGCTCATCTCAAACAGCTACAATATCGCCAAACAAGTGGCGGACAGTGACCTCGTCATCGGTGCCGTCCTCATCCCAGGCGCGAAAGCACCGAAACTCGTCACAAAAGAAATGGTTCAACAGATGTCACCTGGGTCGGTCATCGTCGACGTCGCCATCGACCAAGGCGGGATTTGCGAGACGATCGACCATATTACGACGCATGACGCACCGACGTATGAGCGCTACGGCGTCCAACACTATGCCGTCGCCAACATGCCAGGTGCTGTCCCACGGACGTCGACGCTCGGTTTGACGAACGCGACGATGCCGTATATCGTCGAGTGCGCTCAAAAAGGGATTTTCCCGGCGCTTCGTGAAAACGCGGCGTTACTCAAAGGCTTGAATGTCATCGACGGGACAGTCACGTATGAGGCTGTCGCGCGTGACCTCGGCTACACGTTCGTGGCGCCTGCTGAAGCGGTCACAAAACAATTACAAGCGTAAGGACCAAACCGACAGAATAGTTCTGTCGGTTTTTATGTCGTCACATCATCAAAAAACGCTCGAACCGGTTGGTTCGAGCGTTTTCGTGCTTATGCGTTTTCGACGGCGATATCCTCACCAATGATTTTGACTTCTGGTTCAAGCTCAATCTCGAACTTCGCCTTCACCGTCGCTTGGACGTGACGGATGAGCGAGATATATTCAGTCGCCGTCGCTTCATCGATATTGACGATGAATCCGGCGTGCTTGAGCGAGACCTCCGCCCCGCCAATCCGCTTCCCTTGCAGGCCGCAGTCTTGAATCAATTTACCGGCAAAGTAACCAGGCGGTCGTTTAAAGACGCTACCACACGATGGGTATTCAAGCGGTTGTTTCGACTCGCGCTTGTGCGTCAAGTCATCCATCACTTCTTTGATCGCCTCATAGCCGAGCGGCTCGAGTTCGAACGTCGCTTCGAGGACAATCAGCCCGTCTTTAGAAACTCGGCTCGTCCGATAATCGAGGTCGAGCTCTTCTTTCGTGAGCGTCATGAGTTCGCCTGCTGGTGACAAGACGACCGCGCTCGCGATGACGTCTTTCGTCTCTCCACCGTAGGCGCCTGCGTTCATGTAGACCGCGCCACCGACCGTCCCCGGGATGCCACAGGCGAATTCTAAGCCTGATAGTTCCTCGGTGAGCGCTTGGCGTGACACGTCGATGATGGCCGCGCCGGCTTGGGCGATCAATTGATTCCCATCGCGACGAATCGTTTTCAACTCGTTCAAGTTCAAGACGATTCCGCGAAGGCCGCCGTCACGGACAATCAAGTTTGATCCAAAGCCGAGAATCATGAACGGGACGCTCTCGCGATGAGCAAGTTCAAGCACGGCTTGTACTTCCTCGTACGTGTGCGGGGCCACGAAATAATCGGCCTTCCCGCCTAATTTTGTATACGTGTGTGCCGACAGTGGTTCGTCTTGGTTGACGCGATCGGCCGGAATGATAGTAAGTAGTTGGTCTAAAAAGCTCATGCGTTGCCTCAATCCTTTACGTTCTATTTTAAGCATGCCTCGGTTCGTCAAGAGAGAGGCAAACACGTCACTGAATGATTTCAGTACGAAACACAGTATACAAATCTTTGACAGGGGTGACAAGCAACGTTTTCTTTACAATGAAGGAATTAGTTTAGAGCAATAATGATGTAGCCACCGCTACCACAATTGGAATTGTAAAGTTATCCCAGTCTCGATATGAAATCGCTTCTGTTAGAGTAGCGATGATAGAAATAATGAATCCATATGTTACCACTTGCCAAAGTGGAACATCATCCCACAAAAACAATAAAAAGAGGACAGCGTACGAACTGAGGAACATGGCCATGCTCCCTTGAAACGAACGTTTCTGCCCGTATAAGTCGTACGTCACTGTACCATATTTACGTCCGATCAGAGCGGCCAACCCATCTCCCCACGCCAAAACGAGCGATCCGGCAAAAAAAGCGAGCGGCTCCGATTCGAAGAAAAAGTACAGGATGACGAGCAAGGCGATCGGATAATAGACGGTACCGAGTGATTTGCGCTCCGTCTGGTGGACCGGTGACGGACTCTTATAAAGAAGCAATGCGTTCGCAAACGTGAAGAAGACGAGCGGGACGGCTGCGACGTACCAAGTCTCCATTAACCAGACTGCAAGCAGCGACCAATGGCCGACCGCGATATGTACACTCTTTCGAATTGTCTCATCCGTCCAGCCGAGGCGTTTGCCAATCTGTTCAAGAACGACGAGAAACACCAGGACAATGACGATGGACAGGATGGAACTGACCCATTCATTCATCGTTGGACCACCTTTATCTACATTTTTTTATACGTTTCCATTATACCTTAATCAGGCGATAGCCTAGCTTCCTTTTCAAACATTTGGTAGAATGAGGTCAAATGACTGTATAGCCAACGGACGTAGGTGGCTATAGAAAGGATGCCTGTATGCGCGACGCAATTTCGATTCAAACTTTGGCTGATTGCCTTCATTATATGCGGGTTGGCGACGTAGACCGGGCCATCTCTCTCTTCCCAGAGGACGTGCGTGAGCATTTCCCGAAAGAACTTCGCAAAATTCATTTGTTTCATATTGAAAAGAACGGATTGTCGATCAATCAAATCGTTGCTTTGGCGAACACGTTGACGGGGGAACACTTATCCGCCACCACGATCCAAAACTGGACGAAACGAGAGGTCCGGAAAATCATCGGAGTGCCCCGGGTCGGTAAAAAGTACTCGCTCCAACAAGCGGCCATCATTTATTTACTCGATGATTTGAAGCACTTGTTCTCGCTAGAAGAGACGAGTTCGCTCCTGGCGCTCATCTTCAACAACCCTGACCGTGATGAAGACGACCTCATCTCACCGATCGACTTTTATCGTCTCTACGCCGAGTACGCCAAGTCGACGAGCCCGATCGAGCTCCTCGACACCCGTGCGAAGCGTTCAATCGAGAAGATGGGCTATACTCACCCGAACATCTTGCACGTCCTTAAACTCTGTTTATACGCGCACCGCGTGACGACCCTCGAGATCGAGGCCAAACATTATTTGAACCGCTTCATTTGACCACGTCGAATGGAGCTTTTTTTCATAAAAAAACACCAGTCGCCGTGACTGGTGTTCGTCATATTGGTCACACCGATACCGAGATGGGCATCCGTGATTTTACTGTCAACGTTTTAAGGACAGACAACAACTCGAACATCGAGAGTTGGTCGGCCTCTTTCGTCAAGCAGAAGCAGTCATCCTCTTGTTTGCGGAGTTCCGCCACAAGCTTGCCTGCTTTGTCTCGAACGCTGAACTTATAGCGCTCGACATCGTATTGAATCGTATAGAGACCGCGTTCATAGACGTTGTACTCACACTTTTTCCCGAATAACGAGAATTTGTCCTTCAACTGACCAATCGCCTGCCCGTCGTGGTTCATGACGACCCACTTTTGACAGTTCGGGATGTACTTCCCGTGAGCGATTTGACGGCCTGACAAGTTGTGCACTTGAACACTGCCCTCCGCGTCGCGGTGAACAGATCCGATCGCATCATTTGTCTCGTCATAAATGGTTGCTTCGCCTTGCGTAAAGACACAACCTTTTACATAAATTAATTTGCGCACCGCTTTTCCTCCTAATACGTTCCAACCTTGGATTTGTGTGTGTTTGGTTGGTCTTTCTATGAAACCCCCAAATTGGTACTGCTAGCCGCCTTTCCTCGTTTCAGCGACTACATATTTCATATGACGAAGATGATTATTGCATCGATTGATGAAAAAGACAACCCCTTTTTCTTCGACACAATCCGCCATTCTGTCAAAGTTGTGAACACGCCTGATTTTATCGCTTAAAACCCGCCTCTTTTAGCAACTGTTCGAGCTCCATTCTTGCAATCAGACGAACTTGATTCGGTTCCGCCAATTCGTATGCACTATCGGTATACGATGAGTTCGTCACGACCCAGCCCTCGTTCACGCCATAGTATGGAACAGACGCCGCGACTTGCTGGACGGCTTCGAGTCCGACCGCCTTTTCATAGCGTTTCGCTTGGACCGCGATCGACCATCCATCTTCTGCTTCAAGGAGCAAATCCGCCCCGAAGTCACGTGACGCCGGGGTCACCGTCACGGTATACCCGAGCGCGGTGAACACTTCCTCTAAAAATAGTTCAAATTCTCGGCCGTCCATCCGGTCGATGCGGTGGATCGTCGAGAGACGCATCCGCCAAATGAGCCAAAGCAGGCCGACTGCCACGCAAGCGATGATGCTCCAAATCGGTGCATCCCACCACCATAACCCGAGGGCAATCATTAAGCTGAGCCCCATTCCTTTCACGTCCATCGCCCTCTCTATGTGTTCTTATCTTCACTTTACCGTTTGAAGGCAGGAAAACAAAGGGGGAGCTGTCGAATGTATTGAAGATGTACCCGTTTGATATAGAGAAGGAGGGATCATCGTTAATGGAGAACCGAGGACATCTCCAAAGCGAACTGCTACACGCCTTACCGTACGGTGTAGCGTTAATCACGACGGATGGGACAATCGTCCAAGCAAACCGTCCGTTTTTAGAGCAATTCCCTGAAAACTTACAAACGCGATCAAACATCTTTCATATGGTCAACCAGTCACCGATCACGATGGAGCTGTCACGACGGATGGAGCAAGGACTATCTTGGACGTATGAGATGCCGACGATCCGGATTCACGCCATCCCCAATGGTGACGTCTACATCCTCTCAATCGAGCCGCTTCCGCTCGATACACGGGTGACGGTACAACATAACGCGTTCGAAGCCATGATGCACACTGAGCTTGATATGGCGATGATCATGACCGATGCCAATCTGTTGATCAATCGCTTCAATAAAGGGGCGACCGAACTGTTCGGATATGCGCCGCACGAAGTACTCTATGAAATGACCCCGTTTGGTCTGTTCGAGTCAAGAGAACTGAGCGAGAAGCGGACCCACTATCAAGACGAGACGGAGCGGCTCTTGTCATTCGAACAGATGCTGCGTGTGGCGTTAGACCGAGGCGACCGTGAATGGAAGTTCCAACGAAAAGACCGGACCCATTTCGTCGGAAAACTGTTCATGCACCCTGTCTATGAGCAGGCACGCGTCATCGGATTTTTCTTTTTCGTGTTCGATGTCAGTCCTGAGATCGCCTTGAAAGGCGAATTGCTTCATAAAGAACAACGCTATCGCATGTTTGCCGAATCAGTCATCGAAGCCGTGCTATTCCATGAAGGCGGGACGATCTTAGACGCGAACAAGGCGGCCGAAACGATTTTTCGCATCCCGGCCGAACAGATGGTCGGCCGTCAAACGATCGAGTTCATCGCCGAAGGCTACCGGGCCGATGTGTTGCGCCGCATTCGCAATCATATCCAGACACCGTATGAGGTCATCGGCCGTCGTGAGGACGGGACGTTCCTCGAGATGGAAGTGTACCCGAAAGAAGTGACGTTCCAAGGCCAGACGCTTCGTGTCGCCGTCATGCGCGACATCAGCGACCGAAAGAAAGTCGAGCGCATGCTCGAGCGGGAGAAGAACGCCATCGCCCGGCAACGGGATATCATCCAATCGATTTTACAGGCGTCCAATGAAGCGTTCGTCTTGACCGAATCGAATGGCAGCGTCCTCTTCATGAACGTGCACGCCCGTCGTCTGCTCGATTTGCCGGGTATCGCCCCGAACAAGATGCAAGAGCGAATTCCGCTCCTGACGACATTCCGCGCGCGTGACCGCACCGAGATGTTGAAAAAAATCGATTTGTTGCTCGACGGATCGGCGCGAGAAGTGTCAATGCGCTTCTCGATTCCGCAACCGAATGATCGGGACGAGCAATATTACGAGATGTATGGGACTGGTATGGATACGAAACGCCAAATCGGAATGGACAGTGGGTTCTTGTTTGTGTTTCGCAACCGGACCGAAGAAGAACGGATGGACCAAATCAAGAACGAATTGGTCAGCACCGTGTCCCACGAACTGAGAACCCCGCTCTCGTCACTGTCGGGATATATCGAATTGATGCTCACTCGCGACTTGAACCCGGAGAAGCGTGAGCGCTACTTAAAGACGATGGCGAAGGAAGCGAAGCGTCTGACCGACCTGTTGAACGATTTTCTCGATATTCAACGAATGGAAGACGGCAATCAAGAGTATAAAAAAGACCACTTCATCTTGAACGAACTCGTCCGCGATGTTGTCGAACGCTTCCGCGAGACGAGCAATCACTCGATTCATTTCGATGACGCCGATGAATCGCTTCACCTCATCGCCGACAAAGACCGCATCGAGCAAGTCATCATCAACCTGCTCTCGAACGCGATCAAGTACTCGCCTCATCACCACGAAGTCGAGGTACGCGTCCGCCATGAACGTAACCAAGCCCACGTCTCCATTCAAGACTTCGGCATCGGGATTCCCGAGCATGCGTTCGAAGAGTTATTCAAAAAGTTTTATCGCGTCGACAACTCGGACACACGTCAAATTGGCGGGACGGGTCTTGGGCTGTCAATTTGTAAGGAAATCATCGAATCACACGGCGGTAGTATCGAGGTCGAGTCGAGCGTCGGCGTCGGCTCGACATTCACGTTCACGTTGGACTTAGCGGAGGAGACACTATGAACCATTACGCTTTCACCGGTTTCCCCGGCTTTTTAGCCGGAAAGATGATCACGCACCTCGCAACCTTGCCGAATCAAATCGGAACGATTTACGCGCTCCACCTCCCGACCGAACGTTCCGGGGCACTCGCTTTAAAACAGGAGCTGTTGGAAGCGACATCGTTACGAGATGACCAACTCGTGCTCGTCGAGGCCGATATCACGCTGCCTGAAGTCGTGCTCGACCCGATCATGCGCTCGGTCATCGAACGTGAAGTGAATTACGTGTTTCACTTGGCCGCTGCGTACGACTTGAGCATCCCTTATGATGTCGGGTATCGCATCAATCTGCTTGGGACGAAACACATCACCTCGCTCGCGAAACGGGCCCCGCACTTGAAACGATACGTCTACTTCAGCACCGCCTATGTGTCCGGACGCCGTCAAGGAACCGTTTATGAGAACGAGTTATGGCACCGTGTCCGCTTTAAAAATCATTACGAGGCGACGAAGTATGAAGCCGAGGCCATCGTCTCGCGGGAGCTCGGTTCGATGCCGGTGACCATCATCCGTCCCGGCATCGTCATCGGCCATAGCGAGACCGGCGAGACGAAAAAGTTTGACGGGGTCTACTTCGTCTTGAAGCTGATGGACCAACTCCGCCAAGCCGCCCCGCTGCCTTACATTGGACGACAGAATATCGAAGTGAACCTCGTCCCGTATGATTATGTCGTCGAGGCGACCGCTTATCTCGCCCACGCCCCGGTCGGTTTAAAACGGACGTTCCATTTGACGGACCCGTTCCCGCACGGCGCACGTGAAGTGTACCGGATGATTCATGAAGAGATGTTCGGTCGTCCTCCACGCGGGACGATTCCACACGCAGTCGCGGAGACCGGATTCTCGGCGCTGCATCTGTCGGAACGTTACGGCGTTCCGCGCGAACTACTCGCCTATTTCAAACATCAAGTCCATTTCGATACGACCCAGACGTTGCGGGCACTGAGCGGGACGGACATCGTCTGTCCTGACTTGAAAGACTACTTGCCGAAAGTCGTCGCCTATTACGAGACACACAAAAAGCCCTGAACAGGGCTTTTTGTGTGTCATCCGATTAACAACTTCTCTTTTGGATAGCGAATCTTCCGGTCCATTTGTCTCGCGACCGTGAATAGAATCGTCAACGAGCCGACGCGGCCGAGCAACATCATGAACATGATAAAGCTTTTTCCGGCATCGTTCAGTTCTGCCGTGATTCCAAGCGATAACCCGACCGTGCCGAACGCCGAGACCGTCTCGAATAGGAGCGCGGTCGCCGAAATGTGGCCGTTCGTCAAGATGGTCAGTGCGGTAATCAATAAAATAAAGATGAAACTGGTGATGGCCACCATATACGCTTTTTTGATTTGGAACGCGTCAATCGTCCGCTCCAAGATGACCGTCTCCTTTTTACCAACGATGAACGCCCACATATCCGCCAAAATGACAGCCACGGTCGTCACTTTAATCCCGGACCCGGTGGAAGCGGCCCCTGCACCGACGTACATGAGAATCAAGACGACACCGATCGACACAGGCGCCATCGTCGAGATGTCGACCGTGTTGAAACCGGCCGTCCGTGTCGTCACCGCCTGGAAGAAAGTAACGTGCAACGCTTCACCGAACGGGCGTCCATATAAACTCCCTTCCGTCGACACCCATTCAAACAGCATGAGCGCGAACCAGGCAATGCCGTTGACGATGGCGAGTGACACAATCATGATTTTCGAATGCAGCGCGAGCCGTTTCCAGCGCTTCACCTCGGTCGCGTCCGCAATCGTCGTGAAGCCGAGCCCTCCAATCATCAAGAGGACGGCAATCGTGATGACGATGGCCGTATTCTGTTCAAATTGCATCAAACTGTCTGGCCAAAGGGCAAACCCCGCGTTATTGAACGCTGATACCGCATGGAAGAAGCCATAATACAATGCCTCGCCGAAGCGATAATCACCGGTGCTGTACAGTTCGAACGTTAAAAACAGCATGCCTAGAAACTGAACGATCAGTGTCGTGAAGACGATGTTGCGGACGAGCCGGACCGTGCCGCCAGGCCCCGACAAGTTGAGCGATTCTTGAAGGAGAATCCGCTGTTTCAAGCCGATTTTCTTCCCGAGCACGCTGAGTAACATGAGAGCGACCGTCATGAAGCCGAGACCTCCGATTTGAATCAAGGCGACGATGACGAGCTCGCCGAACGTGTTGAAGGAAGAGCCGATATCAATCGTCGATAACCCGGTCACCGTACCGGCCGACGTGGCGATAAAGAGACAGTCAATCCACGACACGGGTTGCGTCTGTGCAAACGGCATGTAGAGCAGGGTCGCACCAGTCAAGATGGCGAGTAAAAATCCAGTCGCGATAAAACGGGCCGGCTTTTCAAACACGAGCCGGTAGAGCGCTTCAATTCGTTTTATGCGCATTTCCCGCACGGTCAATCGATGTCGCATCTCGCTATCTCCTTCATATCTAGTTTTCTAAGGCTCATATTACTCCTCACTTTTAAAATTGCCAACTAGAAAAATGTATCGCTAACTGTTTGTCGATTTTTTTGGTAATATGAGAGATAGACTTTAAGAATGTTGAGGAGGTTGAATGAAACCGTGGACCCTAGTACGGTAGATCATTCGCTAACGGATGTCTCGCGAAGGTTGGAGCGTCAGTCACAATGTATGCCCGCCCATCTTTATTTCCAACTTGAAGAACTGCTACATTGGTCACTCGATCAAGAAGTTGTGAATCAATTGTACGCATTATTAAAAAAATACGACGTGTTAACCGATATAGAGCGTGAAGAACGCAATATCAGCATTCAAATGCTGATTGACGAAAACGGCGCTTAACCATCGGGAACGCATTTGCGGGAGACGAGTTAAGTCTCTCGCTTTTTTTGTCTCCCGATCTCTTTAGAAAGGTGGAAAACATAGACATGGATGTCGTCACTTTAATAGGACTTTTACTCGGTTTCTTCACGCTTATCGGCGGTATGATTTTGAAAGGCGCGGGGGTCGCCCCGCTGATCAACCCAGCAGCACTGGTCATTATTTTTGTCGGTACAGCTGCCGCGGTCAGCATCGCCGTATCAAAAGAACAGTTACAGACGGTTCCCCAACTGTTCAAAATTTTATTCAAGAAGCAAGAGTTGCCGAGTAAATCGGGCCTGTTGACGCAATTCGTCGATTTATCGACGCAAGCGCGTAAAGAAGGTTTGTTATCGCTTGAAACAGCCCTTGAACAAGTCGAAGAACCGTTCTTGAAGCAAGGCATGATGATGGTCATTGATGGCCAACCGTCCGAGTACATCGCCGAAGTGATGTCTCGTGATATCGAGAACATGGAAATACGCCATAAAGCGAACGCTGACGTGTTCACGCAAGCGGGGACATATGCGCCGACACTCGGTGTACTCGGGGCCGTAATCGGACTCGTCGCCGCATTAAAAGATTTATCGGATATCGACAAACTCGGATATGCCATCTCAGCTGCCTTTGTCGCGACACTGTTCGGGATTTTTAGTGGCTATGTCCTTTGGTTCCCCTTCGCTAACAAGTTGAAGCAATATTCGAAGAGCGAAGTCGTCGTCAAGGAAATGATGATTGAAGGAATTTTATCCATCCAAGGCGGAGAATCACCAAAGACGCTAGAAGATAAGTTGGCCGTGTATTTGTCTCCAAAGGAGCGAGCGAACTATGAAGCGCAAAAAGAAGCATGATCATGAAGAACATATCCCTGAAGGCTGGCTCATTCCTTATGCCGATCTCCTGACGCTTCTGCTCGCTTTGTTCATCGTCTTGTTCGCCTCGAGTAACGTCGACCAGACGAAGCTCGAAAAGATGTCCCAGTCCTTTAATCAAGTGTTCTCAGGCGGGACGAGTGTGTTTCAAGCCTCGACCGCCTCGAACAGCGATATTAGCCGCACGAACAAAACGGACACGACGGCGAATCCACGGACGTACGAACTCGCCAAGCTCGATGAGTTGAAAGAAGAGGTCAATCAATACATTCAAAAGAATGGACTCGAGGATGAAATCGAAGCGACCATCAATTCGAGCGGTCTCGTCCTGACGATCCAAGACCGGGCTCTATTCAGCATGGGTGAAGCGACGCTCGATGGCGATGCTAGAGCAGTCGCCCGCTCCATCAGCGGTATTCTCGAACAAGCCGGCAATCGTGAAATCGTCGTATCGGGTCATACGGATAACATCCCAATCAACACGGCCCGCTTCCCGTCGAACTGGGAACTCAGTTCAGCCCGAGCCACCGCCTTCATGCGCGGCTTGTTGACGAACGACGCCTTGAACCCTGGGCAGTTCACACTTGCGAGCTACGGGGAATACAAACCGATTGCGACGAACGACACGGAAGCCGGACGTTCGAAAAACCGCCGCGTCGAAGTGTTGATTAAACCACTCGTCGATTTGTCAGAAGGATCGCCCAAAATGATTGATACGATCGTTTTGCCATAAAAAAATCCCACTCGATCGAGAGTGGGATTTTTTCGTTACCGCGTCCATTCAAAATATTTACGAGCGAGCTCAGTGAGCGGACTGTTGAACAAACGTTTCCGCCAGTACAAGTCGGCCGCCTTCTTGACCGCTTCGCTACGCGATGGGTACGGATAGATCATCCGGGACAGTTTACCGATCTTATCGCCCCGCTGCATCGCATAGACGACGATTTGCATCCAATCCCCGGCCGTCATTCCGACCGCGTGCCCACCGATAATCTTACCGTTCTTCCGGGTGATGATTTTGACGAATCCTGTCTCTTGACGGTCGGCGACGAACCGATCGACCTCAGACAGTTTCGCTTCAAAAATCTCGACGTCATCGCCGTGACGCTCACGTGCCTCGGCCTCGGTCATGCCGACGTGGAACACTTCCGGGTCCGTGAACGTGATCCACGGCATCTTCGTGTAGTCGACCTTGTTCCATAGTCCGAACAAGGCGTTCGCCACGACGGCTTTCCCTTCTTCTCCGGCCGCATGGGTGAACGGTAACGTCTTGATCGTGTCACCGATCGCGAAAATGTGCGGTTGGGACGTCCGGTATGTCGAAGTGACATCAACGTACCCGTCTTTCACGTTCACATGCGCCCGGTCGAGCCGTAGTTCATCAATTCTCGGTTTACGGCCCGTCGCCATGAGCAGTTTGTCAGCCTCATACGTCACGGTCTCGCCATCGACTTCAGTCGTGACGTGAATACGTCCGTCCTCTTCCGCAATCTGCTTCACTTTCACCCCGATTTTCAGACGCATCGCCATCTCGAGCTGGGAGCGGAGCAATTTGCTGACAGACTCATCTTCTTTCGGTAAGAACGTGTCCTGTGCCTCAAGCACGGTCACTTGGCTTCCAAGACGAGCGAACGATTGGGCAAGTTCAAGCCCGACCGTGCCGGCACCGATGACGATGATACTTTCTGGCAGCGTCTCTTCTTCAAAAACTTGTTCGTTCGTTAAGTACGGAACACTGTCCAATCCATCAATCGGCGGTACGGTCGGTTTCGATCCGGTCGCGATGACAAACTTTTTCCCAATCAATAAGTCGTCTCCGACTTTAAGCTCGTACGGGCTTTGGAATGATGCCTCGCCGATATACACATCGACACCAAGTTTTTCGAAACGCTCCGTTCCGTCATGATCTTGGATGATGGCACGGGCACGATCGACACGCGCCTTCGTCGTCTGGTAATGGTCGCGGCCATCAAACTCAGCTCCGAGCACACGCGCCGCCTGCATCATGCTACTCGCTTCTTTCGAAGCGGCAATCAGCGCTTTCGACGGGACACACCCGACGTGAAGACAGTCTCCACCAAGGTGTTTTTTCTTCTCGACCAAAGCGACTTTCGCCCCTAAATTTGCGGCACCGGCCGCGACTGTCATCCCGGCCGCACCCCCACCAATCACAATCAATTGATAATCCTTCATCTCATCAACCTCCGATAGCGTTCACTCACATCCTGCATCCGTTTCCGGTTCACCCCAAAGTCAGAGTGACCGAGTCGTGATGCCGAGCGGAATTCAATCTGTCTTGTCTCATCGTCGAATCGGAATTCAACGTCATCCTTAAAGCGCATCATTTTCGACGTGACGACATAATGGAGCGTGTCATCCGTCTCCTTGACGAGCTCGGTCCGAGGCAGTTGCCCCATCACCATCTTCATTGTCTCGATGCTCTCAGCGCGGTCTTGCCCGTATGGGAGCGGCTCCATACGTAGCGCCTCAATTTCTGTTTCGGTCGAGACAGCGTTCGGACTACCTGACAATGGCTTCAATGATTTCGTTGCCACGAAAAAAACCTCCCTCATTCTACATACAATTACATGTATCCTGAATTCGGAAGGTTTAACCCTTTTAATGCAGTTCGCTCGGATCGAGCGGCAACAAAACAGTCACCGTCGTCCCATGACCGACCTCACTTTCAATGACGAGCTTTCCTTCGTGCGCCTCGATCAACTCCTTCGCAATCGCGAGACCAAGACCACTGCTGCCTTTCGTCACTTGCGCCTGATAGAACATTTCCGTGATGCGTTGCAGGTGATCCCGTGAGATACCAGGCCCCTCGTCAATAATCGAGATGAACGCGACCCGCTCGGATTGCACGAACCGTACGGTCAACGTCCCACCTTCGGGTGAGAAGCGAATGGCGTTCTCGAGTAAGTTTAAAAATACTTGTTTCAACCGGTTCTCATCAAACAGTCCAATCGATTTTTGGGGGTACCGTTCGATGAGGGTGATCTGTTTATCCTCGAGCGACTGTTTCAACTGAATCGTCACTTTCCGTAACAGCGATACGAGGTCGAGTTCTTGCCGATACAAGACGAGCCGGCTCTCTTCAATTTTCGTGTAATCGAGCAACTGCTCGACGAGCCCAATCATCCGCTCCGTCTCCGAATGGATGATGCTCAAACCGAGCTCGGTCTCCTCCGACACTTTCTCGTCCCCGCCGCGAATCGTCTCGGTCCACCCTTTGATCGAAGTGAGCGGCGTCCGCAACTCGTGCGACACGTTTGATAGAAATTCATTTCGCGTCGACTGATGCTGCTGCACTTTCGCTCCTAAATACGTCAGCGTCCGGGCCAGTGCCCCGAGCTCATGTTTTTCATTGGAATAGACTTCGACGTCAAAATCACCTTGCGCCATCTCATCAGCCGTCTCAATGATGTCTCGAATCGGTCGGACGAAGCGGTCTGCAATCCGAATGACGGCATAGAGCGCGACCAGCCAAATCAAGACGCCAATCATGACGACAGCCATCCAAATCTCGCGAATCAACGTATCGAGATCGGCGAGCGGCCGCGTGAAACTGATGGCGAATTCACTCGTGCCGTCCGTGATGATGGGACTCGTCACCGACAAATAGTGGTTCCCTTCCGCATCGTAATCTTGGACGATGGACTCACCGCGGGCGAGGTCTTGCAGTTGTTCCGGTGTGAAGGCCGCCTGCTGCGCCCTCTGTCCCGTCGTTTTAATGATTTGACCGGTCCGGTCGACAATCGTCAAATCGGTGCCTGGATACCCGAACGTCCGGACGAGAACCGAGAACGCGCTCGGTGTTTCAAAACCGACCTGCGCCTGGGGATAGAGATAGGCACTCGTCGTCGCATGGCTAAGTAAGGCCTCTGATTCATATTCATAGTAGTAGCGGTACGTTCCGTACGACAAGACGCTCACGAGCAAGACGAGCACGAACGTTATGACGAGCATAATCCGAATGACGAGCTGTTGCTTCATCCGTCATGTCTCCGCCATTTGTACCCGTGCCCCCACAGTGTCTCGATATAAGCCGGGTGGCTCGGATCATCTTCAATTTTTTGACGGAGACGACGAATGTTGACGTCGACCGTCTTTCTGTCCCCGAAGTAATTGATGCCCCAAACGGCATCTAACAGCGCATCACGTGATAAGACGACTTCCTCGTTTTGGACGAGGTGACAAATCAAATCGTATTCGGTCGGGGTCAAATCAATCGACTGCCCATACTTCGTCACTTGCTTCGCTGCCAAGTCGATGGCGAACGGTCCGGACTTCAATCGCTTCTTCTCTTTTCGTTTCACTTTCTCGACACGTCGGAGGAGTGCTTGAATCCGCGCCACGAGTTCGCCGGGACTGAACGGCTTGGCGATGTAGTCGTCCGCCCCACGGCCGAGTCCTTCGATTTTATCTTCTTCGAGTGTGCGCGCCGTCAGCATGATAATGCCGACATTCTCATCTAAATCACGGATGGCCGCACATGCCTCAAAACCGTCCATCTCTGGCATCATCACATCCAATAACACGACATCGAACGGTTCACGATCGAACGCTGTGACCGCCTCGCGTCCGTTCGTCGCCTCAAAGACGTCGAATCCGGCCCGCTTTAAATTAACGATGATAAAGCTGCGAATCGCATGCTCATCTTCGGCTACTAATATTCGATTCATCATTCCACCTCTTCTGAAATTCACTACTTCTTAATAGTTACGTTTTTGCGACAAGGTTGTCAATTGACCTCAAATCGTATTAGGATGGAGTCATTAGATTCTGAAGGAGGACTCCTTACCATTATGAGTTACAAGATGATTGTTTTAGATATGGACGATACGCTCCTCACGAGCGATCACACGATTTCCGCCAAAACGAAAGCTGCCTTGCTGGATGTACAAGAACGCGGACATAAAGTCGTGCTCGCGAGCGGACGTCCGACGTACGCGATGTGGGACGCAGCTCGAGAGCTCGAGCTCGCCAAATACGGTAGCTATATTCTCTCATTTAACGGTGCCTCAATCATCAACTGTGAGACAAATGAAGAAATCTTCTCAAGTACATTGCTTCCAGAGACGGTCGCCCATCTCCATGATATCAGTGTCCGGGAAGAAATCGCGATTCATACGTACATCGGTAACGAAATCGTAACCGATCAACCGAACCCGTATACCGATATCGAAGGTGAATTGACAGGGATGCCGGTCATCCATGTCGACGACTTCAAAGAAGCGGTCACGACGCCTGTCGTCAAGTGTCTCATGCTCGGTGATGGCGACACGCTTGCCCCGATTGAAACGAAACTGCAAGTCGAACTCGAAGGCAAACTCGCCGTCGCCCGTTCGAAACCGTTCTTCCTCGAATTTACGGAAGCGGGTGTGACGAAAGGGACGAGCCTCGCCTTCTTAGCCGAGCACGTCGGCATCGAGCAAGCCCACGTCATCGCTTGCGGAGACGGGAACAACGACTTGACGATGATTGAATGGGCTGGGCTTGGGGTCGCAATGGGCAACGCCAACACAACGGTCAAAGGCAAAGCCGACTTCATCACGAAATCAAACAATGAAGACGGGATCGCGCACGTTATCGAAACGTTCATGGGAACTGTCCTCGTCGATCGATAAACGGACAACTCAGGTTGAATTCAAGGAGGAATTACGATGAATAAAGGATTGAAACGGGCGGGACTCGGACTCGTCGGCACGGCTGTCGCCGGTGCCGCCTATGTATTCTTGTCCCCGAAACCGACCTCACGCCTCGTCAAAACCTCATTTGCCGGCGGGAACGAAGTGGCCATTAAAGGGTTCGAGGAAGTCGTACAAAAAACGTCGGTTCGTAAAGACATCGACTATCATTCGGCTTACGAGAACGGAACGTTCGACTTGATTCGCTACGAAGGTGAGAAGCAGATTGTCCCAACCATCTTTTGGGTGCACGGCGGTTCATTCGTCGGTGGCGATAAGGACGACGTCTTCAAGTATGCGACGTCGATCGCAAGCAACGGCTACAACGTCGTCAGCGTCAATTATGCGCTCGCTCCAGACGTCACGTACCCCGTCCCGCTCCAACAACTTGAAGAGGCATACACGTATATCGCTGAAAACAATGACCGCTTTCGGCTCGATCTCGACCGCGTCTTCTTTGCGGGCGATTCGAACGGGGCCCAACTTGTGGCCCAATTCGTCGGAATCCAATTGAACGATGGCTACGCACCGTCTGCCGAAGTGAAGCAAATCGTCCCGAAATCGTCGATTCTCGGCACGGTTCTCATGTCGGGTCCGTACGATTTGAAACGGAGCATCGTCGAGTCATCGAAGACGGTCACCCGCTTCTTGTTCAAACGGATTGGTTGGGCTTACTTCGGAACATACAATTGGGAAGACTTGCCGGTCGTCGCGGAAGCGTCGCCGCTCGTGAATATCCCGGCCACATTCGTTCCGACGTTTATCACCGATGGCAACACCGGTTCGTTCGAAACGCAAGCGAAAGAATTTGCGACGATCCTCTCAGGTCGTGCGGACGTCACGAGCGTCTTTTATGACCGAAACGAGCACACACTCGGCCACGACTACCATTTTGAAATGGATAAGCCAGCCGCCAGTGCCACGTATCGCCGTTTAATCACGTTCTTGCGTGAAACGACGCGTTAACAAATAATCCCCGCCCATCATTGGGCGGGGATTATTTTTGTCAGTTGAGCAATGCGAGCGCGCGGCCAATCAACTCATGCCGCGACGGTGACGTCTCACGTAACGCGTGCAACCGTTCCGTCAACGCCTGTCGAAGCGCATCGGACTCGACGAGCTCCAAACATTCGATGTGGAGCAACCAAGCATCGGGATGATCGGCAAGAATCGTCGGCACGAGCTCATCAATCGACTCGCCTTGCTCCCGCATATTGCGAATTCGATTGAACATCGGATCATCGTTCGTCCAAACACGGGCGTCACGTTCGATGCGGACCGGCTTCTCCAAGATGACGAGTTCTTCAATCTCGGTGCCTGGGAAGATCGATGGGAGCGTGTCTTGTCTCACTTCGAGTGTCTCCAGTTTAATCTGTCGTCCTTCGATGGTGACGACGACGTCTTCGAACTGTAACGCTTCCGTCGTCTCGCTGACGAGGCGTCCGTCCAGTCGAATCCCTGCCGTCGCCAATACGTCTTGAAGCGGTCCGTCGAGAACGAGTACGCCGTGGTTCTGTAAGTTCGTCAATTGACCGTGATTGACGTTCACACAGTCGTCCCACTGGACGAGCGCATGGGCTCCGGAGCGTGTCACGTGACGAATCACACCGACACGGTCCGTCCCGTCTTCAAGCCGGACAGTCGATTGACTGCCCGACGCGAGTGCTTTCTCGAGCGAGGCGATTCCACCTTGGTTGACCGCCATCCGTGACTCGAGTTCGTCTAGCGCGTCCTTCAACGCTTCAAAGTCCGGGATGACGAACAACTCGCGTTGCATATTCGTCACGTCCTGTTTCGTTTCGAGTGCGTGCTCTAAATTGAACGGATGTTTCGTGACGGCGTCAGTCAAACAATGACGGCTCTCCCCGACCGATGATAACAGTCCCGCCCCGTAGATGAGCGGGTTGTCCACCTCACCGATGAGACCGAACTCGACCGTCCACCAAAAAATGCGTGCGACTTGTTGCGCTTCAGAGAAGCCGGTTACTTGGGCTTTGGCCGCATGAACAGCCGCTTCGGCTGCCGCGATCTCCTCGTCCGTCGAGTTCGCATTCTCCTTCACGACGGTCAATCGTTTCAGTGCTGCAAACGAGGCGTGTTCTTCACGATTCATGAATGCCCTCGCCCCGAGCTGACCGAACCGCTTCACAATCTGTGAAAATTCAGGATCCATCAACATCGGTGCATGACCAGCCGCCTCGTGGATGATATCTGGTGCCGGACTGTACAAAATATTCTCGACTTTACGAATATCGGTCGCGACCGGCAACATGCCGTTGCCTTGGAAATCAAAGAAAGCGACGCCTGGGATGAGTCCATCGACCGCGACCGTCGACCAACCGGCCGCTCGCATCTCTTCAGTCATCTGTTCAACGTCAGGGAGACGCTCTGGCCCCATGCCCGTCTTTTTCAACCCTTCGATGTAGAACGGGTGTGCCTTCCCTTCAAGCGTGTGCAAGTTCAGTCGCAAGACGAAGCGCCAGACAGCATGATCGGTCGGCGTGTACTCGTCGTAGAACTGTGGCGAAATATGTGGGGCCAAATGGCGTGGAATGATTTGTGTGAGCATGATATTTCCTCCTTTGATTGACTGAACGTAAAAAAGTCCCTATCGATTCACTCGATAGGGACGACGATGCCGCGGTACCACCCTGATTACTAGACGGACGTCTAGTCACTCTACTCCGATAACGGGGGACCGCTCAACACGTGAGAGCTCGCGAACTGTAATTCGATTCATCCTATGGGCGTGTTCACAGCACCACACGCTCTCTGGGCCAGGGAAGATGTCTCTACTTCGGTTCGGTCATCGCTTTTATACTGTTATACAGTTATGCTTCTATGCACATGTGCTTTTAAGCGCTAAAGTATCTTGTTGGTAGTAACGATAACAGACCGTTTGAATGTCGTCAACAAAAAAACAATCCGCATCTGCAGACTGTCACAAACACCAATCAATTTCAGGTTGTCCCCACTCACTCAACTTCGCGTTCACTTGCGAGAACGGCTTCGATCCGAAAAAGCCGCGATGGGACGAGAGCGGGCTCGGATGGACCGACGTCAAGACGGCATGTTGCGGGCCAATCCATTTCTGTTTCTTCTTCGCGTCGTTCCCCCATAAGACGAACACGATCGGCTCTTCACGCTGCCCCAGTCGCTCGATGATGGAGTCGGTGAACTGTTCCCAGCCCTTCCCGCGGTGAGACCCGGCCTTGCCTGCCTCGACCGTGAGGGCGGTGTTGAGCAATAGCACGCCTTGTCGGGCCCATTTCTCCAAATTGCCGCTGGTCGGGACCGGACAGCCGATATCGTCCTGCAATTCTTTAAAGATATTACGGAGTGACGGTGGAAGGCGGACGCCGTCTCGGACCGAGAAACTGAGTCCATGCGCTTGGTTCGGTCCGTGATAGGGATCTTGCCCGAGGATGACACATTTGACGTCCTTGAACTTCGTATAGACGAACGCGTTCCAAATATCTTCTCGCTCCGGATAGACGGTCGATGTCTCGTACGCTTCATCGACGAACGCTTTCAAGTTAGTAAAATAAGGCTCGGCCATCTCGGATGCGATGATGTCGCTCCAATCCCCAAGCAGGCGATTTGATAACTGTTCTCCCATGTGTTTCTCCCCTTTCCGTCTTATCATACCCGAATTGATGGCACACAAAAAGACGAGCCCGATTGGACTCGCCTTGATCATTATACTGTGACTGCGCCTGCGACTTCTTTCGCAAGTGCTTCGGCTTTCGCTTTTGCGTCAGCAACGATTTCTTCGATTTTGTCTGGGTATTGGTTCATGCCTTCAACTGGAAGTGTCGTCACTTCTGTCACGCCTACGAATGCGAGTGCTTGACGAAGGTATGCGTCTGCGAAGTTGAGGTCCGTACCCGTGTAGATACCACCAGTGCCTTGGATGTGGATTGCTTGTTTGTTCTCGAGAAGACCGACTGGACCTTGCTCTGTGTAACGGAATGTTTTACCAGCCGTCAAGACGCTGTCGAGGAACATCTTCATGCGTGCTGGGAAGAAGAAGTTCCACATTGGCGTCGCGAACACATACATGTCAGCTTCCATGAACTTCTCGAGCATACCGTTCATTGTTGCGACTTTAGCCGCTTCGACATCAGTGAGTGCTTCGCCTGAAGCGAATTTGCCCCATGCGCTGAGGACGTCGCCGTCGATTTCTTGAACATCGACATCGTAAAGTTCAATCGCTTCGACTTCAAGTGCCGGGTTCTCGTTCGTGAGTGTCGTCATGAACGTTTCTGCGACTTGTTTGCTGTATGACAATTCAGTTGGTTTCGGGTTAGCCGATACGTATAATACCTTTTTCATAAATGGTTTCCTCCATAAGCGTAATCTCTATTTTTGTAACAACAGTTAGGACTATATCATCTGTATATCTCACAGTCAATTAGTTTAACTTCAAGATAAATGATAAAAAAACAGGCAGGCGTCATTTGCCTGCCGCGTTATAACCGACTCGCTTCAATAAATCGATTAACTGTTCCGTCTCTTGGTCGCTAAGTGGACCGTAGATGTCTTTAAAAATCTCGATATGCTCTGGATAGACGACGTCCATCAAGCGCTTGCCTTCTTCTGTCAACGAGGCGTATGTGACGCGCCGGTCAGACGGGCAAGCCACACGCTCGATTAAGCCACGTTTTTCAAGCTTATCGATCACGTACGTGACACTGCCGCTCGTAATCAAAATTTGGTCCCCGATTTGCTGGAGCGGGGTATCCCCTCGTTTATACAAGACCGATAAAACACCGAACTCTGTTGAATTCAATTGGTGGCGTCGTAAATCGTCCTTCACACGGTCACTGATCGCGTCCATCGCTCGTGCCAAGACGATCCATGCCTTCAATTCGAGTGATTCAATCATGTCGGTTTCACCTCAATTCGTTCATCATTTACTTTTAGTATAGCAGGACATGAGCAGTATACGGTCGGAAAAACGCTTCGTCAAGAAACTTCTTCATTGTCGCTCCTGTCGGAAACGTATAGAATGGAATTATTGCGATTTTTAGAAAGGATGGACGGTATGCGCGAGTATTATGAAATTTCATTGACGATTAAAGAAGCTTATTTGGGAACGGTCATCGAGTTGTTGAACCGGGAAGGGATTGCCCCAGACTATGCGCTCGAAAAAGAAGGCGCGGTCTTTTTACTGTTCAACCACTTGCCATGGCCGAACGTCACACGGGAACCCCATGCGGTCGAACGTTTCTTATTGACGTTGTCACGCGAGGACTATTTGTTCGTCAAAACAAAACGCAAGTCTCCCGTCCCTGACCATGAACCGGTCGCTTGCATGGGTGCGTTCGACTCACCGTTCCATGAACATTTGAAGATTGAACTCGCCGTCGACGAATCGGATGCGAGCCACCTTGATATGTCGGCGTTCCGCCATTACTGAACAACACGTCTGTGTTGTTTTTTTATGACTAGACCGACGCACGGACGGGAATACATGACAATATCTGAATGTGAAAAGGGGAATGTGCTTTGATGGATACAGTCATGTTAATCGTCAACCCGTCATCTGGGAAAGAGTTAGGGAAAGAACACGCCGCGGCTGCGGAGGACGTGTTACGCGAGCGTTACGGCAACGTCGATGTCCGCTTCACGGAGAAGGCTGACGATGCCACCCATTTCGCGAAAGAAGCGGCCTCGAAACAATATAAAGCCGTCATCGCGATGGGCGGTGACGGGACACTGAACGAGGCCGTCACCGGTCTCGCCGAAGCCGACCATCGTCCTGATTTCGGCATCATCCCGCTCGGTACCGTCAACGACCTCGCCCGCGCGCTCGGTGTCCCGAGCGATCCCGAAGATGCCATCGAGGCGCTCAAGACGGCGCAACCGACACCGATGGATATCGGTAAATACGAGAACGGCTATTTCATGAATGTCATCGCGATCGGGCTCATCGCCGAGGCCGTCGACGAGGTCAGTGTCGAGGAGAAAACGAAATGGGGCCCGTTCGCCTACTTGATCGAAGGCATCAAAGCGTTCCGCGAACATAGTCCGTATGCGCTGTCGGTCCAAGCCGATGAGCACACGTTCGACGGAGACGCCTATTTGGTCGTCATCGCCCTCACGAACTCGGTCGGCGGGTTTGAGAACTTTGAACCGGACGCTGAGTTGAACGATGGCTTGCTTCATGTCTACTTATTTGAAAACCTCGGCTTCAAAGACGCGGTCCAACTCGCACCGGCCCTCTTCACCGGCAAGTTGAAAGAAACGGACAGCGTCACGTCGTTCACGACGAAACGCGTGCATGTCGACTCACCAGAATCGCTTCCGGTCAATGCTGACGGCGACACGGGCGGGCAGCTGCCGCTCACGTTCGAGGTGCTGCCAAGCCATCTCAACGTCTTGAAGCCGACTCAATAAAACGCGGACTTTTTCAGTTCGAGGGCGAATGCGTCTACCTGAAAGGAGGAGATTCGATGCCCATCTCGCTCGTCCCATTGCAGGAAGCGTCCGACGCCATCGTCGCGACATTCAATCGCTGGAATAACGACCCCGCCATCGTCCATTTGATTCGTCCCGTCCGCTCGCAGGAAGAACTCGCCGCCGAACATCACATGACGGTCGAGGACTTGACGGACCGCCTCCGGACCCATGACATCTTCCTCATCTACGCAGATGACGTGCTTGTCGGTGAGGTGAATATCATCTATGATGCCCCGCATCTGTACGACAACGAACGTGGAAGCGCCTGGCTCGGACTCGTGATTGGAGAGCCGACCGGTCGCGGGAGAGGTGTCGGCACAACGGCCCTGACCCTGTTAGAAGAACGATTGCGTGCACAAAATGTGCCTCGCATCGAGCTCGGTGTGTTTGGATTCAATGAAGCGGCTCATCACCTTTATCGAAAGGTCGGCTACACGGAAATTGCCCGCATCGAGGCGTTCACTTATTGGAACGGTCGATTTTGGCCAGATATCCGGATGGAAAAACGATTGGACTGAATAAGACCTTCCTCGCATCGAGGAAGGCCTTTCGTCAGTTATTTAAATTCTCGACTTCGACGACGCGGAACCCTTTTTGTTCGAGTTTCGCGACGATTTTGTCTTTCTTCGGCTCGTCGCAATCAGGCGGCAACGTGATCAATACCCGGCGCAAGACTTTACTCTTGGCATCGAGCGTCATGAGACTGGCAATCGATGAGTATTTGCTGATGATTTTCGTAATCTTCTCAAGCGCCCCCGCTTGCTCACTGAGTGCGATTGTGACAACATAACTCCCCGTGTCACGACTCCATGCCTCTTCGAGCATACCGAGCATCTTCCCGTGCGGCAAAATCCCGTAGAATTCGTTGCTCTCATCTTTCAAGACCGCGATATACGGTAATTCTTTGATCGAGAAGAACACTTTGAAGAAACCGTCCGATTCATGGACGTACTTTTGCGTGTTCTTGATGAGCTCCATGACGTTGTCGTCTAGGCTCGCCCCACTCATCCCGTGGCGATAAATATGCATCTTATAGATATTACCGCGGAAAAACGTTCCCGTCTCATCGAGCACAGGGACACAGCGGTAGCCTGTCTTTTCGAGCGTTTCGAGCGCCTCGCGCAATGTCGCCTTTTCACTGATTGTGACGACATCTTTCTTCGGAATGCATAAGCTATGCACTAACATGCGGTTTTCCTCCTAGCCAATTGAAAGTGGTCTACACCCTATTCATTACTATTCCCCAAATATGATTGAAATCCTGCCATCAATTTTCGAAACTTATTCCGGCGCGAAAACGACCTCGGAATTTGTCGTAGCGTCAAAAAGTCGTTATAGTGAAACTATCCAAACAGACAAAGGGGATTGAACGACTATGACAATGAAAAAAGCGTTAACGATTGCTGGCTCGGATACGAGCGGTGGTGCAGGCATCCAGGCTGATTTGAAGACGATGGAAGAGCTCGGTGTTTACGGGATGACCGCACTCACGGTCATCGTGGCTCAAGACCCGCATAACGCGTGGCACCACGAAGTATTCCCGATCGACACGACGTTGATTGAGAAACAAATCGATACGGTCCTCGCCGGAATCGGTGTCGATGCCGTCAAGACAGGCATGCTCCCGACGCCAGAGATCATCGAACTCGCCGCTCGTAAAATTAAAGAATACGGCATCCAGAACGCGGTCGTTGACCCGGTCATGGCTTGTAAAGGTGCAGACGAGATTCTCAACCCGGACGTCGCGGTCGCGATGCGCAAACACCTCGTACCGGTCGCTAAAATCATCACACCGAACTTGTTCGAGGCGCGCATGCTCGCAGGTCTCGATAAAACACCTTCGACGATGGATGAAATCAAAGAAGCTGCTCGTTTGATCCATGAGCTCGGCGCTGAGATTGTCATCGTCAAAGTCGGCGGCAAGCTCGGGTTTGATACAGCATTCGACGTGCTTTACGACGGTAACGAGTATCGTCTCCTTGAGAGCGAGAAAATCGAGCCTGCCTTCACACATGGCGGCGGTTGCACGTTCTCGTCAGCGATCGCGGCCTCACTCGCGAACGGTCACTCGGTCGACGAGGCTATCCAAATCGGAAAAGAGTTTATCACTGAAGCGGTCCGTCATTCGTTCCGCCTCAACCAATACGTTGGCCCGACGAACCATACCGGTTACCGTAAAAAACTAGCAACACAATCTTAACGGGTGGCCCGGGACGTATGTCTCGGGTCATCGTTTCCATTGGAGGGAACCGCGTGAAATCGATTCAACCTACAACTATCCAGACATACTTGGACGCGCATGTATCCATGCCGCTCTATGTCCACGTCGAGACGACGAACGGGGCGTATGCGACGCATAACGACCCTGACTTTCATAACGCCGGCATGTTCATCCGGAACGTCGTCATCGAATACAGCATCGGCCAAATCAAAGGCAACGGTCCATATCGGGTCGGCTTGAAGCTCGATCACGGTTGGCTTTACGTCGAAGGATTGACCGATTACGAACAGCATGGGGACCAGCTCCTGCTCGCCGGGCATGACCGTCTCGGACGTCTCGCCTGTGCCTTACACTTAGATATCAAACCGCTCCCGCAAGGAGCCTCGGAGGTGGAAAGCCAATGAATGGACCATTACTCGTTATTTTTCCGCATCCCGATGATGAAGCGTTCAGCTCGGCCGGGACGATTATCCAACACCATAAGAACGGCTTCCCGGTCACGTACGTCTGTCTGACACTCGGTGAGATGGGCCGCAACATGGGCTCGCCGATTTTCACGACGCGTGAAGAGTTGCCGAAAATTCGTAAACATGAGCTCGAGGAAGCATGTGCCGTCATGGGCATCGACGACCTCCGCATGTGGGGACTCCGTGATAAGACCGTCGAGTTCGAAGACGAAGCGGAACTCGCTGGACGGTTCAGCGCGTTAATCGAAGAAGTGAAACCGGCCCGCGTCATTTCCTTCTACCCGGGCTACGCCGTCCATCCCGACCATGAGGCGACAGCACGAGCGGTCGTTCGAGCGCTCCAAGAGATGGATGAAGTGAGTCGTCCAGAGTTTTTAGGCGTCGCCTTTGACCATCGCACCGAAGCGGAACTCGGAAAACCGCACGTCCTCATCGAAGTCGGCGACGAGAGTGCTGCGAAACGCGAGGCGTTGCTCGCCCACCGCTCTCAGACGGAAGGATTGCTGCGGGCCATCGACAACGCAGAAAACGCCCACGTCATGGAGTTACTCCAACGTGAGCGCTTCTATCACTATCCGTTCTCATGATTCGTAAGCGAGACGTGTCATGTACAAGAGTGCACCGACAGCCCCGAGGCCGATCAACGTTCCCAATACGACAACGATATGTTCCATGTTCTCACCTCTACTTGGTTATACGAACTTGATGGATCATTGGTTTCAAAGCGCATGTGCTGACATGCGCTTTTTTTCTTAGAAGTACAAGAAGTAAATGACAGCCGCCAACGCGATGCGATATATGGCGAACGGCGTCAATTTGACTTTATTGATCAGCTTCAAGAAGAACTTGATCGACAACAGCGCGAATAAGAACGCGCTAATGAATCCGACGACGAAGACCGGGAGGGTCGCCATCGTGAAGTACTCCCATTTGCTGTAGAGCGAGAGCGCACTAGCACCGAACATAATCGGTACGGCCATGATGAACGTGAAGTCCGCCGCGGCCCGGTGACTCATCCCTAAGAGGACACCGCCCGAGATGGTCGACCCTGAGCGTGAAAAACCTGGCCAGAGCGAGAAACATTGAATCAAGCCGACACCGAGCGCTTGTTTATACGAAATCTCATCGAGCGTTGCTGTCGTTTGACGCTTCACGCCTGACAAATCCGCAGCAATCATGAAGAATGCTCCGATGACGAGTCCGATTAAGACGGTCTTGATCGAGAACAAGTTCTCATCGATATAGTCTTCAAACAATAGCCCGAGCACGCCTGCTGGGAGCAGACCGATGAAGATATGTAGCAAGTTCAGTTTCTTTGTCGGCCCGCTGCTGCGAATCGCGAGCAACTCCTTCGGATTCAACAACTCCTTGAACCGATTTCGAAATACGACGATAACCGCTAAAATCGAACCGAGCTGAATTACGATCTTAAATGTGTTCGCCACCTCTTGACCGAGGAAGCTACTCGAGTTGAGCCACAGGTCGTCCACGAGAATCATATGTCCCGTTGACGATACCGGAGCAAACTCTGTCAGTCCTTCGACGACGCCTAACAAAAAGCCAATAAATAATTCATACCATTCCATTGTTTATCTCCTACTCCAGTATTGTTTCTTATCATACACAAATTTATTCTCACCCGCCCTAGGTCTTGAGGCGTAAAAAAAAAGGATGCTCGCTTAAGCACCCTTTTTCCAAGTAACGAATATGATGAGCAATTGATGCATACAAACGACGATCCCAATCCATAAAAAGGCAGTGAAGAGCGTCATACCGGCCCCGACCACAAACACTAGTCCGATGAGGATGATACTAACGTGCAGCAACATCGAGACGGATGACTCGGTCGTCGCCCGGATGACAGACGGGACACGGTGATGCAATGCCCCGAGATAGAGCGGTTCGACGATGCCGATAAGAAACGCCATGCCTGCCATCCAGACGAGTCCGACTTGTCCTGGGAAAAAGCCGAGAATGACAAAACCGAGACCGATGCCCCAACCGATTCCGTGCAACCAACGATCGACCGTCGTGATGTGTAACAGGACCGGGGCGAGCAGTTGCCCTGGTATTTGAATGAGCAACAGGACAGTCGAAATCATTCCGAACCAATAGATGGGAACTTCGACGTCACGGGCGTACAACTGCCAAAACTCATCGATGAAGTTGAACGCACCGATTGTCACGATGAACACCGACGACAAGGTAAGTAGCTGGTGGTCGTGCCACACGAAGCGAAAACCTGCCCCGATGTCCGCCCATGTCATTCGTTCCTCTGTCACGACTCGTCTCGGCTCGACAAGGCCAAGGCTACATGCTGTCGCGATAAACAAACTGACAGTCGACAGCACATAGTTCAGTTCAAACGGGAAGCGTGTGGCCAGCAAGGCGCCGCTGATCGCCGCGAGAACGGCTGCAACGATTCCGATGACATTCAACCGGCCGACCCAGCGCTCGAACGCCTCCGTCTTCCCATCCTGTTCAAGCGTCTCATAGAGCAGTGCATTCTCCGCCCCGCTCCGGAGCGCCGCCCCAATGCCTGACAAGGCGATGGCTAAGGCGAAACCGCCGAACGAAAAGGACACAAGTAACACGACAAAGGAACCCCACTCGAGTGCAGTCCCGATTTGCATCAGACGTCGGCGTTCCAAGCGATCGGCTAACACCCCGGTCGGCACTTCGAGGATGACGACGAGGACGGCATAGAGCATTTCGAGATAGACGACTTCTTGCATCGTGATCGTCCGCGACTCCCAAAACAGACGCTCAATCGTGTAGGCCGGGACGAGTGCCTCGAACCAACGCATCCATCCAAGCAACGTAACGTTTCGACCGACTTAGCTAGGTGAACGTGCTCGTTTCATCTAAATCTCCTCCTTATTCACCTATTCCCGATTGCACAAAAAAAGCCACGGAAAATTCCGTGGCCAGACGATTATTTGAGCAGATTAAGGATTTCGCGATTGAACGCCGGGATGTCGTCCGGTTGACGGCTTGTCACCAGCTGTTCTTGGCAGACGACGACTTCTTTGTCCGCATACTTCGCACCGGCATACTCCATGTCGACTTTAATCGACTTATAACCGGTTGCATCGCGGCCTTCGAGCGTCTTCGCCGTAATCAACAGTTGTGGGCCGTGACAGATAGCGAACACAGGTTTCTTCGCGTCCATGAACGCTTTCGCGAATTGAACGAATCGCTCGTCTTCACGTAACAAGTCGGGTGAGAACCCACCTGGTAACAGCAACGCGTCGAAGTCTTCCGGCGACACGTCATCGATCGCTTTGTCGATCGTGACTTTCGACTCACCTTGTTTGCCTTCAACCGTGTTACCGGCTTTCTTTTCAATCGTGACAACTTCGTGCCCCGCTTCCACCAATGCGTCGCGTGGACCCGTGAACTCTACGTCTTCAAACATATCTGTGATTAGCGTTGCTACTTTTGCCATATTGAAAACACTCCCTCATTATTTTTATTCACATAAAGAGTGTTCCACGCCTAACCGGCCCATAAACATTCAACGAAACTTCGAGACGTACGGATTAGCTCGTTCGAAGAAGCGGTACGGGTAATCGCGTGCTTCGCCCGTATTCGGGATCCCTACGCGTGGACCGGCCTCGATTTCCGGGATGGCACTCCCTTCAACGATATAAAGCGGCTCATGTTGGAGCGAATGTCCGTATAGGTCCATCGTGATGCCAAGCGCTTTCGTCAGCTTTCCAGGTCCATTCGTCTGGTCGAATCGCTTGATGCCGGGACGATTCGCCTCAATGATGCCCTGTCCTTCAATCGGCTCGATGGCCCGAATGAGGACGGCTTCCGGCGTGCCGACCGGACCGCTCACGACATTGAGCAGCGTGTGTGTATGCATCTGATACGTATAGACGTGTCCAGGTAACCCGAACATCACCTCGGTCCGATTCGTCCGTCTGCCACCGAAACTGTGGGCCGCCCGGTCGATGGCACCGAGATAAGCTTCCGTCTCGACGATCTTTCCGACGATTTGACCGTCGAGATGATCATGGACGAGATAGTGACCAAGTAACGAACGGGCCAATTCGAGCGTCGGTTGCTCATAAAATGATGGATCGAGTCGTTTCATCGTCATCCCTCCTCGGTCTCATTTTCTCAAATGAAGACGGGAAGATACAAAAAAGATGCCCTGAACGATTCAGGACATCTGTTAAATTATGATGCGATCCGCATCGCCTCACGTTGCTTTCCCAATTTCACGTATCCGAGAATGATCGAGAAGATCGGGCTAAGCCAGAGGAAGAAGGCGAACGGTGCGTATTCAAGTACCGGTACCCCGAGCGTGGCCGCGAAGAATGCACCCGACACGCCCCATGGGATGAGCGGGTTGATCACCGTCCCGCCGTCTTCAAGAGCACGTGACAAGTAACGGGGATCGATGCCGCGATCGATGAACCCTTGCTTGAACGCCTGACCTGGAAGCAAGATCGACAAGTACTGCTCACCCGCGAGCAAGTTGACACCAATCGAGCTGAGGACGACCGACAAGACCGAGCTGCCTGGTGACTTCAACCGTTCGAGCAATGCGTCGACGATCGCTTGGAACACACCAAGTTCACGGAGCAATCCACCGAACGCAAGTGCGATCAAGACGAGGCTGACCGACCAGAGCATCGATTCGAGACCGCCACGGTCAAGTACGGCCGCAATCGTCTCATTCTCGACGCCCGATTTGAAGCCGGCCTGCATGACGCCGAACCAGTTCGTGACGTTCCAGTTGCCTTGGACAAATCCAGCCGTCAACACACCGGCGAACATGCCGACGAGCATCGTCGGCAAGACCGGCATCCGGCGGAAGGCGAGAACGGCAACAAGGATCGGCGCGAGCAAAGTCAGCCATGATAAGTTGAACCGCCCGGCGAGCGCCGCCTGTGCCTCAGCGATTTGTGTCGTATCCGCCGCTTGCCCGCTCCGACCGAGGATTGTGAACAAAACAAGGGTGATGAGAAAAGCTGGGACGGTCGTCCCCATCATGAAACGGATATGGTCGAACAGTTTGACACCGGCCACGGCCGGCGCGAAGTTCGTCGTATCTGACAACGGGCTCATTTTGTCGCCGAATAATGCACCTGAGACGATTGCCCCTGCGGCAAGCGCCGGAGAAATCCCGAGCGCCATCCCGATACCGAACAAGGCGACCCCGACCGTACCGACCGTCGTAAAGGCACTGCCCGTGAACGACGAGACAATCATTGTGATGAACAAGACGCTCGGCAAGAACCATTGCGCTGAGATTGTATCTAAACCGATGGAGAGGATCGTCGCCACCGTACCAGACATCTGCCATACACCAATCAACATCCCGATCAACAGTAAAATCAAGACCGGCATGATGGCTTCACGGATCCCGCTGATCATCGCGGCTTCGATTCGTTTAAAATCACGCGTGCGATAATACGCGTAACCCCCTATTAATACCATTGTGCCAAAGATCGCCATGTGTGGCGTCGCTTTGGCCAAAAACATCAGTGCGAGCAGGGAAATACCGCTCATCAGCACGACGAATACAGCCTCTTTTCCTTTCATCTGCATCGACGTCCCCTCCTTTCAGTTCCATTATTTTCTACCTAACCGCTTAAACGCTTTTATGCACGAAAGTGTTTCAGTGATGTTCTTTACTATACCTGCTTCTCATTTCCCTGTCAAACGTCTTTTTATGGTAAAGTAAACGCTCGAGGGTGACCTCCGGAGTTCGTAACCTCCTCCGACATCAAAACTAGCGAAAAAGGAAGTGTGCACGTTGCAACACGAAAAAGCATTGGTCGTCTTTAGCGGCGGTCAAGATTCAACCACCTGCCTATTTTGGGCAAAACAACAATTCTCTCATGTGGAAGCGGTGACGTTCGCCTACGGGCAACGCCATGACGCGGAAATCGAGGTCGCGAAAGAGATTGCGGCCGAACTCGATGTCCCGCACCACATCCTCGACTTGTCCTTACTCGGACAACTCACCTCTAACGCGTTGACGAGACACGATCTCGACATCGACAATGCGGACGTCCCAAACACGTTCGTCGATGGACGCAATCACTTATTCTTATCCTTTGCGGCCGTCATGGCCAAACAGCTCGGTATGCATCACATCGTCACCGGCGTATGTGAGACCGATTTCTCAGGTTATCCGGATTGCCGGGACCAGTTCGTCAAATCCTTGAACGTGACGCTCAACTTGGCGATGGACTATCCGTTCGTCATCGACACACCGCTCATGTGGCTCGACAAAAAGCAGACGTGGGAACTCGCGGACCGACTCGGTGCGTTCGATTACGTCAAAGAACGGACGCTCACGTGCTATAACGGCATCCTCGGATCAGGTTGTGGCGAATGTCCGGCGTGCGTGCTCCGTCAAAACGGCCTCGCCGCTTATGAGGAGGTGCGCGTATGAAGAACGCCCCATTCCTCGCCCCGACGAGTGTCGAAGCCAAACAAGACGGCTCGCTCATCTATTGTCCGCACCGCGTCCAAATCGTCAAAGAAGTGACGTTTGACGCCGCGCATCATTTGTTCGATTACGACGGTAAATGCCGAGCGCTGCACGGACATACGTATAAATTGCAAATGGGCATCAGCGGTTTTCTCGATAACCGCGGCATGACGCTCGATTTTGGCGATTTAAAAGCCATCTTTAAAGAAGAACTCGAACCATACCTCGACCATCGTTATTTGAATGAGTCGTTACCTTATATGAACACGACTGCCGAAAACATGTGCTACTGGATTTTCGAGCAGCTCGCCAAACACTTGCCTGACGAGCGCGACGTCCGCGTCGAATTCGTCAAACTGTACGAGACGCCGACGTCGTACGCCGAGTTCCGCCGCGAATGGTTGGTGGACTGATGAAAATCCCTGTCCTCGAAGTGTTCGGCCCGACGTTTCAAGGGGAAGGCCGCGCCATCGGACAAAAGACGATGTTCGTCCGGACCGCCGGTTGCGATTATCGCTGTTCGTGGTGCGACTCCGCCTTCACGTGGGACGGCTCGGAGAAACCCGACATGCTGACAGCCGACGAAGTGATCGAACGGCTCGACGCGCTCGGCGTGTACGACTATGTCACCATCTCGGGCGGCAATCCGCTCCTCATCGCCGCGATGAAAGACTTGGTGATGAAACTGAAGGCGCGCGACGTCAAACTCGCCGTCGAGACGCAAGGCAGCCGCTATCAGGACTGGCTCGCTGACATCGACGACGTGACGCTCAGCCCGAAACCACCATCTTCCGGCATGACGACCGACTGGGAGAAACTCGACGCCATCGTCGAACGGCTGCGCCCCGAACAGATGACGTTCAAAGTCGCCGTCTTCGACGAGATTGACCTCGCCTATGCGAAATCGGTACAGACGCGCTACACCCCGGACGTCATGTACTTATCGGCCGGCAATCCCGAGCCCGGTGCGGACGGTGACATCACCGACGCCCAGCTCCGTCGTTTGAAAGAACTGTGGGAGGACGTCGCCCGCGACCCGTCATGGCAAAGCGTCCGTGTCCTGCCGCAACTGCACACATTACTGTACGCCAACGAACGTGGCGTCTAAGGAGAATACTTATGAGACCAGAAGACTTACAAGACTTGTCGCTCCTCGGACAGAAGAGCGTCCCATACATTTTTGAATACGCACCGGACGTCCTCGAGGCGTTCCCGAACCGTCACCCGGAGAACGACTACTTCGTGAAGTTCAACGCACCGGAGTTCACATCGCTCTGCCCGATCACGAACCAACCGGACTTCGCGACGATTTATATCTCATATATCCCGGACGAGAAGCTCGTCGAGTCAAAATCGCTCAAGCTGTATTTGTTCAGCTTCCGCAACCACGGGGACTTCCATGAGAACTGCATCAACGTCATCGGAAAAGACCTCGTCAAGTTGATGGAGCCACGCTATCTCGAAGTGTGGGGCAAGTTCACGCCACGCGGCGGCATCTCGATCGATCCGTACTACAACTACGGCAAACCGGGCACGAAATACGAAAGAATGGCTGAACATCGCTTGTTCAATCACGACCTGTATCCTGAGACGGTCGACAACCGTTAACCAAAAAGTAGGCGCTCAACGGGAACGCCTACTTCTTTTTATAGCGATTAACTTGTCGTTTAATCGGTTCCCGGAACACCGTCGCGACGAGCGTCAGGACGACCAAGACGACGAGGGCGAGGATGATTAACTTAAAGTCTCCGCTCGCGAGGCTACTACCGAGGAAATTGTTGGCGAACGCACCTGGAATCATACCGACCGTGGTCGCGAAGACATAACCCGGGAGTCTCACTTTCGCGAGCCCTGAGGCGTAACTGACCAAGTCAAAGTTGACGAGCGGGATCAAGCGTAAAATCAAGACGTAGAAGAACCCGTCCTCTTCAATCTTATGCTGCACCTTCTCATAGTTGCTCGTCTCGAAATGGTGGAGAAAGCGGTCACCGAAGCGAATCGCGATATAGTAAGCGACGAGCGCGCTGAGCGTGGCCCCGATGACCGTATAGACGACACCAGGCAGCGTCCCGAACGCCAATCCACCGGCGACGGACAAGACCGACGTCGGAAATAAAATCAACGGGCGAACGGTGAACAGTAAAATATAGACGAGCGGGGCGAGCCACCCGAATTGAACGATATAATCGCGAATCTCACCCGGTCGCAAGTCGATCCACTGATAAAGGAACGTCGCGGTACCGAAGACGAGCAAGACGATGGCAATGATCCATTGCGTTTTCCACTTGTTCATCGGTCGACCTCCTCTCTTTCTTCCATCATATCGCCTCACCTCGAAAAAGTAACGCCTTCCTTTTTTTAGGAATCGCAGTATGGTACGGTTAAAAAAAGCAGAAGGAGGAATCCCTATGTACTTGGCAGATGCCATCAAGTTGAAACACCTGCTTCTGAAGCAGATTGATAAGTTGCTCGTAGAAGTCGAACGTGTCGCATTCATCGAACTCGAGAAAGATGAGCCGCTCCCGACGATCCAGTCCCGTTCCCTCGAGGATATCGAAGTTGAGCTCGAGGCGATCCGGACCGATTTACGCCGTCTTGATCGTCTCGTCTGTGAGGCGAACCTGCATACCGTCATCGAGACGAATGACGGACCGCTCCCACTCGTCGAAGCGATGGAGTTCGCCGTTCAATTACGAGCTCAGGCTCGGATGTATCAAGATTTGGCCGAGCGGCCGAAACGCGAGTTCCAAACGGGTTACGGGGAAGGGACGAGCGTCATCAAGCATGCGCTCTATGACCCGGAACTGTATCGGTTGAAAGCACGCGACGTCGAGAAACGGGCTAACCGCATCGCCAGCGCCATCGAGGCGGCCAATCATCGGACCGAAATCGAGTTTGACGCAAGTCGTTATATGTAACAAAAAACGTGTCGGGACGTTCCGACGCGTTTTTACATGTGATGGTTATGGTGGTCATGATGGTGCGAGCTCGAACGGCGTCGCGGTGCCGGCTCGTCGGCGAACTTCTCCCCGTCCAATATGCCGAGCCGTTTGTATTGACGGTCAATCCGCTCTTTCGTCTCGTCGTGCACGTGTGGCGACTCCATCACCAAATGATAGCTGCCGAGCGCGACCCGGAACGGTTCCATCTGTGTCCGTTCGACCGGGAACGACGTCACGTCACGTAAGTAGTCAGCGAGCCGGTTTGCCGATTCGTCACTCGGATGGTCGGCCAAGTCTGAAGCGAACTGTTGCATGTCTTTTAACAGACTGTTCGTCTTCACTTGCTTACCGATGCCTCCAATAACAGCGAACACGATAATACCGATAATCAGGAAAAAGAATATCGGGAAAATGATTGGTACTCCACTAAAAAACGAGTCCCCCATCCCTGTTGAATCGATGTATACTTCTTCCCCGAATGCAAACGTATGGACCATGATGTCTCCCCCTTTTTTCTATAATACGGATGCGTCCCCATTTGGTTTCATCTACACGAAAAAACCGTGGCATGCGCCACGGCTTTGCGGTCAGTTCAATTGTTTCTCCATCATGATGCGAGGTTCGTTATCCTCTGTGTACGCCCCCATGATGTCGTAGCCACACAACAGGTTCAAGATGATGACCCCTTTGTTCGTATTGCGTGCCTTCGTTCGAATTGAATGGAACCCTTGCGCCTTCACCCATTCGAGTTGCGTGTCCATCAGCTTGCGGCCGATGCCATGCTTTTGAAACTCAGGGTGGACGCCGCCGGCCCAGCTATAGAAGCGATACGGCTCGGCCTCGTAACCGATTTTGAAGCCGACCAGGCGCTCATCTGAAAATGCGAGCAACACGAGCGGATTCGCATGACGATACAGCCGTTCTTTAAAACGCAGTTGATCGATGTCCCCGTAAAGCGTGCGGTACAGGTTAAAGAATTCCTCTTCGTAGTCTTTGAAATTCGTCGTCACATCTTTCACGATAAATGAACTGGTCGTACTCATCTTTCCATCCCCTTTCAGTATATGGACAAGTTGTTCGTACGCCTGTACCTTTCGCCGTTTACTCCGTTTTTCCTGTCTCACGCGCAAAAGCAGTCAAACCTTTTTGCTTATACACGCCGAGCGACCGCTTCGGAAGGCTCTTTACCATCCAATTTTTTAAAATGCGCTGCTTGTCTTTCGCCTTCAGTCCGTAGCCGTCCGTCACGACATGGCGCGCCCGCGTCGTCACATCGTACAACGAGATGGCGGCAGCGACAGAGATGTTCAAACTTTGGACGTATCCTTGCATCGGAATCAAGTAATTGCCGTCTGCCTTGGCGAGCGCTCGTTCCGATACGCCGTGATGTTCGTTCCCGAACAAGAGCACGGTCGGTTTTGACACATCGATGTCCTCAAGTGGGACCGCCTCTTCACTGAGTGCCGTCGCGAGCACTTGGTAACCGTCCGCCTTCAACCGATCGATTGCGTCCTCGATCGAAGGATGTTCGACCACGTCGACCCAGCGATCGGCGCTTTTGGCGATAATCGAGTTCGGCTTGAACTTGGCCCGTCCCTCGACGACGTGCAACGTCTGGACACCGAACGCGTCCGCCGAACGGAGCACGGCCGACTGATTGTGCGGGTCATCGACCCCTTCCGTCAAAATCGTGATATGGTTCGTCCGTAACTCCAAAACTTCCTGCATACGCTTGACGCGGTCGGGCATCAACATGCTGTACAGCAGTCGATCCTCTTCTAATAACAGGCCCGACTGCAACAATTCATCGAGTAATGCCGCTTGCTCTTCTTTTGATAATGCCGATGTTGTCTGTCTCCATCCCATCGTTCTCGCCCCTTTCAATCTTTAGTATTGTAGCGAGATTCGTTCCGACTGACAAGCTAGGTGAGAAACGAGTCGAATATCCTCTCGTTATGAAAATCCATGAAAATTAGGAAAACGGTTGCACAAAGCTATGCAATCGATTACAATTATCTATGCAAGCGATTGCATTGATAGTCGCCATAGACAGATAAAAAGTTCCGTACAGGAAGGAAGCGTATAGAATGAAACAACTCATCTCGTTTGATTTTTGGCAAAAACTCGGTAAGGCCTTAATGGTCGTCATCGCCGTCATGCCAGCTGCAGGTCTCATGATCTCGATCGGTAAATTGATCGGTATGTCTGCCGGAGACGTCAGCATCTTGCTCACGACGGCTCGCATCATTGAAGATCTAGGTTGGGGAATTATCGTTAACCTACATATCTTATTCGCAGTCGCGATCGGGGGATCGTGGGCAAAAGATAAGGCTGGCGGTGCATTCGCAGCATTGATCGCGTTCATTTTGATCAACCGCGTCACCGGAGCAATCTTCGGCGTCAATGGTGCAATGCTCCAAGACCCAGAAGCGACAGTCCAGTCTCTCTTCGGAGCTGACCTTGTCGTCGCAGACTATTTCACATCCGTACTTGGTTCACCAGCCCTTAATATGGGCGTGTTTGTCGGGATCATTGCCGGTTTCCTAGGCGGTGCACTCTATAATCGTTTCTATAACTTTAACAAACTTCCAAACGCCCTCTCTTTCTTCAACGGGAAACGTTTTGTCCCATTCGTCGTCATTCTCGGATCAGTCGTGGCAGCACTCGCCCTATCGATTATTTGGCCGACGATTCAAGGCGCACTCAACAGCTTTGGTGAATGGATCGCGACGTCACGCAACACGGCACCTGTTCTCGCGCCGTTCATTTACGGGGCGCTCGAACGTCTCCTCTTGCCGTTCGGCCTTCACCATATGCTCACTGTGCCGATGAACTACACGGAACTCGGTGGCACGTACACGATTTTGACAGGTGCGACAGCCGGTTCGGTCGTTGCGGGTCAAGATCCGCTCTGGTTGGCTTGGGTCACAGACCTCGTTAACCTGCGCGCCGCTGGTGATACGGCTGCTTACAACGCCTTGCTCGCTGACGTCGTACCGGCCCGCTTCAAAGTCGGTCAAGTCATCTTGTCATTCGCTGCCTTGATCGGTGCGGCTTATGCGATGTACCGCAACGTCGACGAAGACAAAAAAGCGCAATACAAGCCGATGTTCTTGTCGGCTGGTCTCGCCGTCTTCTTGACGGGTGTCACAGAACCAATCGAATTCATGTTCATGTTCGTCGCTCCAGTCCTTTACGTCGTCTACGCGCTTTTGGCCGGTGCCGCTTTCGCATTAGCGGATGTCATCGACCTTCGTGTCCACGCATTCGGTGCGATTGAATTGCTCACACGCATCCCGATGATTGTGAAAGCAGGATTGCTCCAAGACTTGATTAACTTCTTCCTCGTCTCGGCTGCCTTCTTCTTCTTGAACTTCGGTGTGTTCAACTTCTTCATCAAGAAGATGAACCTTCCGACGCCTGGCCGTAACGGGAACTACATGGAAGAAACAACAGAGAAGTCGAATGTGACCGGCAACGAGCAGGTCATGGGGATTATCGCTCTACTCGGTGGGGAACAGAACATCGAAGACGTCGATGCCTGCATGACGCGTCTCCGTGTCACAGTCAAAGACATGTCGCTCGTCTCAGAAGAGAGCGAATGGAAAAAGAACGGCGCCATGGGTCTCATCTTGAAAGACCGCGGTGTCCAAGCAATCTACGGCCCGAAAGCCGACGTATTGAAGTCTGATATTCAAGACGTCATCGGTGCATAATCAACAGGCCAGCTCGTACGAGTTGGCCTGTTTTTTCTAAAGGAGGACTATCGTGAATATTTTAACGCTGAACTGTCACGCCTGGTTAGAGGACCGTCAACAAGAGAAAATCGACTCGATCGTTGAACGGATTGCGAGCAAGGAATATGACATCATCGCACTCCAAGAAGTGAATCAACATAAAGAGGCCCCACTCATCGACGGCTTGATTCGAGAGAACAACTTCGCCTATGTGCTCGTCGAGCGTTTGAAAGAGCAAGGCGTCGATTACTACATGACGTGGGACTTCGCCCATTATGGATACGACATCTACGAGGAGGGCGTCGCGATTTTATCGCGCACTCCGTTCGTGTCGACCGAATCGTTCTTCGTCTCCCAGACGACCGACCCGAACGATTACAAATCTCGGAAAATCGTCAAGGCGGTCGTGGACGGCATGGACGCGCCGACGGCGATTTACTCCTGTCACCTCGGTTGGTGGCATGATGCCGATGAACCGGTGCGCCATCAGCTCGATGAACTGTTGCGCCGCGTCGAGGACGACGACCGCGCCTTGCTGCTCGGTGACTTCAATAACGACGCCTTCATCCGTGGCGAAGGGTACGACTACTTGATTGAGCACGGTCTCCAAGATTTGTTCCATTTGGCGACCGAGCGTGAAGGCGATGCGACCGTCCAAGGCAAGATTGCCGGCTGGGACGAGAACAAGCAGGCGCTTCGCATCGACTTGATGTTGACGAATGCCCCGATCCATGTCTCACGCCATGCCGTCGTCTTTGACGGCGAGAACGGTCCGATCGTCTCTGATCATGCCGGTGTTGAAGCAACGGCATTTTGGCGGTAAATGGCACCCTTTTCTTTTCCTCACGGAAGGGAAAAGGGTTTTGCTTTGCGTGGAAATCCTGTATGGTTGAAAACGACTGAAGTCTAACAACCTTGAACGAAAGAAGTGATTTTATTTTGACGACTACCCCATCGCTCAGTCGGACCGACTGGACGCTTATCTTATCGCTCGCCTTGCTCACGTTCGTGCTCGGCACGAGTGAATTTGTCATCGTCGGGATTTTACCCGATATCGCCGATGGCTTATCGATTTCGATTGCCACGGCCGGAACGCTCGTCTCGGCGTTCGCGATCACCTTCGCCATCGGGACCCCGCTGACGATGTCACTGACGAGCCATTTGCCGAAACGAAAACTGATGCTTACACTCACCGCTGCGTTCATCGTCTTTAACTTGTTCAGCAGCCTCGCTCCGACGTACGGGATATTGCTCGTGCTCCGGATGATGACCGCCGTCGTGACCGGCGTGCTCATCTCGCTCGCCATGCTCGTCGCCAGTGAATCGGTGCCAACCGGGAAGCGCGGCATCGCTGTCTCATTCATCTTCGGCGGTTTCACGATGGCGAACGTTTTCGGCGTCCCGGTCGGTACGTTCATCGGTCAACGCGCCGGATGGGAAACGACATTCTTGTTGACGACCGCTTTAGGCGTCGTCGCATTTCTCGCCGTCTACCGTGTCGTGCCGAGCCATTTAACGAGCGTCAAAACGTCGATTGCCGATCAATTGCGGCTCTTGACGAACCCGCGGATTTTAATCGCATTCTTCATCCCGGCGTTCGGCTTCGGCGCAACGTACGTCGTCTATACGTATCTCGTTCCGATTTTGAAAAGTGTACTCGGCGTCCCGGTCGCCTGGATTAGCCCAATCCTGTTTGCCTACGGGTTCATCTCCATCTTCAGCAATATGGCAGCCGGGAAAATCGCCAGCCATAATCCGATCGGACGGCTCCGGTTCGTCTTCCTCATCCAAGCGCTCGTGTTGGCGGCCTTGTATGTGACGACGTCGAGCGTGACGCTCGGTCTGATCAATATCGCGCTCATGTCATTCATGGCGATTCTACTGACGACATCGACGCAAATCTACTTGATCGACTTGGCCGAGAAGTTCAATCCGGACGCCAAGGGCCTGGCTTCATCGCTCATGCCGGTCGCAAGCAACGTCGGCATCGGGATGGGCTCGGCGCTCGGTGGTCTTGTCTACGCGAACGCACCCGTCATGACGCTCGCCCTCGTCGCCGGCGCCGTCGCGCTCGTGACCGCCTTATTGACCGCGGTCAGTCATCAGCTCGACCAACGTTAAAACAGCGTGCCCCATGATGTGGGCACGCTGTTTTTTAGATCCACTCGATAATTTGGTCAATCGTCTCGTCGAGTTGTTGTTTGGCGCTGAGCGGGCTATCGTTATCTCCGTCCTGCGGGCCGTACATCCCGAAGTTGGCGTGATTGCCGTCTTTGATTTGATGGAAGACGGCGTCATCCGGGACGTTGTCACGGCTCGCCTCGATATCAGCCGGTGTGGCCAGACCGTCACGTTCACCGGAAACCGACAAGACACGCAGATTGCTATCCGCCATCGTACTGATCGGATACGAGGCAAGGAAGATGACCCCCTCGACTTGCTCCTCGTGTTCGAGCGCATAACCGGACGCCGCCGAACCGCCGAGTGAATGACCGCCGACGACCCAACGTTCGATGTCTGGATGGGCGTCGATAATCGTCTCCGCAGCATCAATATCTGCTATCCCGAGATTCAAGCACAACGATGTGATGGCGACGAAGCCACCTTCCTCTGCCGGTCTGGTACCATAGTAAGCGTACGCCTCTTTCTCGACTTTCGCTCCAGGATACAGGATGAACCCAACCTCGCTGTCTGTCTGCCCGAACTCGAGACGATTGTCCACTTCCGTCGCCTCAGCCGCGTAACCGAGCGCCTCTTCCGTCGGTCCGTACGTCAGTTGCGTCCACACGAGGAAGCCGATGATGGCGACCAAGATGACTCCTAATAGGCCGAGGCCAATCCACTTCAGTTTTTTCTTCATTATATACCTCCATTTGCATCAACTTCCCCGTCACGGTACACTAGTATTAAAAAAGGGAAATACCAGGGGGACACCATGACCAAAAGTTCTATAACCACGACGATTCAGTGGTTTATTTTTATTTTAGCTACAAACATTGTACCACCGCTCTCAATCGCCGCCTTATTTGAACTGTCGCCAGGCGAGACGATGACGTTCATCTCACGTTCACTGTTCGTCTTCGCACTCTTCAGCATTATCCAGACGCTGCTCGGCCACCGCCTGCCAATCTTAGAAGGACCAGCCGGGATTTGGTGGGGCGTGTTCACACTCTATGCCTCCATCGGTCCAGCACTTTATGGGAGCGGACAAGAGACCCTCCAAGCGCTCGGTTTCATGTTGTTCTTAAGTGGTGTGCTCGGTGTGGTCATGACTGTCACCGGCCTGTTGCGACGGATGCTGTCGTTGTTTACCCCGCAAGTCCTCGGGGTCTATATGATTTTGCTCGTGTTGCAATTGTCCGGTGCCGTCATCAAAGGCGGCTTCGGTGTGACCGAGGACGGCATCAACACAATCCAAGCCGTGGCGACGGCCGGCCTCGTCTTATTCGCGCTCACGCTCGAGCGGAGCCGGTTCAAGCAGTACGGCCTCGTCATGACGCTCATCGTAGGGTTTTGGCTATTCAACATGCTCGGTCTCGGGAACCCGATTGTCCGTTCTGAGTCATTTTTCCTCGTCCCTGAACTATTCCCGTTTGGTATGTGGGTATGGGATTGGAATTTGCTCCCGACTGCGTTCGTCATCACGCTCCTGCTCATGACGAACGTCCTTGCCAATATCAAATTGATTGAGCGCATCGTCAGCTCGCGCGAGAAGCGTCAAATCGAAGGGAACGTCCCGGCGTCAGGCGTTGTCAGCGGCATCAGCCAAATGGTGGCGGGCATGTTTGGGACACCGGGACCGGTCGCCATCTCTGGGACGGCTGGTTTCTTATCCTCGACGGAGAGCGTCCATCGCTCACCCCATCTCGTGGCCCATGCTGTGATGATGGTGCTCGCCCTCGTCGGTCCGTTCGTCTCGCTGATCGCAAGTATCCCAGCCGCTGTCGGATACGCCATCGTCACCCCACTCATCGCGACGATGATTATCATCGGAATTAACGAGGCAGCGTTCGAATTGAACCAAAAGACGGCGTCACTCACTGTCGGTCTTCCACTTGTGATTGGGGCCGGCGCGATGTTGCTCCCACCTGGGGCAATGAACGATTTGCCGCCGCTCTTGGCGACCGTGTTCTCGAACGGACTCGTCCTCGGAACAATCGTCGCCTTGACGACAGCCATCCTCAGCCGTATCAAAGACTAAAAAAACTGACCTCGCGTGAGGTCAGTTTTTTTCGGTTACGTGCATATGGAACGCAGCGTCGTGCGGCAAGACGGCACCGTCTTCGGCCTCGAAGTGTGCGCGGTCCTTGACGTAGGCGGCAATCGAGATCGTATCGCGGTGAAGCGCCCGTTTGAACGCTTGCTCGGCCGTCACCGGTGTCCCATCGTCATTTTTCAACTCGAGACCCATCAGCTTATAGCCGAGCGTCTGTCCGCCACGGCGCATCTGACATGCCTCGAGCGCGTAGGCGATGAGTGTCGGCGTGATGACGACGTGGACGAACTCGCTCTTCACTTTTTTGCGGACGAGCTGCTCGACACCAAAACTTAGCAATCCGGCAATGACACCGTCAATCAAGACGGCTTTGGTCCGTTTCTTCGTTAATGGGTTCATTGGCTCATCCTCTGCATCATGCCAGACGTCAATACTTCGATGCCTTGTCCTTCTTCCGCGGCCATAATCAACGCGCGCGCCACATGGAGCGCTTGAATCGGTGCAGCATCTGGTAATTTATCGAGCAATAATGGTTGGAGCGGACGGCTGACGACCTCGGCTGCTTTCTCGCCGAGACGGAACTCCTCGCGATCTCCGAGCAAGAGCGACGGACGGGCGATAATCAAGTGTTCGAAGCCAAACACTTTGAGCCCGTTCTCGAGCTCCCCTTTCACCCGATTGTAGAAGAAAGGTGACCGAAGTGACGCGCCTTGCGCCGAGACGACGGCGTAACGTGTCGCCCCGTGTCGTTTCGCGACACGTGCCACTTCAAGCGGCAAGTCGAGATCGACATGTTTGAACGCCTGACGTGAACCGGCGACGGCAATCGTCGTCCCAAGTGCGCAGTAGACGTCATCAATGTGCGGCAACGCCTCGTCCATTCCTTCGAACCCGACGACTTCATGCAGTTTCGGATGACTCCATCGTTTCGAGCGGCGGACGATTATCCAGACTTGATCATACCGTTCTTGTTCGAGCAACTGTTCGACGAGTTCGCGTCCAATCAATCCGGTGGCGCCAACGACAAGTGCAGTTTTCCCCATGCTTGTTCCCCCTAGTTACGTAGTTCCTTTCAGTCTAGCTGACTTGCCGGTTCTCGGCAACGACCTCGGCCGGACGGAACCGGTCGACGAGTCGGAAGAACCCGTTCAATAACAAGGCAGTGAACGATCCGGCGACGATGGCACTGTCCGTGAACAACTGCACCGCTTCCGGCATATTTGCGACGATGGCCGGGTTGGCCGTGATGCCAAGTCCGACACCAATCGACAAGGCGATTGTAATCAAGTTCTCATTTTTCGCAAAATCGACTTGGCTCAAAATCCGAATCCCTGACGCGGCGACCGTGCCGAACATGACGAGCATCGCCCCGCCGAGAACCGGTTTCGGGATCAATGTCGTGAACGTCGCGACTTTCGGCAAGAAGCCGAGCAAAATCAACAGACCGCTCGTCCAGAAGATGACACGGCGCGATTTGACGCCTGACAATTGGACGAGGCCGACGTTTTGACTGAACGTCGTGTATGGGAAGCTGTTGAAAATCCCACCGAGAATCGTTGCCACACCCTCGGCCCGATACCCTTTCGTCAACTCGTTCGAGCCAATCGGTTTTTTTGTGATATCGCTCAATGCTAAGAAGACACCGGTCGATTCAATCATCGAGATGATGGCCACGAGCGTCATGACGAGGATGGCCGAGACGTCAAACGTCGGCATCCCGAAGTAGAACGGTTGTACCATTTGGAACCAACCGGCCTCACGGACCGGGCTGAAGTCGACGAGACCGAGGAACGCGGCGACCCCTGTACCGATCAAGACCGCAAACAAGACAGCGGCCGCGCGCGTGAACACGGTACCGATTCGGTTCAAGACGAGAATCAAACCGATGGTCAAGCCACCGAGCGCCAAGTTTTGCATCGAAGCGAAGCCAGGCTCACCCGGCATCCCGCCACCGATGTCATTGACAGCGACTGGGATGAGCGAGAGACCGATAATCGTCACGACCGAGCCGAGCACGACTGGCGGGAAGAAGCGAGCCAGTTTCCCGACAAAGCCTGAAATTAAGATGACAATGATTCCGCTCGCGATGAGTGCCCCATAGATGGCGGTGATACCGCTCGAACTACCGATGGCAATCATCGGACCGACCGCGGTGAACGTACAACCAAGTACGACTGGCAGACCAACACCGGTGAAACGAGTCGTCCATACTTGCAACAGCGTCGCGACGCCGCACATGAACAAATCGATTGCGACGAGGTAAGCGAGTTCAGTCGGTCCGAGCCCGATGGCACCGCCGACGATGAGCGGGACGATCGCCGCGCCCGTGTACATGGCAAGTAAGTGTTGGAATCCGAGACTGGCTGTCTTGAACGTGTTCATCGGACTACCTCCATGAAGGAAATCTTATCTGCTTCAAGCTTGGCGATCCGAGCGAGTGACTCGACTTGATAGCCTCGCTCGAGCAACTTGCCCCGTCCCGGTTGGAACGACTTCTCGATGACGATGCCGACACCGGCGACGACCGCCCCGGCTGATTCGACGAGTTGCGTCAAACCGAGAGCGGCTTCCCCGTTAGCGAGGAAGTCATCGATGACGAGCACGCGCTCCCCAGGTTGGACGAAGCGACGGCTCAAACTGATGCGGTTCGTCTCTTGTTTCGTGAAGGAGTAGACGTCCGCTTCGACGAGGTCATCTTGAAGTGTAAGTGATTTGCGTTTACGAGCGAAGACGAACGGGATGTTCATCTCGAGCGCCGTCATCATGGCCGGAGCGATCCCGCTCGATTCCAATGTGACGATACGGTCGATTCCAGCGTCACGGAACCGGTCCGCGAACTCGCGTCCGATCGCCTGCATCAAGACAGGATCGACTTGATGGTTCAAGAAGGCATCGACTTTCAACACGTGTTCGGACAACGCTTGTCCTTCATCTCTGATTTTGTCTTCTAACTGCTTCATTGTTTTCCCTCCAATAAAAAAATGCGATTCGTCACCCCAACCCGGGGACGACGAACCGCATGGAAACAAAACGAATGCACACGACAAGCGTCACCCGTAGTCGAACCATTTACGGTGGTTCGGTAGAGACTTGTGAGCCATATTCTCACGGATATACGAGTGCGAATCTTTTATTTATATAAGATAGGACTTATTCTAGACGATATTTTATAAATTGCAACCCGTTTTGGAAAAGACGGCTAAAAGTTCGATTTTTCTGAAACTGCTGTATACTAGAGATACTGGAAAAACGAGAGGAGCTACGTCCATTATGAAGCTATTCGTATTAGGGGCCACAGGCCGGACCGGTCATCAGTTTGTCGACCAGGCCATCGAGCATGGCCACCATGTGACCGCCTTCGTGCGGGAACAGAAAAAACTCATCCGGACACCGCAACTTGAAATCATCGAAGGCGACGTCACAGACAGCGCCGCACTGACGAACGCACTCGCTGGTCATGATGCTGTCATCAGCTGTCTCGGGAGTGACTTGAGCGATCCCGACTTCTTGGCCCGCGTCACCGATGCGCTCGTCCCGGCACTGAAAGCAAACGCCATCAGTCGAGTCGTCTATCTCGCCTCGGCCGGAATCGACAAAGAGATTCCAGGTATCGCCGGCACGGTCGTCACGTTCATGCTTCGGAAGCCGCTCCGTGATCACCGGGCCGCGGTCGATTTGTGGCGCAACTCGTCGTTCGATTACACAATCGTGCGGCCGATGCAATTGACGGACGGTCCTCGGACGTCGGTGTATCGCACGTCCGTCGACAGCGTTCCAGACAACGGGAAACAGATTTCACGGGCCGATGTCGCCCAGTTCATGTTGAACGCCGTGGAAGACCAGCTCTTCATCCGTCAATCGGTTGGACTGGCGTACTAATTTTTTTGAATCCATGCTACAATATCGGATAGTCAACTTTGAAGGGAACGAATAAGAAATATGAGTATATTAACAGTACAAAACTTGAGCCACGGTTTCGGTGACCGCGCCATTTTAAATGACGTGTCTTTCCGTCTATTGAAAGGCGAACACATCGGCCTCATCGGAGCGAACGGTGAAGGAAAATCTACGTTCATGAACATCATCACGCGTAAGCTCCAGCCGGACGAAGGCAAAATCGAATGGGCGAAAAACGTCCGTGTCGGTTACCTTGACCAGCACGCTGTCCTCGAACGTGGGATGACGATTCGGGACGTGTTAAAAAGCGCGTTCCAATACTTGATTGACACCGAAACACGAATCGGTGAGCTCTATATGGAAATGGGCGATGCGACACCTGAACAGATGGACGACATGCTCGCCGAAGTCGGCGAACTGCAGGAAATGCTCGATTCGAACGACTTCTATATCATCGATGCGAAAGTGGAAGAAGTCGCACGCGGTCTCGGTATTTTAGATGTCGGACTCGACCGTGACGTCACGGACCTCTCAGGTGGTCAGCGGACGAAGGTATTGCTCGCGAAATTGCTTCTCGAGAAGCCGGACATCCTCCTCCTCGATGAGCCGACCAACTATTTGGACGAGGCCCACATCGAGTGGTTGAAGCGTTATCTCCAAAACTACGACAACGCCTTCATCTTGATTTCGCACGATATTCCGTTCTTAAACAGCGTCATCAACTTGGTCTACCATATGGAGAACCAAGACTTGTCACGCTATGTCGGGGACTACGACAAGTTCATGGAAGTGTATGAGATGAAACGCGCCCAGCTCGAATCGGCTTATAAACGCCAGCAGGCTGAAATCGCCGACTTGAAAGACTTCGTCGCCCGCAACAAGGCACGCGTCTCGACACGGAACATGGCGATGTCACGCCAGAAGAAACTCGACAAGATGGACGTCATCGAATTGAGCGCGGAACGTCCGAAACCAGAGTTCCGCTTCTTGCAGGCACGCACGTCAGGCCGTCTCATCTTTGACGCGAAAGGTCTCGTCATCGGCTATGACGAGCCGCTCTCACGCCCGCTCGACCTCCAAATGGAGCGCGGTCAGAAGATTGCTCTCGTCGGTGCGAACGGAATCGGGAAGACGACGCTCTTGAAGAGTCTGCTCGGCATGATCAACCCGCTTGAAGGAACCGTCGAACGCGGTGAGTTCTTGGAGATCGGGTACTTCGAACAAGAAGCGGCCGTCAGCAACAACACGTGTATCGAAGAGATTTGGAGCGAATTCCCGTCCCTCAACCAGCAACAAGTCCGTGCCATGCTCGCGAAATGCGGTCTCATGACGAAGCATATCGAGAGTAAAATCGCGGTCCTCAGTGGTGGAGAGAAGGCGAAGGTCCGTCTCTGTAAGCTCCAAAACAACGAATCGAACTTGCTCCTCCTCGATGAGCCGACGAACCACTTGGACGTTGACGCGAAGGAAGAGTTGAAGCGCGCGTTGAAAGAATATAAAGGCAGTATCCTACTCATCAGTCACGAACCGGAGTTCTATCAAGACATCGTCACCGACGTCTGGAACTGTGAATCGTGGACGACGAAAGTATTCTAATCCATGTAGAGGAAGTGGCGTATGGCTGGCCCGATTCAAGTAAACGAACGCATCGTTCTGTATGATATCATTCGAGGATTTGCCCTATGCGGCATCTTCCTCGTCAACATCCCAAGCATGCTCGGGAGCGACTGGATGTTCGGTCGCCCCGACTATTACGGGAGTGACCTCGTCGTCCGGACGCTGTTCGATTTGTTCATTCAGACGAAGTTTTACACGATCTTCTCGCTCTTGTTCGGGATCGGCTTCTCGATTTTCCTTGAGCGCTCGTATGCGCGCGGGGACTCGGTCGGCCGTTACATCCGACGCATCGCCATCTTGTTTCTATTCGGACTCGTTCACCTGGCCATTTGGTCGGGTGACATCTTACATACGTATGCGATGTGGGGCTTGTTGCTCCCACTGTTTTATGGATTAAGCAACCGGGCGATTTTGACATGGGCGTGGAGCTTATTGATTGGGAGTTTCTTTTTGTTTTATGTAACATTTTCGCTGACAGAATGGGCGAACGGCGGTGCTTTCTATGAAGGTGATCCTTTCCCAAGCGCCTATAATATGGGCTTTGGCGATTGGTTCGATTATCGTCTCAACGTCGAAATCTTTTCTGCCATCTCGAACTCCCTTCTCGTCGGAATTGAGATCTTTAGCCTGTTCTTGTTCGGCCTTTATATCGGACGGGAACGGAAACTCCTCACTTGGAGCATCCGAGGATTGACCCGGACGGCCATCATTTGTGCGGTGGCTGCTCTCCCGTTTTTCGCTGTCATCCTTTGGCATCATTACGGCGGCGGCTATATATATTATTGGGTCAACTTAACGGCCGTCCTCGTCTCTGGCAAACTGCTCGCGACGGCGTACGTCTGTCTGTTCACGATCGCCGTCCGTAACGGACGCGCATTCCGTCCGCTACAGGCGCTTGGCCGTATGGCGCTGACGAACTATTTGACGCACACGCTCGTCGTCGTCCTGCCGGTCATCGCCCTCGGCTACTACGGTCGCCTGTCGTTGACGGAAGGATTGTTCTTAAGTATCGCGATTTTGATTGCCCAAGCGTTCTTCTCAATGTGGTGGCTGAAATCGCATCGATACGGTCCGTTCGAGAAATTATGGCGCATCGGAACGTATGGACGACAAAAACAAGCATCTTAACCGCAAAAAAGGCTCGGAGCAGATTGATCTGCTTCGAGCCTTTCTCGTTTCTTAGTTCGTCGCCGCTGCTGTGAGCACCGGTACGATTTGCTTTTTACGTGAGACAACACCAGGAAGTGTCGCGAGACCCTCCACCAATTTGACGTTGAACGCCTGCTCGAATAGGTCAGTTTTCTTACCGACAACGAGTGCTTCTGAATCGTTCGTCAAGATGTTCGTGATGGCGAAGACAAACAAATCGAGTTCTTTGTCTAACATCTTCACGGCCATTGCCGCTTCGACTTCAGCTTTACGGCTCAATACATCGTTCGCGTCGACCGTGTTCACTTGAGCAATCTCGATGCGGTAGTCGCCCATCGCAAACTCTTTCGCGTCGAGCGAGATGAGTTCTGGGATCGTCTTTTGGCTAAGGTCCGCTCCGGCTTTCAACATCTCGAGACCGTATGTCTCGATATCTGTACCAGAGATAGCTGCGAGTTCTTTTGCCGCTTTGATATCCTCGTCCGTGCATGTCGGTGACTTGAACAAGAGCGAGTCCGAGATGATCGCCGATAGCATCAATCCTGCCATGTCAGGCGCGATTTCGACACCGTGCTCTTTATAGAGTTTGAGCAAAATCGTCGCCGTGCATCCGACCGGCTCCGCCCGATAGTAGAGGGCATCCGCTGTTTGGAAGTTGGCGATACGGTGGTGATCGACGACTTCGAGGATGCGTACGTCCGCGATGTCTTCCGCGCTTTGTTGGAACTCGTTATGGTCGACCAAGATGACCGAGTTCACTTCGTCCGAGACGCGTTCCACGAGGCGTGGTGCTTTGACGCGGAAGTGGTCGAGCGCATATTGCGTCTCCCCGTTCACTTCACCAAGGCGGATCGCCTCGGCGTCCATCCCTAACTTTTTCTTGAGCTCCGCGTAAGCGAGCGCCGAACAAATCGTATCCGTATCTGGATTTTTATGTCCGAAGACTAGTACTGTACTCATCATACATTCTCCTCACTATGATAGTTTTCCCTTATCCATTATACCGTCTATACTCATTCTTTCAATTCCCAAACAAAAAGAGCCACCAGGGGCTCTTTACGCTTGTTCGTCTTCGTCCGTCTTTTCGAGGTCCGAATGATCCCCTTTTGAATCTTCTTCGTGCGAAATATCCGGTTGGTCTCGTTTCAACTTCTCTTGTTCTTCTTGTTCACGCTTTTTATCTTGTTCTGACATCTGTCTCATCCTTTCGGTTTTGTCATGTCGTAGACTGTTCCCCGAGCTGGATGGCTTCAAACGGATGTATTCTTACTGTTAACAAACTGTGATGTCACGCTTGAACGAAGACGACCTCGTCGCCACGGATCTCGACGTTGACGTCTTGTCCTTGGAACAACCATTCATCCTGTTCAGCCACGACGAAGCGAATCCCGTCCGCTTCCGTTTCGACCGCCGCGTTGTCGATATCTTCCGTGATGACCCCCACTGAGAAACCGTGCGTCAAATCGGTCGAACCCCCATATTTAGCGAATAAACGCACCGTCTGGCCTGCCTCGACCTCCATCTCATCTTTAAAAAATTGGAGTGCTTCTTCTGTCACGTTAATCTTCATCTGTCATCCTCCTCTCGACTTCTGTCTCCATTCTAATCGTTTCAGAAAAGACGAGCGAGGAAGTTGCCTAGAGTGTCGTCCCCGGCAAATACGTGACCGTTAAACTGTTTGTGACCGAAGCTGCACCGTTCATTTCATCAAACGTCACGTCGAACAGCGTCCGGCCGATGTCTTCATTTGGCGAGTGCATCGTCGACAGACCGAATGCCTGACCGATCGGATGACCATCGAAGCCCAGGATGGCGACTTCATCGGGGATGCTGACACCGCGACGGCGTAATTCCCCTAAAAAACCGAGCGCCACATAATCCGACGAGAAAAAGAGCGCTCGAGGACGCTCTTGTTGACGCAGAAACGCATCGGCCAGTCCGATCCCGTCCTCGCTCGTCAAGTAACCGGTCCAAACCCATCGCTCACGCGCAAGTTCGACTTCATCGAAGTACGCCTGCTGACGCGCGATCGAGCTTGGACTGTCTTGTCTTGACAACACGATGCCGATTTCGGCATATCCCGCTTGCGCCAACACGCGCAAACCGGCGACGAACGCGGTGTAATGATCGACGTGGACCGAAGAAATCGTCTGCGGCGCCCCGACGGTCGCGACCGCGATCGGACCAAATTTTCGATACGTTTCCATCTCATCGAATGACATCGTATGGGATAACAGGATCGCCCCATCGACTTCACGGTGCTTCAATAGATCAAGCGCTTGCCGTTCTTGGTCGAGTTGATACTCTGTCTGCCACATGACGAGTCGATAATCTCTTTGGAGGGCAGCTTTCGCGAGCCCGTTGACGAACAGTCCATAATACGGATGATCCAAATACGGCAACACGACGACGAAACGTTGCGTGCGACCGGTCGATAACGTCAGCGCCTGCTGATTCCGTAAATAGCCAAGCTCGGCCATCGCCCGTCGCACCCGCTCCCGCTTCTCTTTCGACACATACGGATGCTCGTTGAGCACGCGCGACACCGTCGTCACGGATACGTCCGCGTATTTCGCGATATCTCGGATGTTCGCCATTCCGCTTCACCTCAATCTGTCAGTCTTTGCATATAGTGTACCCAGTCTGACTCCTGACTGTCACCTTTCGCAATCACTTGCTTTCGGATGGCTTGGACGAGGCGGAACCGTTCTTCGACGGGTAGATGAAGAAACTCGTCTTGAAAACGGGCGCACAACATTCTTCCGAGCGGCGTATACAACTGATTGATGACGAGTTCGTAGACGATCCCACTACACCATGTTTTCCACGTTATCGGATTCATGAGCTTTCCCTCCTTTGACTTAACCGTACAGTCTGAAACGCGTTTCAGAGCAAGTACTATTTTTATTTCATCTATTTCCGAACATTCAACGCTTACATGAGGATATTTAAAGTTTTTTCGCTCAAAATCATTGACGACAGCCAGCTCATTTTGTATAGTCATCAAGTTGATAACGTTAGTTCAACGATTGTCGGACATTATTGTTCGGAAATTACTAATTATAGGGAGTCCTACTCATGAACTTATTTCAATTGAAACAACATGGTACGAACGTTAAACAAGAAGTGATGGCAGGCATCACAACGTTCGTGACGATGGCTTATATCTCTGTCGTCAACCCGGCAATTCTGTCAGATGCCGGCATCCCGTTCGCCCAGGCATTCACGGCGACCATCATCGCCATCTTGATCGGTACCGGGCTCATGGCGTTCTACGCCAACCTTCCGATTGCCGTCGCCCCAGGGATGGGACTGAACGCATTCTTCGCGTATACGCTCGTCGCCCAGCAACAGATCACGCCGTCCGCCGCGCTCGGCGTCGTCTTCGTCTCATCGGTCTTCTTCTTGATTTTGTCGCTGTCACCGATTCGGACGAAACTGATTCAAGCCATCCCGGCCTCGCTCAAGCACGCCATCACGACCGGTATTGGTTTGTTCATCGCCTCGCTCGGATTGAAGTTGTCAGGACTCATCGTCGCCGATGAAGCAAACCTCGTTCGCCTCGGGGACTTGTCGTCGCCAAGCGTCCTGCTCGTCCTCGGCGGTTTGATCGTCTCGGCCCTCTTGTTCTCACGGAACGTGCCGGGCTCACTCCTCATCGGGATGGTGCTCACAGGCATCGCGGCCACCTTCATGGGTCTCTTGAAGATTGAAGGCGTGACGGCGATGCCGACATTGCCGGAAGGACTTATGGTCAATCCGCTCACGGCGTTCTCGGACGTCATCCAGTACGGTTTGTTCGGTGCCGTCTTGTCGTTCTTCCTCGTCACGTTGTTCGATACGACCGGAACACTCGTCGGTGTCGGAAAACAGGCCAACCTGTTGAAAGAAGATGGGACGATCGAAAACGGGCACCGCGCCTTGTTCGCCGATTCGCTCGCGACGATGGGCGGCTCGCTCGTCGGGACGAGCCCGTCGACGGCTTATATCGAGTCGGCCGCCGGTGTCGCCCAAGGCGGACGGACCGGTCTTACGACAGCGGTCGTGGCCGCCATGTTCGGACTGACATTGTTCTTCAGCCCGCTCATCGGTGCCATCTCTGGTGTTGCCGCCATCACGGCACCGGCCCTCATCATCGTCGGTGCGCTCATGTTGACGAACGTCCGTTACATCGACTGGACAGACTTCAGCGAATACTTCCCGGCGTTCATGACGATTCTCATCATGCCGCTCTCAGGCAGTATCGAACGCGGGATCGCCTTCGGTTTCATCCTGTATCCGATTTTTAAAGCGATGAACAAAGAAACAGTCCACCCGCTCATCTACTTGTTCGGCGCGCTATTCATCCTGGAAATGTTTTTCTTATAAGTTAGATTCGAGCCCTCGTCGACCGATGAGGGTTTTTCTGTTATCGGGCAGGGTAATGCTGTTTTATAGCAGTCATCTTCTGAATATTGATTCATTATCATTTAGTTCTCAATTAGACAAGATTTGACATTTTTTTGTGAGAATCGTTCCATTTTTCTGTTTTGAACTCGTTTGTTATGGAATAATAACTGTGAAACCGTTTTCGATTTTGACTAAGAACAGGAAAGAAGGAATGGACATGCCTAACGTGGCGCTGTTCGTCACTTGTCTCTCCGATACGTTGTTCCCATCGGTAGGACAAGCGACGGTCGAACTATTAGAACATCTAGGTTGTGACGTCAGTTTCCCATTTGAACAAACGTGTTGCGGGCAGCCCGCTTACAATAGCGGCTACCATGAAGAGACGAAAAAGATTGCGAAACATATGATTGAGACGTTCGAGAAGGCGGATGCTGAGTATATCGTCGGTCCGTCTGGATCTTGTGTCATGATGATGCGCGACTATCCACATTTATTTAAAGATGATCCCGTTTGGAAGGCGCGGGCCGAGGCTCATGCGGCGAAGACGTTCGAGTTGACGCAGTTCATCGTTGACGTGCTCGAAGTGACGGACGTCGGGGCCAAGTTCCCAGCCAAGGCAACGTATCATGCGTCTTGTCATATGACGCGCCTCCTCGGAATCGAGGCGGCACCGGGCCAACTCCTTAAAAATGTCGACGGATTGACGATGCTCCCGCTCGACAATGTCCACAACTGTTGTGGCTTCGGGGGGACGTTCTCCGTCAAGATGCCAGACGTCTCGGTGCAGATGGTCGATGAGAAAGTCGAGTCGATCTTGAACTCGGGAGCCGAAGTGTTGATTGGGGCTGACGCTTCATGTCTGATGAACATCGGGGGACGTTTGCATAAACAAGGTCATCCGATCAAAGTGATGCATATCGCGGAAGTGTTGAACGAAGGGGTGAAACAAGCATGAGTATGGGGATTCGGTTAGATGAGAAGTTTCAGGATCGACGTAAAGACGGAATCGACAATCCGTTCATGCGTCAGGCCGTCAGTTCGGCGCAAAACCGTCTGCGTGACGGTCGTTTAAACGCGGCAGGTGAACTCGGGGATTGGGAAGCGTTCCGGGACCATTCGGAAGAGATTCGCCAACACGTACTCGAACATCTCGACTATTACTTATATCAATTGAGCGAGAACATCTCGAAACGAGGCGGCAACGTCTTCTTCGCCGAGACGCCGGAAGAAGCAAACCGTTATATCCGGGAAGTTGTACGCGCCAAAAACGCCAAACATGTCGTCAAATCGAAGTCGATGGTGACAGAAGAAATCGGGCTGAACGAGGCGCTCCATGAGGAAGGTTGCACGGTCGTCGAGTCCGACCTCGGGGAATGGATCCTTCAACTCGATAATGATCCGCCGTCGCATATCGTCGCCCCGGCCCTCCATAAAGACCGGAACGCCGTCCATGAGACGTTCACGGCCCACGGCTACGAAGGGACGAACGACCCGACCGAGCTCGGGCGCTATGCACGCCGTGAGTTACGAAAAGACTTTTTGAAAGCGGAGGTCGGCATCACCGGCTGTAACTTCGCCATCGCCGAGAGCGGTGCCGTCGGACTCGTCACGAACGAAGGGAACGGCCGCATGGTGACGTCGCTTCCGGACACTGTCATTTCCGTCATGGGGATGGAACGAATCGTCCCGTCGTACGAGGAGTTCGAAGTACTCGTCAACATGTTGTGCCGGAGCGCCGTCGGTCAACGACTCACCTCGTACATCACGACGTTCGCTGGCACGCGCGATCACGGCGAAGTCGATGGGCCTGAGGAGTTCCATCTCGTCATCGTCGACAACAAACGTTCCGGCATCCTCGGCACACAGTTCCAATCTGTCCTTCAATGCATCCGTTGTGCGGCCTGTATCAACGTCTGTCCCGTGTACCGCCACATCGGTGGTCATGCCTACGGCTCGATTTATCCGGGTCCGATCGGCGCCGTGCTCGCCCCGCTCCTCGACGGCTACGAGAATTATAAAGAGTTGCCGTATGCCTCGAGTCTATGCGGTGCCTGTACGGAAGCCTGCCCGGTCAAGATTCCGCTCCACGAGCTATTGATCGAACATCGCCGTGTCATCGTCGAAGAGAAAAAACAGTCACCGTTCGTCGAGCGCATCGCCATGAAAGGCTTTGCGGTCACGTCGTCGAGCCCGTTCTTGTTCGAAGCGGCCGAACACATCGCGCCGTTCGCATCGTCCCCGTTCACGAAAGCGGGACAAATCGAGAAAGGCTTGCCGGCCTGGACGGATTCGAAAGACTTGCCGCAACCCGCCAAGCAGACGGTACGGGATTGGTTCAAGAAACGGGGGAATGTAGAATGAATCCAGGAACGATCACCAATCGCGAAGACTTTCTAAAACGAATCGCCGGACAGCTCGGACGTGACGTCGACTTGACGCCGCCGAAACGCGTGTATAAGCACCGCCCGCAAGACGAGGTGCTGAAAGACGCCTCTGACGAGGAACTGCTCGAGACGTTCCGGATGGTCGCGACACGCATCCATACTGACGTCGTCGAATGCGAGTCGGCTAACCTCGATGATACACTCCGTCTCTTGATTGAACGGTATGACGGGCAGAGCATCATCGCGGAACGTGACGACCGAATCCAGGCATGGGCGCCCCAAACGAGCGAATCGTTCGACTGGTGGGATGCGGAGCGGCCAGAAGACAGCCGTGCCCTCGCCGTGAAGGCCGATATCGGTATCACGATTGCCGACCAGGCCCTCGCCGAGAGTGCGACGATCGTCCAGTACGCGGCTCCAGGGAAGTCACGCACAATCAGCTTGTTGCCGCGCGACCATATTGCCATCATCCCGAAATCGGTGCTCGTGCCGCGGATGACACAGGCAGCCAAAAAATTAGCCGAACTTGACCGCACCGGTGACCTCGCCTCGCCAAACGGTGTCAACTTCATCTCCGGCCCATCGAACTCAGCCGATATCGAGATGAATTTGATTGTCGGCGTCCACGGACCTGTCCGTGTCGCCTACTTGCTCGTCCATGACTTATAAGGAAAAAGACTCGCCGCGTGATGAAGCCATTCACGTAGCGAGTCTTTTTGTGTTCAGTTTATTCGACCGTGATACTCCCGTTTGAGCTCGTCAGTTTGACTTCAACCGCTCCGTCCCCGAACGTCCGCTCGTTCGCCCGATCCCCGAACAGCTCGACTTTGCCGTTTCTCGTCTTAGCCCGAATGACGGCGTCACGCGGATCTTGCTTCAGACGCATATCGATGCGGCCATTGTTCGTCTTCAGACGGATTGGATGCTCAATCACATCAATCACACAGTCGATGCGGCCATTCGAGGTTTTCCCCTCAATCGCTCCTGTCACGTCGTTAATATCGAGGCGACCGTTCGACGATTGAATTTCGAGGCGGTCGACGTTCGAGGCGCCCACTTCCACACTACCGTTCGATGATTGCGCGTCAAGGATCTGTCCTGTTATCGACGTCAAACTGACTTTTCCGTTCGAGGAACGGAATGAGGCACGATCGGCGCGAACTGTGTGGGCCGTGATGCTCCCATTCTCACTCTCGACGTCGACCGACGTGGCGTCAACATTGCTCATATTGCACGAGCCGAGACGGTTTTTGATCATGACTTTTTCATACGCATGGCGCGGCAGCTCGACGTGTAACACCGGTGCTTTCGTGACGATCCAGGAAAATAGGTTCGACAGACCGAAACGACGTTCTGACTCAATTCGGATTTCGAGCGTGTCCCCAACGATATCCATCGTCACCCCGTGATCCCGTTCCGTCTCGAGCGTCGCGTAGGCAAAGCCGTCATCAGATGGGACGACTTTGACGTGTGCTTGCAGGACGTTGATCGAGACGTTTCGGAACGCCACGTTCGGACTTTTCACAATAGCCAGTTCCTTTCGCTCTGCAGTGAGTGGCTCGACCGTGCCGAGCAACTCGCTCGCGAGTGCGCTTGGTGTCCCGAGCTCTTCGACCATTGCCGCATCACTTTTCCCGTCGAGTCGTCCGCTCGCAAAGTACTCCGACACATCCCGTAAAACATCAACCCGATCGATGACGCTCATTCCCATCAGTAACCGTTCGAGTTCCAATAAATACTGTTCTTCTGTCATTTGTCCGTTCCCCCTTCGATCAATTCGTTGACGCCGGTCGTGAACGTCTCCCATTCTGCGCGTAGTTCCACCAAATGAGCTTTCCCCTGCTCCGTGATGGCGTAGTACTTTCGCGGTGGTCCTTCTGCCGATTCTTTTAAATACGTCGTGAAGTACCCGTCTGACGTAAGCCGCCTTAGGAGCGGGTAGACGGCTCCTTCTGAGATGGCGACTTTTGCCGAAATGGCTTGCACGAGCTCATACCCGTAGCGGTCATGCGTCTCGACGAGCGCGAGCACACATAAATTGAGTACGCCTTTCTTGAACTGAGGGTTCATTTATTCGCCTCCTCTATTATACATTAAACAATAGCTTATCATTCACTATTATTCAATAGATAATAGTTAAATTTCCGCTTATTTCTTGATTGGTGGAAACAACTGGTTCAAATCTGTACAATGAAGGAACAACACTCGCAGGATATTTGTCATAGTAGGAACGTACGCAGTTCCAGGAAGGACCGATCTTTATGAAAGCATGGATTGACCAGCGGATCGGAAGACAGTTTTTATTCGTCTTCTATTTATTCATCGGACTGATCCTCCTTACCTCACTCGCCGTGTACATGTATACGGAAAACCGAATCGAACAGACGACGTCATCGCTCGAAAACATTAGCGAACGGCGCACAAATGCGACCGAGCTATTCGAGACGTGGCAGTCGATGCAATATGAAATGCGTGGCTATGTCATCCTCGGCGACGAGGCGATGCTCACTCGCGTCAAAGACAAACAAGAATTGATCGAAACCCAGACCGCTTGGTTCGAGACGAACGCGGTCACTGAAAAAGAAAAGACATATGCAAGTGATGCTCGGACGCTCTTCTCGGCCTATCAACAACGCGTCATGCCTAGCCTTGAGCGTTACGTTGTCGCCAAACGCGAAGGAACGATCACTGAACCGTTCTTGAAAATGCCGACGCTCGGTAAAGTAAATCCGCAAGCGGAACCACCTGCCGATCGCAAATTCAAGATCAATTCGAAAAGTGCCGCTGACATGAGCGCGAGCATCGTCGACATGGAGACCGTATTCACGGAATATCGCAACTCATTGAATGAAGAAGAGAATCTGCTACGGGAACAACTGGCCACACATACGAAGTGGGCCCAAGTGTTATGGCTCCTCTCTCTCTTAGCGGTCTTGCTCGTCCTCTTCATCGCCGCCCGTCCTTACGTCCAACGACTGACCGGTCAACTTCATGAGTTGATCATCAACAGTGAACGTTTGGCGGACGAACGGATCATCCCGATCCCGGCGGCTGTGTCGTCACGAAACGAGGTTGGACAATTGACGAACTCCTTCCGTCAAATGGCCTCTTCGCTCGCGACTCAACGCAATCAAGTCGAGGAAGAACGTGAGAAGACGGCGCGGCTCCTTCACTCGATTCGTGATGCGGTCATTTATGTGGAGCATACGACGCATGAAAAATTCGCTAACCAGGCCCTCTTTATCATGTTCAATCAAGCCGTCACGAAACGGAACGAGATGGACCTGTATCGCTTGGATGTTGATTTAGAAGAACTCGGCCTCCAAGTCGATCAAAAAGACTCGTTCTTCTCGTTCATGCGCCGTGCGTTTGACGGTGAGAGCATGGAGGAAAGCGTGACGTTCTCGATGAATCAAGAAGAACGATTCATCCAAATGTATGCGGAGAAAATCCACTTGCGCGGTACCCGTCATGGCACGATGCTCGTCTTCCGGGATGTGACGCAAGAGACCGAGGTCGATCGATTGAAGACAGAGCTCGTCTCGACCGTGTCGCACGAACTGCGCACACCGCTCACGAGCATCATCGGCTTCACCGAGCTGCTTCGCTATCGGACGATGGCCGCGGAGCGCACCGATCAATATTTAGGGATGATTCACCAAGAGACGCTACGTCTCGAGGACTTGATTTCAAACTTATTGGACGTGCAACGGATGGAGTCCGGCAAACAGACGTACCATAGCCAACCGGAGAGCCTGCATGACATCTTGAAAGAGACGATTGCCGTCCACCAAGGCGCGAGCGAACATCATCAACTCGCCCTCGAATGTGACACAAATCTCTATGTATATAGTGACCGGGATCGGCTCAGTCAGCTGTTCACGAACTTGCTCCACAATGCGATCAAGTACTCGCCGGATGGCGGGAAAGTGGCCGTCTGCGTTACAAATGATAAATCAGACGTCATCGAGATTTCCATTCAAGACACAGGCATCGGGATTCCGATGGCGGCATTGCCGAAACTGTTCGACAAGTTTTATCGCGTCGACAATTCGGCCAGCCGTAAAATCGGTGGCACGGGCCTCGGCCTCGCCATCTGTAAAGAGATTGCTGAAGGGCACGGCGGCTCGATTCGAGTCGATTCGAGCGTCGGCCATGGCTCGACGTTCACGATTATCTTGCCAAAGTATAGTATGGGAGACCAGATGAGCAGCTAACGAACAAGGGAGGACTCGCGTAAAGCGAGTCCTCCCTTTCGTCATTGTACTTTATTTTCAGGTCCGAAAGCCGGGTACAGCGATAGACCGCCATCCGCGAAAATCGTCGCGCCTGTGACGTACGACGACTCGTCAGAAGCAAGCCAGGCCGCCACGGCCGCAATCTGTTCAGGACGCCCGATCTCATGCGTCGGGATAAGTGCCTCAAGTCCTTTTTTCTCTTCCGGGTCTTGCATTGTCTCTTCGTTGATCGGTGTGTCGATCGCGCCCGGCGCGATGCCGTTGACACGGATCTTGTTCGGTGCGTACTCGAGCGCGACCGATTTCGTGAACATCTTGACGCCACCCTTACTCGCTGCGTAATGGGTATAACCAGGACGCGGAATCACTTCGTGCACCGACGACATGTTGATGATGTTCCCTTGGATTTTGTGCTCCACAAAATATTTGAGAGCGGCCCGCACACCAAGGAACGTTCCAGTCAAGTTCGTGTCGATGATTTTCTTCCAGTTGTCGAGTTCCATCTCATGCGTTTTTGCTTCGACCTGCACCCCTGCATTATTGACGAAGATGTCCATCTTCCCGAACTCGGACACGGCCGTTTCAATCATCTTCTCGGCGAGTCCTTCTTCCGCGACGTCACCTTTCACCGCGACTGCCTTGCCGCCAGCCTCTTCAATTCCTTGAATCACTTTCTTCATCTCGTCTTCACTGCTACGATAGTTCAGGACGACATGGACCCCTTCTTTTGCGTAACGCTCTGCAATCGCTCGACCGAGTCCTTTCGAACTGCCGGTGATGACTGCGACTTTGCCTTTCAGTTCTGGATAGTTAGCCATATCAATTCCTCCTTCGTCTCTTCTCGATTTGTAGTTCCCTCATTCCCCTCTTCGTGAAACCTTTTAGGCTGTTTTTTGAATATTTGTGGCAAATCTACTATACTGAAACAAACTATTCGTTTTCAGGGATTCTCCTGAACGACATACAACTTATTCTAATGGAGGTGACTCCCCGATTTTTGGGGGAATTTTTGGACAGTCCCATGTTATTCAGCTTATTGATCGTCGCCCTGCTCATTTTCATGACCGCCTTTTTTGTGGCGGCTGAATTCTCGATTGTTAAAGTGCGCGGCGCCCGTCTTGACCAACTCGTGCTCGAGGGAAACAAACGGGCCTCTGTCGCCAAAAAGGTGATTGAAAACCTTGATGACTCGCTATCGGCTTCACAGTTCGGTATCACGCTCGCCGCACTCGGTCTCGGTTGGATCGGTGCGGATCAAATCGAAGGGATGATTCAACCGCTTGTCGACCGCTTGAACGTATCGACATCGCTCGCTACCGTCCTATCCTTTTTGATTGCCTTCTTACTGATTGCCTTCTTGCACGTCGTCATCGGGGAACTGGTCCCGAAAACACTGGCCGTGCACGAAGCCGAGCGCTTGACACTGCTCGTCGCCCGACCGCTTTATTTCTTCACGAAATTATTGTATCCGTTCATCCACGTGCTAAACGGCACAGCCCGGCTGACACTTCGCTTGTTCGGCGTACAGACGACGGCACAGGAGACGGCGCACTCGGAAGAAGAACTCAAAATCATCATGACCGAGAGTTTCCGCAGTGGAGAAATTAACGAGAATGAGCTCGCCTACGTTCAAAATATCTTCTCTTTCGACGAACGTGTCGCCAAAGACGCGATGGTCCCACGGATGAACATGGTGACCATCGACGAAGAAGACTCGATTGAGACGATTATCGCTACCGTCCAAGAGCACCAATATACGCGCTATCCGGTCACCCGTGATGGTGACCGCGATGATGTGCTTGGCTTTATTAACGCTAAGCAGCTATTCACCGCTCAACTCGTCAAGAGCGACGCCCCGTTCGAATCGTTCATCCATCAACTCCCGCTCGTGACGGAGTTCACGCCGCTTCAAGAGGCAATGGTGAAAATGCAGAACGCGCGGACGATGATGTGTCTCGTCATCGACGAGTATGGGGGTACGGCGGGACTTCTCACGATTGAAGATATCCTCGAGGAAATCGTTGGGGAGATTCGTGATGAATTCGACCGTGACGAGCAAGCTGAAATCACCGAAGTCACACCCGGGCATTATCGCCTGTCCGGTCTCGTCTTGACGCAAGAGATCGAAGAACGGTTCGGCATCGAAATCGAGGATGATGTCGATACGATCGGCGGCTTCGTCTTATCACAAAAAGCGAATGCACGTACTGGAGAACGCTTCGTCTTACCGGGCGAACATGAGCTGATTGTTCGTGAAATCGACAATCACCGCATCGTTTTCGTCGATTTGATTTTGGCTCATAAAGACGAGATTCAACCTGAACTCGACTGACCTATTAGACCGCTCTCCCCGAAAAATCGGGGAGGGCTTTTCGTAGACGGTCCGAACTGTCGCTATATTTTCAGACCTTGTCGTGATATACTGCACATATGTTGCTTATTTGAGTGCGTGTCACTCATTGACACAACATCACCGAACAGTTCATGAATGTTCGGTCCAACAACTACAGAAAGAAGGTTACGCATGGAACGTAAACTATTTTTAATTGACGGAAACTCCATGCTGGCCAGTGCCTATTACGGTGCCGCCGCGAGCCGAACGAAAAAAGGACGCGAGGTATCTAAAAACGATCGGAGTGCCGTCATCGGTATGACCGGCCTCATCCGGACGATTCTACGTAGACATCGTCCGACTCATTTTGTCGTCGTGTGGGACGTCTCACGTGAAACATTATGGCGCCGCGAGCTTTATCCAGGCTATAAACGCCGTCGCCGCCAGACACCACCCGAGTTGAAAGCTCAAATGGAACTCATGCGCCAATTGCTTGAAGATAGCGGGATTCCGCAATATCAAGTCGAAGGCTATGAAGGAGAAGATTTGATCGCTCATATCGCTCGGAAGTTTAGCTGTAGCGCTCCTGTCGTCATCATGACGAAAGACAAGGACTTGCTTCAGCTCGTGAGCCCACGCATCACCGTTTGGCTTCAAACGCAAGAGTTGCAACAAATGCAGGCTCGTTGCGACATCAAAGACAATCGCCCGCTCCCGCTCAAGCGACATCTCGAGATTCGTCCTGAGGAGATTGCGGCGTTGTACGAAGGATTGAAGCCAAAACAGCTCTCAGCAGTCAAAGCATTGACAGGAGACCGTTCAGACGGGATCCCGCCTGTGGCCGGATTGGACGAAAGCCAATCGGTCCAGTTGATCAAACGCTTTGGTTCGCTTGATAAGCTCTATACGGCGCTAAGCGTCAAAGGCGACAAACGACAATTAATCAATGAAACGATCGCGGCACTGACGTCAGAAGAAGTGCCCCGTAACTTGAGACGCACACGTAAAAAGGCCGAGCGCAACATGGAGCTCGTCCGTCTCGATGTCACGGTGCCAGAACTCGAACACTTGAAACTCGCTCATCTTGAGCTCAGTATCAATTCAAAACGTGTCGAACAAGCGTATCAAAAACGCGGCATTCGCCTCTCGTTTGATTCGAGTCAAAAGAAAATTTCAGCACGCTAAAAAAGCGCGGACAATTAGTCCACGCTTTTTATATTTACCTTGATGCCATCATCGTCGGTGAGCGACCATTCCGGTGTCGTCCCGCCAAGCGCGCGGTTTGTCTCTGCGTCGACCAAAAGCGTCCACGCCTCCAGACCGGCCTCTTGTCCCATCGCCTGGCTCGGCCGGGCCCAGACGTTCGTCCCGATATGGTGATGATACCCGTCGGCCGCTAAAAATAAGGCGCCTGGATACGAATCGGTCGTCACCGTGAAACCGAGACGATCTTGATAGAATAATTTTGCCGCTTCTAGGGAACGTACTTTGAAGTGGACATGCCCCATCGTCGTCCCGTTCGGAAGGCCCGTGAACGGACGGTCGGCCGCCGCCTCGAGCATCGATTCATATTCAACCGGGTCCGTCGACATCTTCACATGACCGTTCGCTTCATATTCCCACTGCTCTCGGGGACGATCCGCGTAGAGCTCGATGCCGTTGCCTTCCGGGTCGCTCAAATAAAACGCCTCGCTGACCAAATGATCACCTTGGCCGACTTCAATCCGTTGCTCAATCAAATGACGAAGAATCCGTCCGAGTTCGACACGGTCCGGCAATAAAATGGCCATATGGAACAAGCCGGCTGCTCGTGGATTCAGACGAACACCCTTCACTTCATGTAAGACGACAAGTGCCATTTCATGCGTTCCGAGCGTGACGCGATTCTCTGTCGTCTCGAGCACATCCATTCCGATGACGCGCTCATAATACGTTTTCATCGTTTCTAAATCATTGACGCGCAGCGTGACAGCGCCGAGTTGTATGTTTGTTAATTTCATAGTTGATCACCTCTGTCCTCAGTATACTCGCTAAGTAGGATCGACAGAAGACGGCACAAAAAGGTGGTATAGTTACCTAAAGGATACTTAGAGAGGAGTGAGACAGATGCCACTGATTTCAAGCTGTGAGGTCGATACCGCACTCGAGATGATCACGGGAAAATGGAAACCATCGATTTTACTCGCACTCATCAACGAAGACACGTTGCGGTTCAGCGAATTGAAACGTTCCCTTCCGAACATCAGTCAAAAGATTTTGACGGCCCAGCTCCGCGACTTAGAAGAGCAGGACCTCATCATCCGGACCGTCTATCCGGAGGTGCCGCCTCGTGTCGACTATCGCTTGAGCGAGTATGGGAAGACGCTCATCCCGGTGCTCGAGACGATGAACGCTTGGGGCATTCAACACGCCGAACGCATGCGCAACAAATAAATTGTCCACATGTGGATAACCCATTTCCGTAACATCATCTATCACTTATCCACAGGAGGCTCACATGATTCGTTATCCACAGTTAACCGGTCATCACTTCGGTGTGACGGCCCCTTCATCGGGTGTTCCTACTGAACTGCACAAGTTGCTCCACGAGGCCGAAGCCACATTCACTCGCCATGGCTTCACGCTTCAATTTGAACCATCGGTCTGGACGCAAGACAAAGCGAAATCGGCACCGGCAGAAGTCCGGGCCGATGAGTTGACGCGCTTGTTCCATGACGAGGCCATTGACCTGATTATTCCGCCATGGGGCGGCGTCTTATTGATCGAGCTATTAGACACCATCGACTGGGATGCGCTCCCGCCGAAATGGATGCTCGGATATTCGGACGTCAGCTTATTTTTATTCGTGTACACGCTCAAGACCGGCATCGCCTCGGCCCACGGCACAAACCTCGTCGACCTGCGCGGCGAAGAATGGGACGCGACGAGCTCGCGTTGGCTCGACGTCGTATCGACGAAAGAAGGCAAGACGGTCATCCAGCTCGCCTCGGAACAGTTCCAAAAAGAGTGGCAGCATGAGAACCCGAGCCCTCATGTGTATCACTTGACCGAGCCGACCGAATGGAAATCACTCGGTGGGACGGAAGCGACCGGACGACTGATCGGCGGCTGTATCGACGTCTTGTTGCATACGATCGGCACACCGTATGGCGACGTCGCTACGTTCCAACAGACCCATTTGAACGGGGAACCGATCCTTTGGTATTTCGAAAACGCCGAGCTCGATGTCCCGGCACTCAAACGGACCCTGCTTCAAATGAAGTGGGCCGGTTGGTTCAATCATACGTCTGGCATTCTGTTCGGGCGTAGCGCGGCCCAACAGCCCGTCCAAGGCTACACGGCAGAAGACGTGTATGCGGAACTGCAGTACTTGCTCGACGTCCCTGTCATTTACGATATCGACTGCGGGCACGTCCCGCCGCAAATGACACTCATCAACGGTGCCCACGCCTCGATTCAAGTCGAGGACGGCAAAGGTACACTCATTCAAACGTTCAAGGGCTGACGCGTCAGCCCTTGATTTTTTTGATGAGCGACATCAGATGGCTGCGGAAACGACCTTCCGGGAACAGACCCACTTCTCGTTCGATCAACGGGACCCATTCATCCCCACACCCGTGACTCGTTCCAATTAATAACCCTTCGAAATAAATCGCTTGATCGACAAATCCATGCTTCGACCATTGATCATGATGCTCCAACAGTTTCAAAAACGATTGCCGGGCTGCCTCTGTCTCACCGGTCAAGGCGAAATAGACACCTTTACTCATCTCGAACGCCGCGATGAATTCTGTATTTCCGTCTAGCAGTTGGTTCATGACCACAATCTGTTGATGGAGCAGCTCCGTCTTCCGATATTCAATCGCATAGAGCGCTTCCGTCATCGCCAAGCGTATTTTCATCGTCACGTCGTCCGTGAAATTCGTGTATTGTTTCGCTTTTTGCAGCGCATCGACAATCGCCGCTTCATCTTTCAAATAGAGGGCACAAATCGCAATCGTTCGATACACATCGTCGACCCGATAATACATTTTCGTTCGTTTCATATAATCGAGCGTGTCCTCGAGACGACGAATCGCGCCCGGTAAATCGTCGTCATACAACATATTTCGGAACACCATCAACATGCTGAATTCGACGCGGGTCTTCGTCTTCATGCTTCTCGAATCAATCAATTCAATCGTATCGATCCGTTCAATTGCCTCATCAAACCGATTCCACATAAGCAGATAAAACGCTTGGCTGATGCGGGCCATAATCAATTCTTCTTTCTCCTCGAGCCGCTCAAACACCGCGATTGCCCGATCATACCACTCCAACAGTTGTTGTTGATTCCCACTATAAAATACACTGTCCGCGAGTAACGTGTACGCCTTCCCTTGCCATACCGAGTTCATCTCAACGTCCACGTAAGGGAGGAGCGCCTTCTGAACGGCCTCGTCTTCCCATGAGTGGAGACCTCCTTGCGCATATTCAATCTCCTCGACGATTTTCTGGAGTTCCGCCTCGCGCGGATCGACGAGCAATGACTGTACCGACACGTCCAGTCGTTTGGCGATTTCACGAAGGCTGCGCATCGACGCCTCTGCTTTGCCGTTCTCAATCATACTGAGCATCGATTTTGTAATGATGCCTTCTGCAAGTTGACTTTGCGTCAACTTTTTTTCTTTTCGTAACGCTTTAATCCGTTGTCCAATCATAGGCCACCTCTTAAAAGTTAAATTTAATTGAACTTATTGTATACAAATCGGTTGTCATCGTTTACTATAAAGTTAAATCAGGTTGAACTTAATTGTAAAGGAGAATCGATATGACGACCACCTCATCAAACTTGTATGTATTGTTGCTCGGAAAATTCATGTCGTTGTTCGCATCCAGTCTCTTCACGTTCGTCGCGGGATTGACCGTGCTGACAACATCTGGCTCAGGGCTCCAGTTCGCGCTCGTCTTGCTCGCCGGCACAGTGCCCCGCGTTTTATTATCTCCGTTTGCCGGGGCATTCGCCGACAAACTGGATCGCAAACGCGTGATTATCACGATGGAGTCAGTGAACGCCTTATTATTTTTGGCTGCTGGCATCGCGAGTCTCGTCTGGACGTTCGGCGTCCCTGCTTTCTTGATTATCACATGTCTGCTCTCTGTCGTCTCGACTTTCTTATCGGTCACGTTGTCGAGCTCGATTCCGCTCTTGTTTGACGAAGACGGGCTCCAACGCGCAAACTCGCTCATTCAAAGCACCATTTCCATCTCTAGCATCAGCACGCCATTGCTCGCCGGGGCACTGTTCACTTTGCTGCCCGTCTCGGCATTTTTGTTCAGTTCGTCGCTCTTGTTTGTCATCGCCGCCTTTCTCGCCTCTCGTCTCCACTTTAAAACGTATGACCATGTCCCCACCGAGCAATCGACTTGGAACGAGGTCCAATCTGGCTTCCACTACTTGAAACGCCAGCGCGTACTTTGGACGTTGACCCTTTTAGCAGCATTGCTCAATTTCTTCTTCGTTGCCGCAGAAGTACTATTCCCGATTGCCGCCCTACAAGAAGTCGGCGTCAGTCCGCTCCAGTTCGGCTTTTTAGAAAGCATGTTCGCCGTCGGCTTTTTAGTCGCCTCGCTCGCCCATGCGTTACCGGTCTTTCAAATCAAGCATCGGCTAGCCACGACCCGAACCGCGCTAATCATTATCAGTTGCCTCTTTATCGGACCGGCCGTCCCGCTCTATTTTGACTTCTCAGTCACACCAGCTATCGTCTTCTTCGCTGGTTTCGCCTTATTAAGCGGATTCTTCATCATCCGCGTCAATATCCCCATCCAGCTCTATTTACAGACGAACACGGAACCAAGTTATCTCGGTCGCGTGATCGGTGTTCTCGAATCCCTCGCCATGGGCATCACACCGTTCGGATTCATCGTGTTTGGCCTATTGAGCGAATGGATGCCGGTCGCTTCACTCTATACGATTTGTATGCTCTGCCTGCTCACCATTACGTTGTTCGCGATGTATCGGATCCGTCACGACATCGCTGCCGAAAAAGCAAATGTGTCAGCGAAAGCAGAAAGTGCGTGAACACAAAAAGACATCGAACGTTTTTCAGTTCGATGTCTTTTCTGTTGATGGAAGGACGCGTTTCTCTAACAAGAACGGTCCGAGTGGGATGACCGACGCCATGACGGCGAGGACCAACACTTTGAAGCCCCAGTTGAAACGCCATGCCATATAGACGGCTGCCGCCACGTAAGCGACGAACAGGAAACCATGGGCGGCGCCGACGATACTGACAGCGAGCGGCATGCCCGCCAAATACTTGAGCGGCATCGCGATGAGCAACAAGAGTAAGAAAGACACTCCTTCTGTGTATCCGAGCCATTTAAAATGTGTCGCGTTCATATTCGTTCTCCTTTTCAATCGATGCTACGTTCATCGTAGCCGAAAGTGGTGAGGTTTGTCACAGGAGAACGTCATAAAGTCGTTACGCTATTTGACGATTTGGTGAACGATGCATGACTTTTGTTTCCACGAACTTGCGAAGGAACAATCCATCGACGCCAAGTTTACCAGCATTGTAGCCTGCGACGAGAATGAGGACTGATACGATTAACATCGTCGGGTTCGTGCTGACCGTACCTGAGAGCAAGAACGCCATGTTCATGACGAGACCGAAGAAGGCTGCGCTACGTGTGAGGGCACCCACTAAGAGTCCAAGACCGACTAGGAATTCACCGTATGGGATCAACACATCGAACAAGGCTGCGTTCGGGATGGCGAAGTTTTCAAGGAATGCTGCCCACCAACCGGCAACGGCTGGGTGATCACCCGTGGCGAGAGAAGCTGCGTTTTGAAGATATCCTTCTGAACCAAATCCGCCTGTGATTTTGCCCCAACCTGCTGTGAGCCAGTGATAGCCGAGCCAGACGCGAAGGACTGTCAAAATACCGGTGGCGACGTTGTGGTTCTGCCAAAATTTTGTGAACATGATAATTCCTCCTTAGAATGAGTGAATGATGACTTATATGTGATTACATTCACAATATACCATCCATGTTCATCTTTTCACATAGGTTAGGACAAAAGTTCACGTTTCGTTCATATGTGCGTCACAGGTCAGTCACTTTTTGGAAATTAGTCAATTCGAAAAGGACGTCCGCGAGGGACGTCCTTGTTTGAGTTACAACTTCACCTCTTGAGGTGGCTGTCCTTTTTTATTCATCACGCGCATCGATTGTGGCGCGATTTTTAAGATGACGAGTTTTGGATCATCCGGACCGTCGAACCAACCTTCGAGTTTCTCGTTCCATACCTTTTCTTTCATCGATTCATCGTCAGATACACTCGTCTCGCCTAAAATCTCGAGGTACGTATCCCCGACGCCGTCCCCGTCATAGCCAATCAAAATATGTGTATACGGATTATTTTTCAGTTCATCCACTTTATCCGTTTCTTTCGAAGTTGCGGTGTAGAGCGTCAAGTCATCATGGAAAAATGTCATATAACGGCTGTGCGGCTTCCCTTTATAAACCGTTGCCATTGTCCCTACGTTACTATGATCTAAAATCTGTTTTGCCGTTTGCATTGCATCCATTCTGAAAAACCTCCTTGTGGTAGTCACTCGTATATTGATTCCCCCGGGGCAAGTGATTAAACACGCGGACAACAAAAAACCTGCTCGCCGAAGCGAGCAGGTTATAAAATTCCTTAGAAAGGAAGATTAGATTTTTTCAACGTTAGAAGCTTGTGGTCCACGAGCTCCGTCAGTGATTTCGAAAGTTACTGCTTGGCCTTCTTCAAGTGTCTTGAAGCCGTCGCCTTGGATTGCTGAGAAGTGTACGAATACGTCGTCTCCGCCTTCCATTTCGATGAAGCCGTAACCTTTTTCTGAGTTAAACCATTTTACTTTACCTGTGTTCATAATGAACCCTCCTGAAATAAACGCTGTGCGTTCTAGTAGTGCCTTACTAGAAAAAACTGACCAATAAAAAATCACAAACCTCTAGGATTATCTTAAACGAAAAATAATCCAAAGCGTTTTGTGAATTATGTTTCCAGCTATTCTTAATTAAGCACATATAGAATATACCATGGATAAATGCTTCTGTCTACTAAATACTTCGGTTTGCTAAAAATACTTCTAAAACGGGTACATCCAATTGTAGTGAACGCTAGGAGGATGAACCATATGACAGCATACATTGACCGTTCGAACATTGCCGCCACGATCGCCCAGCATTCGAATTGGGCACTTGATAAGTTACTGACGGAAACACTCGATTGGCATGAGGCGACTCGACGTACGGCCTATCCCGATCAAGCAAAAACTTATCTCTCCCATTTGCCAATGACGGAGCGTATCGTTCCAGTGACGAGTTCGTTGCCGCTTGAAATAGTAGAAGGAATCGTCCGCCCGGTGTGGATGCGCCGGCTCGACGCCGAGCACTTGAACTTGAGGCAAATGACGCGTCAGCACGTCGACGTCACCGATTATGGCGCCATCGGGGATGGGCAGACGGATTGCACCCTCGCTTTCCGGCTCGCCCTTAGGTCGAACCGCCACGTCCACGTGCCGGCCGGCGTATATATCGTCCGCGGCATCCGTATCCCGTCGAACTGTGTGCTTGAAGGGGCAAGCCAGCAGGAAACGATCATCAAGCTCTCGGACCGGGCCCCGAAACATCGACGATTACTTCGAAATGCGACTCCCTTCGCCGGCAACCACCATATCGAAGTCGCACATTTGACGCTCGACTGGAACGTGGAGCGCCTCGGTGACGTCGACCGGACGTCGAGTGGCGATACCGCTTCGAGCGCGTTGACGTTCGCGCACGTCAAATTCGGTTGGATCCATCACGTCACGGCGAAAAACGCGGGACTGCATGCCTTTGATATCACTGCACCCCACTATCATTACTTGGGAGACGGATTACGCGCCAAAAAAGGTAGCCGCTACGTGTGGCTCGATCATTGCGAGGCGACGAATTACGGCGACGATGGCATCACGACCCACCATAGTGACGCCATCTATATCACGAACTGCTATTGTCATCATCCACACGGACGCACCCATGCCCATGGATTCTCGAACTCGAACGGAATCGAGATTGATGACGGGTCACGCCATGTCACACTCGTCAACAATATGAGCGAGGGTTGCTTCGGGGGCGTCGAAGTGAAGGCGCACGGGACGTCTTCAGCCGCTCACGACGTCCACATATTCGGACACTTCTCATATCACGATAATCGCTCGTTCAACTTCCGGCACATCAGCCACCACTTGGCTGATGATCCGCAGTCGAAGACGGCACGCTTCCTTTCAGGGACGAACCTCGTCTCAATGGAGCCGGTCCGTTCGAGTCTTTATAAGAAGTCTTCTGCGCGTAGCCTCGTCATATCAGCGTATCAAGACGTGTTCATTCACGGGTTCACGGCGATTGGGAATCCTGAATATGACTATCGTGGAAATCCGGCGCTCGCCGTTCAATACAAGTCTCGGAACGTCCGCTTGAAACGGATTGCGGCGAGCGGGTTTACTTCGGGACGGGCCGACATCGAACTGTTCGGCGGCGATAACCGGACCGATCACGTCACGATCGAGGACGTCATTTGCCGTAACTCGGCCCCGGTCGCGTTGAAAGTCGGCGGGCAACTGACGAACGTCATGCTCCGTCGGATTGAAGGCGAACAAAAAAGTGGAGATGTACTCATCTCCACGAGTAGCCCGATCGAGGCCCATGATTTATTCGCTTATGGGTTTTCCGATCGCGTACGCAATGACGCTTGAGCCGACTCGACGAGTTCATCGAGCATCGCCTCATCTAAATTGAGTGAACTCACCGTCTGTTTCGCCATCATGCGGACGATGGCTTTGTCGAGAAAGCCCATTCGTTCGAAATCATAGCCGTTGCCGACGACTTCGACGAAATAAGCATGTGCCCGCAACACTTCTCGATAAGCATCCTCGAGTTCTCGTTGCCGTTCGGCCGCAGTCGGCGTACCGGCACATAAATAGAGGCCGAGCGGTCGTTTGAGCAGTTGGGTTTCGTTCCTGTGCAGCCAAGCCGTCATCTCGTCTTGAATTTTGCCCATCCGGATCGAGCTGCCGACAATCACATGGTCGACCGTCTCCCACTCGACATCCGGCTGCTCGACTACATTTTGGATGTGAACGTCTCCCGGAAGCCGTTCGGCCAACAAATGGGCAACTTTCTCACTCGTCCCGTAGCGGGTCGAATAAGCGATTAACGTATTCATCGCGTTTCCCCCTTTTCGTTCAGACTCTCCTATCCTTATTCCCGAAACGGGGCATCTTTACTAACGACACAACAAAAACTCGCCACGGAGGCGAGTTTTTTTCGTCACACTTTATACACTTGCGCTTCATACGGACGAAGCGTGAACGGTTCGATCGGTTCCATGTTCCCGATGACTCGTTCTGTCACGTCATACGGGAGTTCGCGTGTCACCGTCTCATCCGAGAAGTTGCAGAGCACGAGCCACGTCTCCCCTTCGAACGTTCGAGTGAAGGCGTATACCGCTTCATCGTCTGGGAGTAACAGTTCATACTTCCCGTAGACAACGATCGGATTTTGTTTCCGGAGCTGAATCAACTGGCGATAGTAATGGAACAGCGAGTCTGGATCACGCCGCGCCGCTTCCGCGTTCACGGTCGTATAGTTCGGGTTGACCCCAATCCACGGCGTTCCGGACGTGAATCCGCCTTGCGGTTCGGCCGACCACTGGACCGGTGTCCGCGAGTTGTCACGCCCACGTGCGTGAATACCGCGGAAAATCTCATCATGCGTCAACAAGCCATTCGTCGTGTAATCCCGATACGCGTTGAGTGTCTCGATGTCACGGTACTCATCAATCGAGTCGAACGCCACGTTCGTCATCCCGAACTCTTCACCTTGATAGATGTATGGCGTCCCTTTCAGCATGTGCAGGAGCGTCGCCAGCATCTTGCCAGAGACGACACGATACTCGTCCGAGTCGTTCCCGAACCGTGAAATGGCTCGCGGTTGGTCATGGTTGCTCCAGTAGAGACTGTTCCAGCCATCTTCTTCAAGACCTTCTTGCCAACGCGAGAAGATTGTCTTCAAGTCCGTCAACTTCCAGTCCGTCGGATTCCATTTGCCGAAACTGCCGTTGCCGACGTCGACGTGTTCGAAATGGAACACCATGTTCAACTCGTCACGGTCTGTTCCTGTATAAAGCTTCGCCTCGTCGACGCTGACGCCCGGCATCTCACCAACCGTGATCGTATCGTATTTCGACAGGACCTCACGATTCATCTCCTGCATGAACTCATGGATGCGCGGCCCATTGAAGAAGAACGGTGTGCCGTCCCCGTAACCTGTCCCCCGCGTCTCGCCGTCTGGATAACTCGGATCTTTCGAAATCATGTTGATGACATCCATTCGGAAACCGTCGACCCCTTTGTCGAGCCAGTACGTCATCAAATCGTATACTTCACGGCGCAACGTCTCTGACTCCCAGTTCAAGTCTGGTTGCTTTTTGCTGAACAGATGCAAGTAGTATTCGTCGCTTGCCTCATCGTATTGCCAGGCACTCCCTCCGAAGAAAGCACCCCAGTTCGTCGGTGGCTGACCGTTCTCGCCTTTTTTCCAAATGTAGTAGTCCCGATATGGGCTGTCTTTTGAGGAGCGCGACTCCATGAACCATTGGTGTTCGTCCGACGAGTGGTTGACGACGAGGTCCATCATAATTTTGATGCCGTGACGATGCGCTTCTTCGAGCATCGCATCAAAATCGTCCATCGTTCCGAACTCATCCATGATGGCCCGGTAATCGCGGATGTCGTATCCGTTGTCGTCGTTCGGTGAATCGTACACCGGCGATAGCCAGATGACATCGATGCCGAGTTCCGCCAAATACGACATCTTCTCGGTGATTCCAGGGATGTCCCCAATCCCGTCACCGTTCGAGTCATTAAAGCTGCGCGGGTAAATTTGATAGACGACCGCTTCTTTCCACCATTGTTTCATGTTTCATCCTCCTCATACGTTCTGTCGATTTCATCGTACCCGCTCCTCGCCTTGATTTCTATCCATGATATGATGAGAATATGCACGATTTTGCTATTAAGAAAGGATGATTCGATGGAAATTGGCTTTTGTGGCTATTCGTATCATACAACGACCTACACTTTTCCTTCCCCTAATCGATTGGAGACGTATTTGATTCGCTTGCAGACTGAAGGCACGGCACGAATCGTCGTCAATGGAGAGACGTATACGGTACGGCCTGGCGATTTGTTGCTCGTCAAACCTGGTGACGAGTACGAACTGCATGTCGACACCCCGGCGAGCGGAGATTATCATCTCTTCTGCAACGGTTCATCACTTGATACGTGGTGGACTGCGACGAATCGTTCCCGCATCACGTCCATCTCGATCGACCCTCGCCTGTTGTCACTCTGGCAACACATCACCGAAGAGGCACGACGCCCGACGACTGAACAAAGTCCGGCCTTGATTGAAACGCTGATTGAAGCCTTGCTTCTCATGCTCGACCGTTCCGTCCAAGAAGTGCAAGCGAACGTGCGGCCACCGGTCGTGTCACGCATGATGCGTTATATAGAAGGAAACGTCACGAGCGACTTCAAAGTGGCGGACGTCGCCGACGCGGTCGGGCTCAGTGTATCGCGGACCGTCCACTTGTTCAAAGAAGTGACCGGTATGACGATTGTCGCCTATGCCCAATCGATTCGACTCCAGCTCGCCGAAGAACAGATGCAGTATACGCAACACTCTCTCGAACGGATCGCCGAGCTGTCCGGATTCCGCTCCTATCCATATTTTCATCGAATCTTTAAACGAAAATATGGCGTCGCACCAGGGGTTTATCGCACACTTCAACAAAAAAACGAAAAAAAATAAAAAAAGAGTGATCCATTTTTTGAACCGCTCCGTTAGATGGGTGTAAACAACGACAACCACTCAAAAAAAGGAGCGATTACCCATGAAGAAGAAAACAATGAACAAGATTGTAGCACCGGCACTCGCACTCGGCTTACTCGTCCCATTGAATGCACAGGCAGCGGATCACGCGCCGACAGCAAGCACACCAGCAGGTGACTTACGAGCCACGCTCGATCAATTACTGTCTGAGCATTACGTCTTAGCCGTCACATCGATGATGAAAGCTTATGATGGAGCACCAGACGCTGAAGTCGCGATGAAGGCACTCGATCAAAACGCACTCGACATGACACCGGCCATCGCTTCAATTTACGGAGATGAAGGCGCAGCCCAGTTCGAAGACATCTTCGCTGGTCACAACGACTACTCAGCTGACTTCGTTGAAGCGGCTAAATCAGAAGACAAAGAGCTTCGCGCTGACGCTGAAGCTGAGGTCGACGAATTCGTCGAAGAGTTCTCAACATTCCTTGATGCAGCAACAGAAGGTAACTTACCAAAAGACGCAGCCGCTGACGTACTCGAGCTTCACGAAGACCAAGTTCTCTCAGTATTCGACAACTATGTCGCAGGTGACTACGAGTCGGCATACATGACGTACCGTGAAGGGTACAAGCTCATGTTCGACATCAGTAAAGCCCTCTCAGGCGCAATCGTCACACAGATGCCTGACAAGTTTGAAACTGCTGCTGACACACCGGCCGTCGAGCTTCGTTCAACATTGAACAGCCTTGCTGGTGAACACTTCGCCCTCGCAGCAATCGGCATGCAAAAAGGCTACGATCAAGCAGAAGACTTCGACTACGTGAGCTGGGCTGAAGATCAGAACACACTCGATTTCAAAGCAGCCATCGGTTCAGTCTACGGTGATGAAGGTGCGGCCCAATTCGAAAAAGTATGGAATGGGAACCACATCACAGCACAAGGTGACATCGTTGCCGCTACACTCGAAGGCGATGAAGCTAAAATTGAAGAAGCACGCATGAAGCTCGACCAGTTCGCTGTCGATTTCAGTACATTCCTCGATGCAGCGACAGAAGGTAACTTGCCACAAGAAGCTGGCCAAGAAGCGATCAAACAACATGAGGCCCTCGTGCTTCAAACGTTCGACCAGTATGTAGCTGGTGATGCGGATGCCGCTTGGATGTCATTCCGTGAAGGATACGCGTTCATGTTCGGTGTTGGTGAGACACTCGGTAACGCGATCGTGACACAAATGCCTGACAAGTTCGCTGAAACAACAATGCCTGAAGAGATGCCTGAAACAGGTCTCGGTGGTGCACAAGAACAATCAATGAACACGCTCTACGCTGGCCTTGCTGTACTTGGCGGAATCTTGCTCGCCTTTGTAACGCTTCGCAACCGTAAAGAATCTGTTCAATAATTCAATAAGGAGGGAGCCCCATGAACAAGCGCCATTTGTTTCTGGCGCTCTCTCTCTTTTGTTTTAGCTTCTGGACGTGGACGAGCGCCCAAGAATCGTCGTCACCACCTGTAGAAGAAAAACAAATAGAGGAGAGCCCAGATTTATCGGCTGAATTCTCACTTCTACAGGAAGAGGTGAAGAAGCTCCGATTAGCCGAGGAAGAGGAAAGTGCCAAGGCCGCGACACCCGTCCAACTTCAAATTCCCAAAATCAAGGTCGACACCGCGATCGAACAGGTCGGCGTACTCGACAACGGACAGATGGGCGTCCCAAAAGACGAGAACCAAGTCGGTTGGTTCGAGCCGGGCGTCAAGCCAGGCAGTAAAGGGAATGCCGTCATCGCGGGACATGTGGACAGTAAGACCGGCCCTGCCGTCTTCTATGAGCTCGATCAGCTGAAGACAGGCGATGACGTGACGATCATCGATGAGAATGGCAACACGTTGACGTTTCGTGTCACAAAAACAGAGAGTTACGATACGAAAAACGCACCGATCGAAGATATTTTCGGGGCCACGTCGAGTCGACATTTGAATTTGATCACGTGTTCCGGTACGTTCGGTGACGGCGGTTACGACGAGCGTTTCGTCGTCTATACCGAACTTGTCGATACCGAGATCAATACCGAAGTCGAACTCGACGCACCGACGAGCGTCGAACTCCGCGGGAACTTATTGACGTGGCACGCCGTCCGTGACGACGCCGTCATCGGCTATCGCGTCTATGAGGTCGTCGATGGTGAAGAGACCCATATCGAGAGTATCCCGTCGCACGCTCGGAAGAGTATAGAAGTCATGAACGAACAGGCCACTTATTACGTGACAGCCATCGATCAACTCGGGAACGAGTCGAGTCCTTCCGCACAGACGAAGTGATGACCAAAGCACCCACAGATGGCGGTCTGTGGGTGCTTTGTATCTGATTTCGCCTTCAAAAAAAGCATCCCTCGATGAGGCATGCTTTTTCGTTTAGACGAAACATGGAATCTGCGGATTGAACGTCTTGTTGTTCTCCGTCATAACCTGCTTTTTAATTTTGCCTTCTCCGAGATAGACGATACGGTCGGCGAGCGCCTCCGCATCCTCTTCATCGTGGGTAACGAAGATGGTCGTCGTTCCCGTCTGTTTGAGGAGGCGGCGCAAATCGTCCCGAATGCGATGTTGGAGCGACGTGTCCAAGTTGCTGAACGGCTCATCCAAGATGAGGAGCGATGGTTTCGGTGCCAACGCACGCGCGAGCGCGACACGCTGTTGCTGACCACCACTGAGCTCATACGGATAGCGATGACGGAACTCGGACAAGTTCACGAGCGTCAGCATCTCTTCGACACGCTCGTTCCGCTCTTTCCGGCTCAATTTATGCAGACCGAAGCGGATGTTCTTCTCAACGGTCATATGCGGGAAGAGCGCATAGTCTTGGAACACCATCCCGACACCACGCTGTTCAGGCGGCATGAACTGGCAATCGTCGCAACAGACACAATCGTTGACGACGACGACGCCTTGATTCGGCATCTCAAGTCCTGCGATGAGGCGTAAAATCGTACTCTTCCCAGAACCGCTGTCACCGAGAAGCGAGACGATTTCACCTTTCGTGATCGAGATTGAGAATCCTTTAATCGTCTCGGCTTGCGCACCTTTATAGCTGAAGTGTAAATCGTTGATTTGAACAAACATTAGTCGGCCTCCTTATCAAGCACCTTATGGAACACAAAGATCAACAGTCCGCTCATGAGCACGATGACGATTGAGGCGAGCGCGGCCTCATGTATCTTCTCGTCACTGACATATTTGAACGCCTGTGTGGCGAGCGTCGAAAAATTGAACGGCTGTAAAAACAGCGTCAGCGGCAATTCTTTCATAATATCGATAAAGACGAGGATGAACGCGCTCATGATCGCCCCTTTAATCATCGGGATGTCGACTCGGAAGAACGTCTGCACCGTTCCCCAGCCGAGCATGCGCGACGCTTCCGTGAACGATTTGCCGACTTTCTCAAATCCGCTCTCGATCGAGTTATAGCCGATGGCGAGGAAGCGGATGACGTAGGCGAAGATGAGCATGATGAGCGTCGTCCTGAACACGAACGTCTGGCCTAAATCCAAGGCGAGCGCCACGTTCAGCACCCACTCATCAAGCAGCAAGAACAACGTGATGACGGCGATGGCGATGGCCGCTCCCGGAATCGAATAACCGAGCGTCGTCACTTTCGAGATGACGCGTGTCATGTTCGACGGGAACAGGCGCGTGTAGTTGGCGATGATGAGCGCGAACACGAGAATGATCACGGTCGCAATGAACGCCACGCTCACCGTGTTCCAGACGAGGCGGAAAAACTCGGCCGTGAACACTTGTTCGAACGTCAATACCGTCCAAGCGACGAGCTGCACGAACGGGATGAGGAACGCGACGGCGAAGATGGTCGCCACATAGCCGAATACGGCGTAGCGGTGCCACCCGTTCAATTGTCTCGGTTTGAGCGGCTTCACTTTCGTCGTCGCATAGCTGAACTGCTTCCGACCTCGGACGAGCCGTTCCATCGTCAAGATGGCGATGACGAGAATCATGAGCGTCCCGGCGAGTTTCAGCGCCGAGGACGTATCTTTCATCCCGAACCACGTACTGAAGATGGCCGTGCTGAACGTTTGAATCCCGAAGTATTTGACGACCCCATAGTCGTTCAATACTTCCATCAACACGAGGCTGACCCCGCCGATAATGGCGACACGCGAAATCGGGATGACGACGGTGAAGAAGATATCCCATGAGCCGCGGCCGAGGATGCGGGCGTTCTCAATCATCGAGGACGATTGGTTGTGCAAGAAGGCCCGCGTGATCGTGTAAATGTATGGATACAAGAACAGCGTGAAGATGAACACCGTTCCTTGAATCGTCATGATGTTGAAATACGTCTGGTCGACGGTGATGCCGAACTCATTGCGTAGCGTCGTCTGGATGACGCCCGTATAGTTCAAAATCCCGTGATACGTGTATCCCCCGATATAAGGCGGGATGGCGAGCGGTAAGATGAGCGCCCATTTGAAGAACTTACGGAACGGGAAGTCGTATACCGTGACGAACCAAGCTAAGCTCGTCCCGATAATCGTCGTCAGCAGGCCGGTCGCAAGCATGATGAACAGGGTATTGCGTACGTAAGTCGGCAACAAATACTCGCGGATGTGTTGCCAGTTGTCATTGACCGGTGCGAATAGTTCGACCAAGACGACGACACCTGGCAGGACGATGAACAAGAGCGCGATAAAGCTGAGGATGGCCCATCCATTCAGTTGTCGTTTCAACGCGTACCAGTTCATGTCGTACAACTCCCGTTCTTCTTTCGTTCAGTCACTTCCTGTCCCATCATATCAGGTTCAACGCTCTCGTTGTACCGCTAGCGTGTCGAGAAACGCAAAAATCTTCGGCCTGAACGTCTGTTCAAGCCGAAGTCTTCTTATTTCCAGCCCGCTTCGTTGAAGACGCGGATGGCTTCTTGCTGGTTTTCACCGAGGACAGACAAGTTGATGTCCTGCTCTTTGAACTCACCCCATGATTTAAGGAGTTCGTTCGGTTCAACCGATTCATTTACTGGATACTCGTAGTTTACGCTCGCGAACTGCTCTTGTGCCGACGGATCAGACATGAACTCCATGAGCTTCTTCGCGTTCTCCGAGTTCTTCGAGGCTTTCGTCATCGCGATTCCTGAGATGTTCACGTGTGTCCCCGTCGTATCTTGGTTCGGGAAGAAGACGCCAAGTTGTTCAGCGACTTTCTTCTCTTCCGCATCTTCCGAATTCAACATGAGACCCATGTAGTAGGTGTTCATAATGGCGACATCACCTTCACCGGCCACGACTGCTTTCGCTTGGTCACGGTCGTTCCCTTGTGGGTCGCGTGCAAAGTTGTTGACCATGCCTTTCGCCCACTCTTTTGCCTGGTCGACACCGTTCACTTCGATGAATGAGGCGAGGAGCGAGATGTTGTACATGTTCTCAGACGGACGGACGAGTACTTTGCCGTTCCACTGTTCTTCTGTGAGTGCTTCATACGTTGACAAGTCTTCTGGTTTCACGCGGTCTTTCGCATAGACGATGACACGCGCCCGTTTCGTGAGACCGAACCATTCTTTATCTGTGTCACGATATTTCTCTGGGACGTTCGACTCAAGCACGTCGCTATCGACCGCTTGCAGGTGTCCCGCTTCTTTCGCTTGATACAAGTTCCCTGCATCCGCTGTGATGAAGAGATCGGCTTCCGTGTTATCGCCTTCTGTGTTCAAACGCTCGAGCAACTCATCGCTCTTCCCTTCGACGACGTTGACTTTCACGCCTGTCTCTTCTTCGAACTGCTTGTAAAGCTCTTTATCGACATCATAGTGACGGCTCGAGTAAACATTAACGACTTTTGACTCTTCTGCTGTCTCGTTGTCGCTTGAAGTCGTCGTTTCTTCTGTGCTGGCGCAAGCCGCAAGAAGCGATGTTGTGAGCGCAGCCGAAAGGCCAAGTGCCATGTACTTTTTGTTCATTTCATAATCCCCCACTTATTCATCTCTATTATTGGTAATGATAATTACTCTCAGTTACTATCATCACTGATAATCATTCTCACGTCAACCTTTTTTTGAAATCGTTTACCGTAGTTATACGTATATAACTTAACAGTTTTGACCTTATCATTTCTTGACTTTAAAACGACTAGCCCTCTATAGTGAAAGAGAACAAACCGTCTGGTCGGTACAGAAAGGAGGCATGACATGACAAACCGATCAATGATCACGAAACAGAAATTGTTGGATGCCGCGACGGATATCATCATGGAGCATGGTGTGCATCATCTTACATTAGATGAAGTCGCCAAGACGGCTGGCGTCTCGAAAGGTGGTCTCCTGTATCATTATCCATCCAAAGAAGCGCTGTTGACCGCCATCGTCGAACGGCTCCAAACCGAGCAAAACGAGTTGTACGAGTCGCTTCAAGCGGACGGCAACGGTCCTGTCGAAGCGTTCGTCCGCCTATTTGACGAGACGAAACTCCATCCCGAGCGTTCACCGATTCAAATCGACGCCGAGAAGATGATTGCCTTCTTGACGCTGTTCGCTGTCGACCAAGAGTACGCCGAACGGTGGAAGCATGACCTCGACACGTTCTTCGCAGCGTTTCAACAGACGAGCGACCCCGTCGAGACGATGATCATCCGTTATGCACTCGAAGGCATGATGATGTCCGAGCACTTCAACGTCGGCGTCGCCCCCCCTGCCTTGAAGCACGACATTATCGCTCGCTTGATCGAGCGAGCCCGGCATATCGATGCGGGTAAAACAGACTAAACCATCAGAGGAGAAATGAACCCCATGCAGAAAATCACGTCCTTCTCCGTCAACAACAAGTTCGCAGTCTGGTTGATGACGATCATCTTGACAGCCGCCGGAATTTTCGCCGGCTTGACGATGAAACTAGAAACATTGCCTGACATCACGACACCGACCGTCTCGGTGACGACGATTTATCCAGGAGCCTCACCTGAACAAGTGCTCGATGAAGTGAGCACCGTGCTCGAAGAGCGCTTGAAGAGCTTGAACGGTGTCGAACAAGTTCGTTCGTCTTCGTTCCAGAACGCTTCAAACATTCAAATTGATTACGACTTCAGCACCGACATGGAAGAGGCTGAACAACTCGTCAAAGACGCGCTCAGCAACGTCGAGTTGCCTGAAGCCGTTCAAGACCCGCAAGTGTCGCGTCTCAGCTTTGACGCGTTCCCGGTCATCGGGGCAGCCGTCTCGGATGAGAGTCTCGATTTGGCTGAATTGACGAAATTGGTTGAAGATGAGTTACAACCAGCGCTTGAAGGTGTCGAAGGCGCTCAGACCGTGCAAATCGCCGGACAAGAGATTCGTCGCGTCGAGCTTCAGTTCGACGAGGAGGCACTTGCCGAATACAACTTGACGGAAGACACGGTCAAACAGTTGATTCAAGCGAACGATGCCCGCATCGCGCTCGGCTTGTATGAACTCGGTGATACGGAACAAGCCGTCGTCATCGACGGGAAGTCAGAGACGCTCGAGGCGTTCCGCGACCTCCAAATCCCGTACTCACCCGCACAAACGGAACAGCCGGTGCCAGGTGCGCCAACAGAACTTCCGACTGGCGAGACTCCACAAGTCCCGACTGAAGTGCCAGGTGCCGTGCCACCAGCCAACATCCCGACGACTGTCCCGACCGTCGCCTTGAGCGAACTCGCGACGATTGAAGACCGCGGGATCGAGGAATCGATTTCACGGTCGAACGGGGAACGTTCCATCGGGATTCAAGTGACGAAAACACAAGATGCGAACACCGTCGACGTCGTCAACGCCGTCAAAGACGTGCTCGCCGACTTCGAAGCCGACTATGACACGGCCAAAGTATCGGTCACGCTCGACCAAGGTCAACCGATTGAAGAATCGGTCGAGACGATGGTCTCGAAAGCGTTGCTCGGTGGCTTGTTCGCCATCTTGATCATTCTCGTGTTCCTTCGTAACTTCCGCTCGACGATTATTGCGGTCATCTCGATTCCGCTCTCGCTCCTTATGGCATTGATCGTCTTGAAACAGCTCGACATCACGCTTAACATCATGACGCTCGGCGCGATGACCGTCGCCATCGGACGCGTCGTCGACGACTCCATCGTCGTCATTGAGAACATTTACCGCCGCCTCACCCGTCCGAACGAAACGTTGCGAGGCAAAGAACTGATTATCGCCTCGACGAAAGAAGTGTTCATTCCGATCGCGTCGTCGACGATCGTCACAATCGCTGTCTTCTTGCCGCTCGGGTTCGTCACTGGCTTCGTCGGTGAGCTGTTCTTACCGTTCGCCTTGACCGTCGTCTTCGCCTTGCTCGCGTCATTACTCGTCGCGATCACGGTCGTACCGATGATGGCCGACTCGTTCTTTAAGAACCGCGATAAATTGAAACCAGAAGAAGGACCAGGGAAGCTCGCGCAATGGTATCGTGGTGTCCTCAACTGGTCGCTCAACCATAAACTCGTCGTCTTCGGTCTCGCGACAGCACTCTTAATCGGAAGTTTCGCCCTCGTCCCAGCCATCGGGGTCAACTTCTTGAACCAAGAGTCGGAGAAGACGCTTTACGTCACGTTCGACCCAGAACCGGGCCAAACACTTGACGATTCGATTGCGGCAGCTGAAATCGCCGAAACTTATTTCATGGAAGAGCAAGCAGACGCGACCGACGTCCAATTCACGGTCGGTGGCGAGAACCCGCTCAACCCGGGGAACAACAAACAAGGGATTTTCATCGTCCAGTATGACCCGGACACAGAAGATTTCGCTGACGTCAAAATCGCTGACGTCGAACGCTTGAACGAACTCGCTACAGGCGGGGAATGGAAAGAGCAAGACTTCGCCGGCGGCGCCGGCACGAGTGGCGTGACGTACAACGTCTATGCCAACTCGCTCGAAGATCTAGAAGCCATCGTCCCGACATTCATCGAGACGATTGAAGAAGAGACGGATTACGTCCGTCAAGCGACGTCCGATCTTCGCGAATCTTACGTGCAGTACACGTTCAACGTCGACCAGCAAGCTACTGCTGAGGCAGGCGTCTCGGCCGCTCAGCTCGCCCAGACGATTGGACAGTTCCAAGCGCAAGAAAGCCCGCTTTCGACCGTGACGATCGATGACAAGCAACTCGATGTCATCATCCCGACAGAACAAGTCACGTACGACAGCATCGAAGAGTTGCAAGAACAAGAAGTGACGACGCCGTTCGGCCCTCGGCCAATCTCGGACTTCATCGAAGTCGAGGAAGGTACGACACCGGATACGCTCGTCCAACGCGACGGGAAGCTCCTCGCTCGCGTCAACGTCGAGCTCAGCACGGACAAAGCGACGGAAGCTTCGGCTGCTATCGAAGAACGTGTGTCTGACATCGAGCTCCCGACTGGTGTCTCGTATGACGTCGGTGGGGTCACTGAACAGATTCAAGAATCGTTCACCCAGCTCGGTCTCGCCATGCTCGCGGCCGTCGCCATCGTCTACTTGGTGCTTGTTATCACGTTCGGTGGTGCTGTCACGCCGTTCGTCGTCCTATTCTCGCTCCCTTACGCGATTATCGGGGGACTTGTCGCTCTCCTCATTACAGGCGAGACGATCTCGGTATCTGCCTTGATTGGAGCGCTCATGTTGATTGGGATTGTTGTCACGAACGCCATCGTCTTGATTGACCGTGTTATTCATAAAGAAGAAGCTGGTCTCTCGACGCGTGATGCCTTGCTCGAGGCAGCCGGTACGCGCCTCCGTCCAATCCTCATGACGGCACTCGCGACGATTGGTGCCCTCGCACCGCTCGCGCTCGGTCTTGAAGGTGGCGCTTTGATTTCGAAAGGTCTCGGTGTGACCGTCATCGGTGGATTGACAAGTTCAACGCTATTGACGCTCCTCATCGTTCCAATCGTGTATGAGTTCTTCGCACGGTTCCGTAAGAAAAAAGAAGCGTAATTCAAAAGAGAGTCGCCCGCACAGGGTCGACTCTCTTTTCGATTCGGTCATTTTTGATGTGTTCCACACCTCTTTCCGTACTTTTATAAAACCTCTTTGGAGAGAAGAACTTCACTTTTTGATGATTGCCTAACCTTGACCTGTACAAATAAATCTGAGAAAATTCTTACGTTTTGAACGTATTCGCGAAGGGATGGTATACATGCAACTCTTTATCAAATGGATGATCGGCCTTTCGCTCTTATTCGGGTTAAGCGCGCTCGGCAATTGGATCGTCGCCACTTTAGAATGGAAAGTGCCTGGGAACGTCGTCGGGATGATGCTGTTGTTGATATTCCTTATGACAAAAATCATCCGAGTCGAATGGATCGAGGACAGTGCCGGCTTCCTCACGAAACATCTCGCTTTCTTCTTCATCCCGATTGCGGTCGGTCTCATGTCTTATAGTAATCTATTAAAAGCAGAAGGGATCCCGCTCTTTCTCGCCTTGATGATCAGTCTAAGTGTGGGGCTCATCGTGACCGCCATCATCTCCGGAAGACGAGGTGAAGCGTCATGACATTATTTTGGGTACTCGTCACAGTTGGTGTCTATCTCATCAGCCGAAAACTATCATTTAAATGGGCGTCTCCGTTCACGAACGTCGTCTTCTTGAGCACAACTATTTTGATTGTGATCCTCCTTCTCTTTGAACAACCGTACGACGTGTATGAACCGGCCAAAGATTTGATCACGATTTTACTCGGCCCGGCGACCGTCGCCCTCGGTCTGCCGTTGTACCGCAACTTGCCGACGCTACTCGCACGCGCGAGACGTGCCCTCAGTGCAATCGTTGCCGGTACCGTCTCGACGATTATCGTCGCAGTCATGATTGGAACGGCGCTCAAACTGACGGACCAAGTGCTCATCGGGCTAGCGGTCAAATCCGTCACTGCTCCGATTGCACTCGAACTGGCAAAACAGCTCCAAGGAGACGCGGCGCTTGCTGCCTCCATCACTGTCGCCTGTGGCATACTCGGTGCCATGTTCGGTCCGCTAATGTTGTCGCTTTTCAAAGTGACTGATCCGTTCACGCGAGGACTCGCACTCGGAACGATCAGCCACGGCATCGGCACGGCTCAAGCCGCGACAGAACATCCGCTCTCAGGGGCCACCGGGGGCGCGGCGATGGGCCTGTCCGCCATCTTCACGTCGTTTTTGTTGCCGTTTCTCCTGCCGTTCCTTCTTTAAAAAAGGCCAGCACCCTTGTTTCATACAAATTGAGTAAAAGTAGAGGCCTTAGCGCCTCTCTTTTTATTTTCAAACAATTTCGATACTTCTCAAAACCGGCTCTCATGCTACACTAAACGAGAACAGATTGATTAGAGGAGGCAGACCATGCAATCGAAATTAATTGAACGTTTAATCACGTATGCAAAAATTGATACACAGTCCGACTTCACGAGTGAGACGACACCGTCGACGGCGAAACAATGGGATTTGATTCGCCATCTCGAGGCTGAGTTAAAAGCGATTGGACTCGAGGACGTCGAGACGGATGACTATGGCTACTTGTTCGCCACCCTTCCGAGTAACGTCGACCATGACGTACCGACGATCGGCCTGCTCGCCCACGTCGATACGGCGACCGACTTCACCGGGACGAACGTCAACCCGCAACTCGTCGCACATTACGAGGGCGGCGATATCGTCTTGAACGAGGCGCTCCAAGTCATCTTGTCGCCGCGTGACTTCCCGGAGCTCGATGGCTACGTTGGACATACACTCATCACGACAGACGGCACGACGCTGCTCGGTGCCGACGACAAAGCCGGCATGGCCGAGATCGTCACCGCGGTCGAATACTTATTGGCCCATCCGGAAATCCCGCATGGCCCGGTGCGAATCGCCTTCACACCGGACGAAGAGATTGGCCGCGGACCACATAAGTTCGACGTCGCCCGCTTCAACGCCGATTTCGCCTATACGATGGACGGCGGCCCGCTCGGTGAACTGCAATACGAGAGCTTCAACGCTGCCGGCGCCACGGTCACGTTCCATGGGACGAACGTGCACCCGGGCAGTGCCAAAAACAAGATGGTCAACTCGATGAAGTTGGCGATGGCGTTCCACAACCGCCTTCCGGCTGATGAAGCCCCAGAGCATACGAGCGACTATGAAGGCTTCTTCCATCTGAACGGCTTCTCTGGCGACGTGGAGACGACGACGCTGCAATACATCATCCGCGACCACGACCGCACGAAGTTCGAGGCGCGCAAAGCGTTGCTTGAAAAGCTCGTCGTCGAATGGAAACAGAAGTACGGCGAAGCACGCGTTGACTTAAAAATGGACGACCAATATTACAACATGGCCGAGAAAATCGAGCCGGTGAAACACATCGTCGACACCGTCGCCGACGTCATGCGCGAACTTGGCATCGAACCGAAAATCGAACCGATTCGCGGTGGGACGGACGGTTCGCAACTGTCGTATATGGGACTCCCGACCCCGAACATCTTCACGGGCGGCGAGAACTATCACGGCAAGTTCGAGTACGTCTCCGTCAACAACATGGAAAAAGCGACCCACGTCATCATCCAGACGCTCCGTACGTTCGCTGAACGCGCGCGAGCATAACACATGCGCCTCCAATCGTTCTCTTCTAGAATAGAGACATTGGAGGCGATTTTTTATGAAGCATACGTTTCAAATGAACCTCGACTGGACCGGCGGACGCAACGACGTCGGAACGATCGAGGCCGAACGGTTAAAGACACAGATATCGATTCCCCCGGAAATGGACGGACCGGGCATCGGGACGAACCCGGATGAGATGTTGCTCGGTGCTGCGGCGACCTGCTATATCATCACACTTGCGGCTATGCTCGGGCGAAGCGAACTGCCTCATCAAGGCATCACGATTGACGCCGAAGGCATCGTCGACGTGACGAACGGTGTCTTCACGTATGAGACGATTCGCTACACGACACGAATCAACGTTCCAAAAACGGCCACAGATCGCGATATCACGCTCGTCGAACGAATCGCCAAAAAAGCGAAGGATGGCTGTATGATTTCACGCGCCTTGGCCGGCAACGTCGCGTTCGAACTCGACACGACGGTCACGCGCGTCGTCTGACGATGTATCGCTTTGTATCTCCCCTGCAGGAAGGGGTCATCCTGAAACGCCGCAATCGGTTCGTGATGGACGTATTGCTCGGCGACACTGTCGTCGCCTGCCACTGTCCGGTCACCGGTCGCATTGGCGACCTCGTCTTCGACGGGGTGCCTTGCCTCGTCTCAGCGACGGACGACCCGCGACGGAACACCGCCTTCACAGTGGAGGCCATCTCGATCGACGCGGACCGACAATGGATTGGAATTCATCAAGGCCGCGTCAACGATTTCGTCGAACATTGGTTGCGGACGAACGTGATTTCAGCTTTTCCTTCTCCGAAACATGTGGAACGAGAGAAAGTCGTCGATGCGTCACGAATCGACTTTAAAGTCGATGGCACTTATATCGAAGTGAAAGCACCTCTAGCCGAGTTGTTCGTAACGCCTCTCCCCCGCTTTGAACGGCGTGCGGTGACGAGACCGATCGAGACCGAACGGTTGATTCGACATCTCGAGACACTCATTGCGACGTTGCCGAAAACGGGTCGGGCCGTCTTGCTGTATGTTTTCTTATATGATGCGCCCATCTTCACCGGCAACCCGAATCGGAAACATGACTTACGAATTCGGCAGCTGATTCGCGACGCAATCGCGGACGGACTTGAAATCTGGCAAGTGAATGGCGAGGTGTCTACGGAAGGGATTCGTTTAACCCACTGTGTCGAGACGACGCCTCATTTCAAGTAAAAAAGCCATCAGCGATGGCTTTTTTACTGTAATAACAGTGGGGTCACGTACGTCTCGATGATCGCAGAGATGACGAGGAGCGGAACTGCGACGACGAGGAATGTCTTCACGCCTGCCACGAACAACGCCTTGAACGTGACGTCGGTCTTTTTCCCGCGTAGTTTTTTCCAGATGTAACGGTTGAGCGACAACCCCATCGCCGCTCCGAGCAAGATGGCCGAGATTTCGGTGATGCCGTGGGGCAAAATGCCGAGCACGATGACCCGGATCACGGACTCGCCGGCAACCCCAACGAGCATGGCGACCAGGCCGATGACCGCTGCGTTGATGACGACGAACATATACGGGATGAAGAGCGGGATCATCCCGAGCAGGAAAGCGAGCAACGTGACGCGCGTATTGTTCACGAATAGGGCGATCATCGTCTCGCGTGCGCTCGAATCGAACGTCAATCCTTGTGATTCAAATGATTCGCCGAGCTGAGCTAAAATTTCGTCCACTTGTTCAGGGGCGATGACGGCCCTGAATAGAAAATACGACCCGATGCTCGTCACGAGGAAGATGACCCAGAGCCGGAAGAAATCTCGGCTGTAGTAGTTTGACCACGCTTCTTTCAGCGAGAGCGTTATTTTCATGGCTGATTCCCCCTTTCTTCTCTATACGAATCAGGCTGCTGTTTGTTTCATTTTTACCCACGACTGCGCGTTTTCAAAAAACGTGATACAATACACGTCGTAAACTAATCAGAAAAACGAGGGATCCTATACATGATTACAGTAAATAACGTAAGTCTCCAATTCGGTGGACGCAAGTTGTTCGAAGACGTGAACATCAAGTTCACACCAGGCAACTGCTACGGCTTGATCGGCGCGAACGGTGCCGGGAAGTCGACATTCTTAAAAATTCTTGCCGGTGAGCAAGAAACGACAACAGGTGACGTCAGCTTTTCACCTGGCGAACGCCTCGCCGTCCTCAAGCAGGACCATTATGCGTACGAAGATCAAGCGGTACTCGAGACGGTCATCATGGGCCACGAGCGTTTGTATCAAGTCATGAAAGAGAAAGACGCCATCTATATGAAGGAAGATTTCTCTGACGAAGATGGTATGCGCGCTGCTGAACTCGAAGGCGAATTCGCTGAGATGAACGGTTGGGAAGCCGAATCAGAAGCTGCCATGGTCCTTCAAGGACTAGGGATCACGGATGCATCACACCACAAGCTCATGAGCGAGCTCACAGGTGGCGAGAAAGTCAAAGTCCTCCTTGCTCAAGCATTGTTTGGCAAACCTGACATTCTTCTCCTCGATGAGCCGACGAACGGTCTTGACCTCAAAGCGATCCAATGGCTCGAAGAGTTCTTGATCAACTTCGAGAATACCGTCATCGTTGTATCCCACGACCGTCACTTCTTGAACAAAGTCTGTACACACATGGCCGACCTTGATTTCGGGAAGATCCAATTGTACGTCGGGAACTACGACTTCTGGTACGAGTCGAGCCAACTCGCTTCGCGTATGGCCAACGATCAGAACAAGAAAAAAGAAGAGAAAATCAAAGAACTTCAAAACTTCATCGCCCGTTTCAGCTCGAACGCCTCGAAGGCGCGTCAAGCGACGTCGCGTAAGAAGTTGCTCGATAAAATCACGCTCGACGATATCCGTCCATCATCACGTCGCTATCCGTTCGTCGGTTTCTCAATGGAACGTGAAATCGGGAACGACGTGCTCTACGTCGACAACGTCTCGAAGACGATTGATGGCGTCAAAGTACTCGACAACGTCACGTTCTCACTCAACAAGACGGACAAAGTCGCATTCGTCGGCCGTTCGGACGTTGCCATCACGACGCTCTTCAAAATCATCATGGGCGAGATGGAACCGGACACGGGTACGGTCAAATGGGGCGTGACGACGACACAGTCGTACTTCCCGAAAGACAACTCGGAATACTTCGAAGGCTCGGATAAGAGCATCTTGGATTGGTTACGCCAGTTCTCACCAGCCGACGAGTCGGATACGTTCCTTCGCGGTTTCCTCGGTCGTATGCTCTTCTCAGGCGAAGAAGTCATGAAGAAAGCATCTGTCCTCTCAGGGGGAGAGAAAGTGCGTTGCATGCTCTCGAAAATGATGCTCTCGAACTCGAACGTCCTCGTCCTCGACGATCCGACGAACCACTTGGATCTCGAGTCGATCACAGCGCTCAACAACGGTCTCGAAACGTTCAAAGGCGTACTCCTCTTCAGCTCGCATGACCATCAGCTCATCTCGACGATTGCCACGCGCATCATCGAAGTGACGCCGAACGGGATTGTCGACAAAGAAGCGACGTACGACGAGTTCCTCGAGAACGAATCGCTTCAACAGCAAGTCGAGTCACTCTATCAGAACGCATAAAAAAATCGATCGGCCGCGGCCGATCGATTTTTTTATTTGACCTCGACCGTCTCCATGATATGTTCATGGATGTCGTGTCCTTTCGTCACGTGGACTTGAACGTTGTATATGCCTGACTCTTTGAATGTATGCTCACCTGCATAGCTTCCGCCTTCCGTTTCATCAAGCTTCACCCACTCGTGCTTGTCCGCTCCGTCTTTGAACACTTCGAGTTGGACGTCCGCACCCGTCAACGCCTCATGCTCAATTTCGACGTTGACTGTGAACGGTTGGACTTCATTGGCGACAGCTTGAGTCGGATCAAGGACAATGTCTGCTCCCGCGTGGTTGTGATGGTCTTGCTCAGCTTCAGCCTCAGCCTCGGCCGCCGTCTCCGGATGGCCGACCGTAACGTTAGTCGTCGGCATCGTATGCATCGAACGGGCCGTCACATGGACTTGCACCGTGTAAACTGCTTCTTCGACAAACGTCGTCTCCGCCTCGTAGACTCCATCTTCTGTGAGCGACGCTTTCGTCATCTCACTCTCTTCCTTGGCGCCATTTTTCCAGACCTCGAACTTAATCTCGTCGGCATCATCGACCGCTTCACCGTCTTGTGTGACGCGAACCGCCAACGTGACCGTCTCGTCTTTGTCCGCCGTGGCCGGAACGTTTAATTCTGCTTCTACCGGTTCCATCGACTGCACCGTCTCCGTACCACTGGCCGTTTCATCGGCTCCGCACGCCCCAAGGACGAACAGACCGACGAGACCAAATGCCACCCCGAACCGTTTCATTGATTTGCTCATGTTGAATCCCCCTATTCAATCGCTTACATTCTTCACACATTGTTCATGATAGCACCCTTTTTTAGGAAATGTGTGAGGATTGTGTGATATTTGACACGTTTGTCACTCATAAATTGAACACAAATATTAAGAGTCATTATCCAAAAATTCCTTTCCCTATTTTTAGGGTTAGACGATGTTTACCATCAAAAGGGGGTATATAAAATATATACACAGCTCAATATATGGAAAGCCTTAACATCAAGATACATACACCCAAGAATGGAGGCGAAACCAAAATGAAGAGCAAGTTTGTACGTGTGTTGATGGCCTTGTTGATCATGTTGGCACCGTTAGTCGCTTATCCAAAATCGGCTGACGCCGCCGCTTCGAAATTCATCACGAGCGTGAACACGACGAGTAAAGTTGTCGCGTTGACGTTCGATGACGGGGCGGATGGTACGAATACGAATAAGATTTTGGACATACTTGCCAAGAACAACGTCAAAGCCACTTTCTTTTTGACTGGATCAGGCGCCAATAACCATCCTCAATACATTAAAAACATCGCAGCTAAAGGTCACCAACTCGGTAACCATTCATATACCCATCCAGACTTCACAAAGTTGACCGCCACGCAAATGAAATCAGAACTTGATCGGACGGAAGCGCTCATTAAATCGCTTACTGGCAAAACGACAAAACCAATCTTCCGGGCACCGTTCGGCGCCGTCAATAGCGCCGTGTTGAGCGGAGTCGGCGCTGCCGGCTACGGTTATACGATTCAATGGAACATCGATACCGTGGACTGGAAAGGAGTCACTGCTAGCCAAATCAATACGAAAGTACAGGCGAACATCAAATCAGGCTCAATCGTCTTGATGCACACCGGTGCCGGCGCTCCAGGTACACCACTCGCCTTGCCGACGATGATTGCCCAGTTGAAAGCGAAAGGCTACAAGTTCGTCACCGTCTCGCAATTGCTCGCTTACCAAAACACATCTACCAGCAAAACGTATACCGTCAAATCAGGCGATACCCTTTATAGCATCGCCCGAGCTTACAACGTCACAGTCGCTGCGCTCGCTGGGGCCAACAAAATTACAAACTACAGTCTCATCTATGTCGGACAAGTGCTCGTCATCCCGGGTACCACTGTAACTCCTCCACCTACGACGACCGTCAAGTATACGGTTAAATCGGGTGACACGCTCTATAAGATCGCCACTTTGTACAAAACGACCGTCGCTAAGATTGCAGCCGCCAACAATATTACGAACGTCAACTCCATCTATGTCGGACAAGTACTGATCATCCCAGGTACAACCGTCACACCACCGACGACTACGGTGAAATACACGGTAAAATCAGGGGATACGCTCTACAAGATTGCGACGATGTATAACACGACTGTCGCTAAGATTGCAGCCGCCAACAATATTACGAACGTCAGCTTGATTAGCGTCGGGCAAGTGCTTACAATCCCACGCTAACCAAAAAAGTGTCCTCCGCTTTTCGGGGGACACTTTTTTATGCGCCAAGACACTCATCGACCATCGCGATTGCGACGTTCGCGTCATCGATTCCATGGACGAGCACACGACCGTCTTTAAATAAAAGCATCCGATGATTCCGCCATCGCCATTCTAATGTGAACGGTGTCTGTTTCACAGCGATGTCCGCACGCTCGAGTTGATGTGCGATTGGTTCAAGCCCTTCGATGGACCGACGGACTTGGACGACGTCACGCCCACAGAGGAGTGCTGTCTGTTGCCGATTCGGGACGAGGCTCGGATAGTCGTGAATTTGACAAGAAGGACAAGACACATCGACGAGACGTGCGACATCTAGTCGCTGTCGCGCACGTTTGCCCGGCTAGCGGCAAATGACGCATGAGACAACGAAGACACGGCGCTTCTCCCGGCATCACCGTGTAGTTCATGCCGTATGCCCCGACGCAAGAGGCAAACAAGAACGGAATGCCACGCTCGAGTGCGAAATCGTTCAATAGAAGACGCGTCTCGACGTTATCGGTTGCGTCCAAGATGAGATCAACGGACGGCAAAGGCCGAAGCCAATCCCACGAGACATCGGCGATTTGAGCGTCCAACTCAACGTCTGAGTTGATGGCCCGCAGGCGTTCGAGCGCTGCGACCGCTTTCGGCGTCTCGGAATGTGCGTCCTGTTCCGTATAGAGCGTCTGTCGTTGTAAGTTCGTCACCTCGACATAGTCGCGGTCGACGAGGATGAGCGAGACGCCGGCCCGAACAAGTTGATCGCTAACGGCCGCCCCGAGCGCGCCGAGACCGACGACGAGCACGCATTTTTCCATCAGACGTTCTTGGCCCTCCACCCCGATGCCGTGGAACCGGGCCTGCCGCGCGTAACGTTCTGGGACAGGTGTCATCGGATGTAGTCCCCTGACTTCCCGCCTTGTTTCTCGAGCAAGTACGTCGGTCCGATGACGATGCCTTTATCGACTGCTTTCGTCATATCGTACACGGTCAAGGCGGCGACCATTGCTGCTGTCAACGCCTCCATTTCGACACCGGTATCGCCTTTCGTCTTCACAAACGACTCGATGATGAGCTGTGTCCCGTCCCATTCGAACGTCAAATCGACTTTTTTCAAGGCGACCGTCACCCCTACGATGACTCCACTCACCCGTTTCATGACTAATCACTCCTTTGCCTCCCCTTTATCGTAGCGCTTGATTTGCCTCCCATCTGTATCAAACGTCACAAAAAGACACCCCCACGTAAGTAGAGGTGTGCCACTGCTTAAGCGAACGTGCGCGCCCGCGGGAATAAAATGTTGTTTTCGAGATGAATGTGTTCAAATGTATCCGATTCGAGCGCTTCTAACCGTTGATAGACAAGACGATACGTCCCACACGCTCCTTCAGGCGGCGTATAGTCGTTCGTGATTTGACGCAACTCTTTTAAAATGTCACCGGCTGCCGCGTGTTCTGACTCGAGCGAGGCCAAGATGTCATCAAGCTCCCGTCTCGTTTCAGCTGTCGGTGCCGTCTCGTGACGAAGCAACGTCGGGAAGTCTTCTGTCTCTTCTTTGACGATATGTTGTTCAAGTTCCATTTTCAATTGATTGAACAGTTGATGAATGCGTCCGAGGTGCGGATGGTTTTGTCCGTGAACCCGGAACACTTTTGTCACATATGGTGTGAGCTGTGGCAATTCGTCCGTCAAAAACTGGTGATGCTTATAAATGATGTGCTCAATCAATTCCGATGAAGAAGCAGCATCCCAATCGATGCTCTTCTCGTTCATCTCTTGCTTGCGTTGATAGAGCGCATTGACTTCTTCTAAAATGTCTTCCGTCGACCGTTTCGATTTGTCAGTCGCTTCAGCGAGTGGCCGGTTGCCGCCACAACAAAAATCGATTCGGTTCCGTTTGAAAATGTCTGCCGCTTGCGGGCATTGTTTGACGATTTCAGATACGTGCGTATCGCCCGTGAATGTCTGTGTCATCTGTCATAACCTCCATATTCATTTTGACATGTTCAGCGTAGCAAGAGTTTGACGACAAAAATGTGAAATACGTCACATTTAAGTGAACAGGATGCACGCGTTCTGAATTTGGACACAAAAAAAGCCCCTCTTGTGGAGGGGCGACGCTTAATAGGACGGCGCTTCAAATTGTTCTGCCTCGGTCGATCCGGTGAGCGCCGTCGTTGACGACTGGCCTCCCGAGATGACGAGAGACACCTCATCGAAATACCCGGTCCCGACCTCACGTTGGTGACGTGTCGCCGTATAACCGTGCTGTTCTGCACTGAATTCGGCCTGTTGCAGTTCCGAGTAGGCGGCCATCCCGCGGTCTTTATACCCGCGTGCGAGTTCGAACATTCCGAAGTTGAGCGAGTGGAAGCCAGCGAGTGTCACGAATTGGAACTTGTATCCCATCGCACCAATCTCTTGTTGGAACGTTGCGATCTCGTCATCCGACAACTTCTTCTTCCAATTGAATGACGGCGAACAGTTGTAAGCGAGAAGTTTGCCCGGATACTTCGCATGAATCGCATCCGCGAATTGACGCGCTTCGTCCAAATCAGGCTCGGACGTCTCGCACCAAACGAGGTCGGCGTACGGTGCATAGGCGAGACCGCGTGCGATCGCCTGTTCGATTCCTGCCTCGGTCCGATAAAACCCTTCTGGCGTCCGGTCGCCGACGATGAACGGATGATCGATCGGGTCGATGTCGCTCGTAATCAAGTTCGCGGCGTGGGCGTCGGTCCGGGCGACGATAATCGTCGAAACACCCATGACGTCTGCCGCGAGACGTGCGGCAATCAAGTTTTTCACGGCCGTCTGTGTCGGTAGCAACACTTTGCCGCCGAGGTGACCGCACTTCTTCTCTGAAGAGAGTTGATCCTCCAAGTGGACGCCGGCTGCACCCGCCTCAATCATCGCCTTTGTCAACTCGAACACGTTGAGCACACCGCCGAAACCGGCTTCCATGTCAGCGACGATCGGGGCGAACCAATGCGTATCGCCTTTCCCTTCCGCCGTTTGAATTTGATCGGCCCGTTGAAGCGCCTGGTTAATCCGTTTGACGACGCTCGGCACCGAGTTAGCCGGGTACAGGCTTTGGTCAGGGTACATGTGACCCGACAAGTTCGCATCGGCGGCGACTTGCCATCCGCTCAAATAGATGGCTTCGAGGCCCGCCTTCACTTGTTGGATGGCCTGGTTCCCCGTCAACGCCCCGAGCGCGTGGACGTAGTCCCGCTCGTGGAGTAACTCCCATAACCGTTCCGCTCCTTTTGTCGCGAGCGTATGCTCGATTAGTACCGATCCCCGAAGTCTCATCACGTCTTCGACCCCATATGGACGTTCGACCCCGTTAAACCGTTCCGACTGTAACATATTCTCTAGCTGCATTTGTTGTTCGTTCATATCCATTCCTCCTGTATTATATTAACTCATATATTTACTATTTGTTATATAACAGATAATGCGGGTTTAATCCAAGTATGCACAGCATTCGAGCGCCGCTTTGAATGACGAGTGCTCCATGCCGCAGCAACGACAGACGTTTTTTTCGTCACGATCTTCTGGTTTCCGGAATATGACGACTTCTTCGACCGGCTCTCTCATGATTTGGAGCGATCCGTCGGCCCGGTCGAGCACGAGGCGCATCAAATCGTTCCCATAGACGAACGCCGTGTTAGCGAGCGCCGCTGTCGATTCCCCCGAGACGATCCGACGGACGACCCAACGTTCAATCAACTGTTCGCTTTCGATTTTTTTCGTTGTCATGATGATGCTCCTCCTTTTAAGTTTGGTTCTAATGTCACTTGTTGTAAAAACTGTCGGCGGCGCCGGTGCAAAATGGGTTCCGTATATCCGTTCGGCGACTCGTCGCCTTCGAACACTAACTCTTTCGCCGCTTGATAGGCGATAGAGTGGTCTACATCTGGCGTCATCGGACGATAGTGCGGATCTTCCGCGTTTTGCGCGTCGACGACCTCGGCCATCCGGTAAAGCGTCGCTTCGACTTGTTCACGGCTACAGACTCCATGGTATAGCCAGTTGGCGACATGTTGACTCGAAATACGAAGCGTTGCTCGGTCTTCCATCAACCCGACGTGATGAATATCTGGCACTTTGGAGCAACCGACACCTTGCTCGACCCAACGGACGACATATCCGAGCAACCCTTGCAGGTTGTTCTCGAGCTCCTCGTTCACTTCCTCATCTGTATAGAGACGCGTGGCGAGTGGTACCTCGAGCAGACGCCCTCGCTCAGTTGCTGGATCAAACGAACGATTCACCAACTCACGCTGAACGTCAAACGCATCGACTTGATGGTAATGCAGCGCATGAAGCGTGGCCGCCGTCGGGGACGGCACCCAAGCCGTCGTCGCCCCGGACCGGACGTGATTGCTTTTTTCACGCATCATGTCGCGCATCCGATCGGGCATCGCCCACATCCCTTTCCCGATTTGCCCGCGTTGATGGAATCCTGCGTCAAGCCCGATCTGGACATTCAGACGTTCATAAGCATCGAGCCACTCCGATGTCTTCATCTCGCCTTTCTTGCGCATCGGTCCGAGCGTGAGCGAGGAGTGAATCTCATCACCCGTCCGGTCGAGGAATCCGGTATTGATGAAGACGATGCGTTCCTTCACTTGCTCGATACAGTTCTTCAAATTAAGCGACGTGCGTCGCTCCTCGTCCATCACGCCGACTTTGAGCGTGTGACGCGGTAACTCGAGTACATCTTCAATCGCATCGAACAAGTCGTTCGTGAACGCGACTTCCTTAGATCCATGCATCTTCGGTTTGACGATATAGATGGAGCGTTCGCGGGAATTTCGTCTGGCATCAAGATGGCGGCTCGCGATGAGCGCAGTGAAAATCCCGTCCAAGATCCCTTCCGGTACTTCACGCCCTTCCGCGTCGAGCATCAAGTCTGTCGTCATCAAGTGCCCGACGTTTCGAATAAAGAGGAGCGATCGGCCCGGAAGCGTGACTTCACGCCCGTCTTTCCCGACATACTTCCGGTCAGGGTTCAACTTCCGAGTGAGCGGCCGGCCTCCTTTCGTGAATGTTGCTTCGAGCGTCCCGTCCATCAGGCCGAGCCAGTTCGCGTAAAGGTGGACCTTGTCTTCCGCCCGAACAGCGGCAACCGAGTCTTCACAGTCGACGATGGCAGACAAGGCGGACTCGAGTTCGATGTCAATGAGCCCTGCTCGATCGACCCGTCCGATTGGGTGGTCCCGGTCAAACTGCAACTCGGCGTGAATCCCGTTATGGACGAGCAAGAGCTTATTCGGATCACTCGTTTCCCCGACATAACCGACGAGACAATCGTCTTGAAACGCGATGCGGTTCCCTTCGATGATGGCGTATGGCCTGCCCTCTGACACGAGATAGCCGTTCGCTTCTTCGTGCGAGCCCTCCCGGAGCGGAAATGTATCGTCGAGAAACTGTTTGGCGTAGGCGATGACCGCTTCACCTCGGACTGGATTATAACCACTCGACTTCGTTTTCCCGTCCTCTTCGTCGATGACGTCCGTTCCGTACAAGGCGTCATACAGACTTCCCCAGCGGGCGTTCGCCGCGTTCAATGCATAGCGTGCATTGTCGAGCGGAACGACGAGCTGCGGTCCGGCTTGCCTTGTAATCTCTGAATCGACACCCGTAACGTCGATGTTGAAATCGGGGACGGCTGCTTCGATGTAATCGATGGACCGAAGGAAACGCTCGTAGTCTTCCATGTCAAATGCTTGCTTGTGCTCGCTGTACCATTCCTGTAATAGTCGCTCATACGACTCACGTTCGTGAAGCAGTGACTCATTCCGAGGAATGAACTCATCGAGTAGGCGCCCGACCCCAGGCCAAAATTGTCGGTGTTCCTCTTCGTCAGGCAATATACGAGCCGAGATGAAGTCGAGCAACGTTTCATGTACGTGATAAGTACCTACTTGTTTGTAATGTTCCAAGCCGTCACATCCTTCCATTCAATTGTTATATATCAGTTGACTTTAATATAGACTATTATATAACAGTTTGACAACAGTTTTTTTGAAACTTTTTATTTGCGATCTATTTCAAAACCGATTAGTATACATTGTGTGACCTATCAATGATTGATTCATCAATTAGTTTTTTGAAGGAGGATACCCGATGCGCGACGCCTGTTCGCTCAGCGATGAGATTCTCTACCACGTCATCACCGTACAAAAAGAACTGGCCCAACTGTTCGATACGGAAATGGACGGGCTCAGCTCGACCCGCTTCGATATTTTGAGCAACTTGCATCACGTCGGCCCTTTGCGTCAGCGTGAACTGCAACAACGGGTCGGCGTCGATCATGCCGCCATCACGCGTCATTTGAAACAGCTCGAGACACAGGGCTTGATCACGCGCGAACGCTGCCTCCAAGACAATCGGGTCATCTTTGTCGATTTGACCGATGTCGGTCGGGAGCGGATTGCACATTGGACCGAGCAAAAGAAGTGCTTATCGGACCGTCTTTTTGTAAACATGAAGGTAGAGGAGCAACGACAGTTACTCGAACTTTTAAATACGTTACAAACCAACATTCAACATGAAAGGAAGACCCTTATATGAACACGACAACACAGAAAGACTTTATGGAAATCCTCAAAGGACGCCGCTCGATTCGCGTCTATGATGAGAACGTCAAAATCTCAAAAGAAGAGATGACACAAATCCTGGAGGAAGCAACGACGGCACCGTCATCACTCAACCTGCAACCGTGGCGCTTCGTCGTCATCGATAGCGCAGAAGGTAAAGACACACTCCTTCCGCTCGCAAGCTTCAACAAACGCCAAGTCGAGACGTCATCAGCCGTTATCGCCATCTTTGCCGACTACCAGATGGCCGATTACACACAGGAGATCTTTGATACGGCCGTCGAGCGTGGCCTCATGCCACCAGAAGTCCGCGACCGTCAAGTTGACATGATCAAAGGCATCTTCAAAGACGCACCGAAAGAGTCTGTCAAAGACAGCATCTTGCTCGACTCGGGTCTCGTCGCGATGCAACTCATGCTCGTCGCCCGTGCCCACGGCTACGACACAAACCCGATCGGTGGTTATGACAAAGCGAACATCGCGGAAGCGTTCGGCCTCGAGAAAGAGCGCTACCTTCCGGTCATGCTCCTCTCAATCGGAAAAGCCGCGGAAGACGGTTACCAATCGGTCCGCTTCCCAATCGATCGCATCACCGACTGGAAATAAGCAAAAGCTCAAGCGCCTCGGCGCTTGAGCTTTTTTTATCCGATGTATTTGACGACCTCGTTGAAATCGCGACGTGTCTTCGGCGCGAAATCACGGGCCCGATGTCCGAACGCGACCATGACTGAGAGCGACCAGGCACCTCGTTCCATGACGCCTTCCGAAATCAATAATTCGTCAATCTCCGCTTGATTGAACCCTTCGATCGGACATGAGTCGACGCCGATCTGTGCGGCGGCCGTCATCATGTTGCCGAGCGGGATATACGTCTGGCGTTTGATCCATTCTTGGAACACACGCTCGTCGTCCAACAGTCGATAATCTTGTTCTTGGAACTCACGGACCCGTTTCACCCGAAGGGCGTACTCGTCCTCGGTCCGTCCTTGGACGTCCGTGACGATGTGACGGATGTAGTCCGAGTCGTAGCGCATCGCTTCAGGCGTCCGCGCCAAGATCAACACGAAATGGCTCGCCGTTAACGCCTGTCCTTGGGCACCCCACGCGTGGTCTTTGATCTTCCGGAGCAAGTCTTCGCGACGAACGACGACGAACTGCCAAGGCTCAAAACCGAACGAACTTGGTGACAGGCGGCCTGTCTCCAAGATGAATTCGAAATCTTCCTCATCAATTTTGCGGTCCGCGTCGAACTCTTTCGTCGCTTGACGCCAACGATACGCATCTAAAATATCTTCTTTCTTCACGATGATCCACTCCCCATTTACCAAGATGACTCCATCATATCAAAACGATAAATAAGAAAGCGCTCATGGAGATTCTTTAACGGCAAGCGAACGTCCTGTACGTAGCGGAAAGGCGTCTCGTCATTCAAAAAATGTAAGTACTCATCGGCCGGATAATAGAGGATGAGGTCGACCGGACGCTGTGCGCGCTCGACCGACTCGATGATGTTCGCAACGACCTGCCGGAACACGTTCACCGAGAACGGGTTGAAGAAATAAAAGCGGTTCGCCTCAGCCGGCACCTCAAACTGTTCGGCGTAGCCGCGGACGAGCTGGACACTGCCGCGCGTCCGGTGTTTCTTGGCGTAGTTCATCCAATTCTCAAGTGCCGCTTCGTGGAAGCCGCCATCCATTTCGATGCCAATGGCCCGAACTCGGAACGTATAGGCGAGATAAAACGGGAGGCGCCCTTTCCCCGAGCCGAAGTCGACGACCGTGTCCGTGGCCGCGAGCGGATAGGCGTCACGCAACAAGTCGAGCGCCTCATAAGGAGTCGGTTCATAGCGGTGGTATTCGGCCGAGGCCGGGAACCCTTGTTGCGGTTTCGCCGTCTCGATTTGGAGCAATCGTTCATAGTCTTGTTCAGTCATGAATGTGTCCTTTCTTGGATGGCACGGAAAAACGGATGCCGCTCCATCTCTTGTTTGAACGCCTGTCGTTCTTGCCACATCACATAGCCGACGTAGAGCGGAATGAGCAACTTGAACCAACTCGGTACGAGGAGCATCCCCGTGACGGCAAGCGGGATGAGACGCAGCCATAAGTTCCGATGACGCGGCGTCCGTATATAAAGTAAGATGGCCGTCGTGCGCCGGGCGGTCCCAAACCGATTCGGTCTAGGTCGATAGAGCGGACGCTTGCGCCGGCTCGGCTTCTCGATGGCGCCCGACGTCGATAATAATGCCCGGTCAAAGGCGGTACGCAACGCCTCACTACGTTCGAGTTCTTGGCTAAGATATGGGTGGCGTGACAGCCACCCTTCTCCGACATACATCGCAAATGCAACAAGACCACTGCCGAGTACGGCCGACCATAAAGGTGAGTCGATGAGGAGCGCATACATACAAACGAACGTCACACACGTGACCGTAACTCGTAACATCCAATGGCTGTGCCGGACCGTCAACTGATAACGGATCCACGTATGAATCCCGGTCAAAAACAGGAGGCTGATTCCGAATGCGAATATAGAGGCAACGGACCAACCGTCAAGCCAAAGCACGGGCATGAACGCCGACAAAACAAAGAGGAGCATTGCACCGAGTTTGAGGGCTTGATAGAGCAACGAATCGTGCTTCAATTTATCAATTAAAGAACGTTTGGCCACCAGCGTCACGTCCGCCCGTTCGACCCAGACGAAAAACGGATTTCTAAGGAGGACGATTCCAATTCCAAGCGCCCAAACGAACATCGGCACCTGACTCACCCACTCGATTTCGCCTTGCCAAAGCAATCGGTATTGATACCCGAGAAAGATGGTGAACGGAATGACGCCGTATAGAACGACTGTCCAATCCAAGATGAGCCGCCACGTCTCCCACTGTTTGGTCACATGGGTGCGGACACGTCTAACGAACAGCTGATGTTCATTCATCGCATGACCACATCTTCCATCATATCGAACAGCGACTCGCCTCCGGTTTGCAGGCTGAGACGCAACTCTTCTTTTGTCCCGCCCGCGAGCATGCGTCCGTCATCGATCCAGACGAAGCGGTCGCATAACCGCTCTGCCGTATCGAGGACGTGGGTGACGAGAAGCACCCCGGTACCTTGACGACGTTCCGCTTCAAGTAAACGAAGCAACTGGATCGTCGTCGTCGCATCGAGTCCAACGAACGGTTCGTCGACAAGGAGAAACTTCGCTTCTTGGATGAGCGCCAAGAGGATCATCGCTTTTTGCTTCATCCCTTTTGAGAACGAGGCGATATAGTCGTGGCGAACCGTCTCGAGCCGAAACAACCGGATCAGTTCTTCCGTCCGCTCACGATTATCAACGTCCATCAATTCCAACACGAGAGCGATATGTTCCTCGAGCGTCAAATAATCATAGTACACCGGTTGCTCGGGGATATAGGCGTAGCGGTCAATTTGCACCGTTCCACGCATCCACGGGATCGTTCCGGTGAGACAGGCGAGCGTCGTACTCTTCCCGGCCCCGTTCGATCCAATCATCCCGACGATTTCGCCCGGGCGGACCTCGAACCGGATGGCCTCGATGACCGCCTCACCGCGTTCATACCCGGCTTGTTCAATGTGAACGTTCATGAGAGAGAACCTCCCGATTTACGAATATGTTTTTTACTATGTTTATCATAACACGCAAAAAAAATGTGTCATAATATCCCTTGTCATCCTCCACATAAAGGAGTAGAACAGCATGCAACATTATTTAGCCATCGATATCGGTGGAACCAGTATCAAATACGGAGTCGTCCGATCCGATGGCACCCTACTGTCAAACAAACACGTCCCAACCCCTGCGACGTGGGACGGCTTGCTCGAACAAGTCGATGTGATCTTTAACGAAACGACCGCCGAAGCCCGCTTCGACGGTATCGGCTTCAGTGCGCCCGGCGCCGTCGATTCGACGACCGGCGTGATTCATGGAATCAGTGCACTTCCCTACATTCATGATCGTCCTTTCTTACAGGCGTTCAAAGAGCGGTACGACTTGCCTGTCACTGTCTTGAACGATGCCAACGCGGCAGCGCTCGCAGAAGGATGGACCGGTGCCGCGGCGTCGGTGACGAGCTACGCGATGGTCGTCATCGGGACGGGCGTTGGCGGAGCATTCGTCGACCATGATCAGGTGATGATCGGATCCCACTTCCATGGCGGTAAGTTCGGATATTGGATTCTCGACCCGTCTCTTCCCCACCCAGATGGGACATGGAGTAAAATCGGTGCCACGGCCGCTCTTGTCCATCGATGCAGTGAGCAACTCGGACGTCCCCTTACCGGAAAAGATGTGTTCGCGCTTCAAAGCGACCCAATCATCCAGGCGGAACTAGAGCGCTTCTGTCGCTGGAACGCGATTGGCATCTACAACCTCCAATTCGGGCTCGACCCGGAGCGTATTTTAATCGGTGGCGGCATCAGTCGTCGCCCGGAAGTTCGGGACGGCATCAAGCGACACTTGGACGCGCTTTGCGACGCGTTCGGAACGTTCCGCATCGACGTCGAGACGTGTGCCCACTTCAACGAGGCCAACTTGATCGGTGCCGCACGATTTCACATGTTGGCGCAGTGAAAAAAGGGGTTCCGCCACGAGTCTGTGATGGAAACCCTTTTATTGTGCCAGGCGGTCTTCATGAATGTGATGGTACACCTCGTCTCGAATCGCTGCGAGCGTACGCTCATGAACGATCATGTGTGCCCGAATCGTTCGGTTGACGTGTTCATTAACCTTGCCGGCCTCCAAGTGTCGATCCAACACGGGAAGGCTGAAATCGTCAATCGGCAAATAGGCGATAGGAATCACGGCGGACCCTGATTTCACCGAGACTTGCACGCCGTTCACTTCTGGAAAGAAATACGACTCATAATACGGTTCGACGGCCAGCTCTTCTTTCATCGCATCCCGCACTTCGGGAATCGTTGTCGGCAAGGCGATGAAATACACCATTTGGTCGAACGAGAATGAGACGTCTTTCAACGAGATGTCCAGTGCCTCTGCGTGTCGGTTGGCCACACTACCCGTCACAAACCGATAACTTGGACGGCTCGTAAACAAGATGGTCGCGATAAAGGCGACGGTCATGATCATGACACTGAATTCAGTCATAGCGGTACCCCTTCCCAGCGGCAGACTTGGTTTTTCCCTCGTGATTTGGCCGCATACAACGCTTGATCGGCGCACTCAATCAACTGTTCGCGTGACTGTTCGTGAAGCGTGTGCTTCGAAGCGACACCGAAGCTCAGCGTTAACTGACCACCTGGTTGTCGCTCCCCGTACATGAAGTTGGTGCCGAGCACGGCCGCACGAATCGTCTCCGCGACGTGGGACGCCTCGACTTCGTCGAACTGCGGCAAGAGAACGACAAACTCTTCGCCACCGAACCGATACGCCATCTGTTCATCCGGCACGCTTCGTCGAATGACACTCGCGAGCCGCGTGAGTAACTCGTTTCCAGCCAAGTGACCGTTTGTGTCGTTGAAATGCTTGAAATGGTCAATATCCATCACAATCAGTGACAGCTCGTCCGTTTCGCACTCCCGGAACAAGACATCCAAATCTTGTTCGAACGAACGATGGTTTTTGAGACGCGTCAACCCGTCACGAAGCGCCAACGTCTCGATGCGCTGGTACAACATCGTCTGATGGAGCGCAAGCGAGGCTTGTTCCGCAATCGGTCGGACACTGTCAATCTTTTGAGGGGTGATTGGTTTTTTATTGACGACATTGTCGATGACGAGAAGTCCGTATGGAATTCCTTGATGATGGAGCGGGAAAATTGTGCACTCGTCCATCTGTAAGTCGGTATGTAACATGCGCAGCACCGGATCGTCGGTGATGCTCGCATACACGTGGAGCGGCCGTCCCGAGTCGAGCGTCTGTTTGAACAGGTGGTCTCCATGAAACGGGATCGTCATTTTCCGAATCCGTTCATTCAACTGCTCATCGTGTGACGAGTCCGTCTCTTTCTCATCAATCAGTCCTTGGAGATCATAATGTTGTCGGGTGATTTCTTCCCAAATGTGAAACCCGTCTTCCGGATTCATCGGCCCCGTGCCCATGACTCCGTAAATGCTATCTTTTTCCAAATCAGCGAAAAAGATGATCGATCGGTTAAAGCCGAGTCCGTGCCCTGCCGTCACCGATGTCAAAATCGTTTGCAGCAATCGGTCCGGGTCGAGCGTGTCTTGCATCGTAAAACTGACTTCCCGGAACACGTTCAATTGACGGGAACTCGCCGTCAGCATCCGCAACCGGCCTGATCGTTCTCGCTTCAACTGGTTGATGTAACCAAAGAGCAGCGCGGCTCCTAGGCCAAAAAAGACATAACTGAGCAACAGCGGAAGGGATAATGTCCCGGATTGACTGTATACTAAAAGCCAGCTGACCATGATTGCAACAGTCATGCCTTTCCAGTGAAAACAGACGAGCCCTGTCATAATCAATAACAGCACTGACCAATGTAAATCATAAAAATCGAACAACACCCCGTGCCAAATCACGACAAGGCTGCTCGTCCCGGCGAGCAGCCAGCGATTCAAGGCGGGGGTCGTCATCAACCGAAGGACGTTGAGGACGATGGTGATTAGGATGATGCCGCCAATCAATAGACCATAAACCATGGTTACCCCTCGTTTCATCGAGTCATCTATACTTTTGATTATAAATCGAATCATCGAACGCGGGACCGGATTTGTCCAATCACTGACCAAACTTTTAACTTACTTGAAGTATTTTCCATAAGTTGTCGAACTCGCTTGTTTCTTCTCATATGAGTGATTTCACATAATCCTTTCATTTACTTTAGCGATGTAACGTGGAATGATGGAATTAACTAACCCATTTAAGCGAGGTGGAAGCGTGACCCGTACCGAACATCTTGAAGCAACACGGATTTTACAGCATTTGTTTAACGCGTCTTCCTTCGTCGGAATCGACTTCGGTTCCGGCCCCAATCATCATCTACTCTACTTCAGCCGAGACGGCAACGAGTCGTGGCTCTCGATTGAAGGACCTTGGTACGTCCATTCATCGGGACCGTCGTTCAACGAAGATGAACAACTCCATCACCTCGTCGAACTCCGACGTGAACGCGTCCGTTCCATCCTGTTATCTGAAGACAATCCCCATCTTGAACTGACATTTGAATCTGGAGCCGTCCTGTTCGTGAACGGCTATCACGAACAGTATGAAAGTTGGCAGGCCGGAGACGCCCGTCCGCTCGGAGGCGAACACTTCTTACTCGTCGCCATGCCTCAAGGGGACTTGGCCGTCTTTGCAGAGGAAGACGTCTGATGGCAGCCTGGACGGAGATTCTCACGTATATGTTGATTGCCGGTGGTGTCAGTCTCGCCATCATCGTCTTGCGCAAAGTCACGAAGTCATAAGAAAAGAGCGGCCGCGTCCGCTCTTTTCTTATTTCACCGTCTAATCCTCGAACAGGATGCGTTGCATCCGTTCCGGTGCCGCTAGAAAGTCGCGCATGACACGAACGTGCTCGAGTTCATCGAACGTCGTCGGACGGAGTCCCGTCTCGACTTGGAGGATGTCGGCGTCCGGATACGACATGAGGATTGGTGAATGGGTCGCGATGATGAATTGACTGCCCGATTGCACGAGTTCATGCATGCGTGCGAGCATCGTCAATTGCCGCATCGGCGACAAGGCGGCCTCGGGCTCATCTAAAATATACAGTCCGCCGTCTCGGAATCGATGGAGCATGAGCGACAAAAACGCCTCCCCGTGCGACTGCTCATGGAGCGATCGACCGCCGTAGGACGCATAAAACCGTTCCGGGTCGGGCGACGTTCGCGCGATCTCATCCACATAGCTCGACAGTTGATATGCCGTCTCGGCCCGGAGGAAAAATCCGTCTTTCGGCCGGTACGCGCCCCGAATCGGACGAAGCGCTTCGAACAGCGGGCTATGTGTCGACTCGGTCTCAAAACGGAACGTCGTCGCGCCGCCTTCCGGATTGAATCCAGCGGCGATGGCCATCCCTTCGACCAACGTCGATTTTCCACTCCCATTCTCACCAACCAAGAACGTGACCGGTTTCGTCAGCGTCAATTCATCAAATCCATCAAAAATCGGTAGCGAGAACGGGTAACCTGGCTTTTCAATCCGATCTCGCTCTAAGCGGACACCCCGCAAAAATAAGTTTAGTCCCATTCGATCCAAAACAACGCCCCCTTTCCCTCTCTCGATTCGACTCCGTAAACGAGCCCTTGAGCCTCGAGCAACAGCTTGTTGATGGCCAGACCAAGTCCGTGACCGTTCGAACGGTCCCCTTTCACATACATATCCCAGATGTTGGCGCGCATCGTCTCGGCAATGCCCGGCCCTTCGTCTTCGATTTCAAGCCGTCGCTCGGAGAGCCTGATCGTGATCACACCTCCTAGTGGACTGGCGTGATACGCGTTCTGAAGAAAGTTCGACAGCACACGCTCCATCGCCAATCGGTCCGCCTGGACGACCGCGTCCTCGACGAGTTCAAGTGTGACCGTCACTTGCTTGTGACGGAACCATTCCTCCATCCGCGCGACCGTCGCTTCAATCAATTCATTCATGTGGACGGACTCAATCGTGAGCGCCAGCTTGCCTGCCGATAGCTTCGAGTATTCGAGCATCTGGGTGACGAGCCGGTCGATGCGATCGACTTCTTCGGTCATGCTACGTCCCGTCGCGGCCACGTCTTCTTGTTTAACGACACCGAGTTCGAGCATTTCTGCCTCGTTTCGGACGATGGCGAGCGGGGTGCGGACGTCGTGCGTGATTCCGGAGATGAACGTGTTTTGCAGTCGCTCTTTCTCTTCGAGCGACGTGTTCATTTGACGGACCGCTTCCGTCAAATCCCCAATCTCGTCGTCGGTGACCGGTGGCAACGTGAGATCATGCCGACCCGACATGATGGACGCGGTCGCCTGCTTCAGCTCGATGAGCGGGGACGTCAAACGCCGACCCATCCAATACGTGACACCGACGGCGACGAGGAGTGCGAGCAAAAAACCGCTGCCAAGAATGACATAAATTTGGCGAAACTGAGGGTTCGACAGCGGGACAGGTGCATACGTCACGATTTGTACATCCCCTTCTTCCCGAAGGAACGTCAATAGCCGCATCCCGTTCACGCTGACTTCGTCTCGTTCGGACAATCCGTCCGGGTCAAGCATCGGCGTCATATGTCGACGCATCCTGCCCCCACGATCCAGATTGACCGCTTCCCCGTCTTGAAACACGAGAACATCGAGTTGACCCGGTATGCCGCGTCCATCCACAAGCGCCTCATACACGATGTCCGCTTCACGCTCGAGTTGGTCATAGCTCTCCGTCTCCGCGAAACGCCCAATCAGGAGTGATGTCAGACCAAATGTGAGCACCGCCATGACGACGAGAGGGAGAATCGCGGTCCAGAGCAACTTCTTCATCAACCGGCTCATCGGACTTCCTCCAATCGATAACCGACGCGATGCACCGTCTTCAAGTACCGCTTCATCGTCGGCAATTTGTCACGCAACTGTTTGACGTGCGTGTCGACCGTGCGCGTGTCCCCGGCGAACGTATAATCCCACACCTCGTCAAGTAGGCGGTTGCGATCGAGCGCTTCTCCGCTATGTTTCAAGAAGAAGAGGAGCAACTCGTATTCTTTATTGGTCATCCGAATCGCTTGGCCGTGATCGGTCACCGTACGGGATCGTGCGTCCACCATCATGTCGCCGAACGAGATCTCGTCCGTCTGTTTGACGAGACGTTTCAGGCGAATTTCGAGTTCCTTTAACACGATCGGTTTGACCAAATAATCGTCGGCCCCGAGCTCGAGGCCGAACACACGGTCATCCGCCTCTCCCCGTGCCGTCGCCAAGATGATGGCCGGCCGCGGCTTGAGCGTCTTCAGTTTTGGAATGAGCATCCATCCTTCCCCGTCCGGCAGACGAACGTCGAGCAGGACCGCATCGAACGGTTGCTCGAGCTGCCGCTTCGCTTCGGCGAGTGTGCCGACCACACTGACATGAAACCCCGCGTACGTTAAAAAGCGGGCAAGCCCGTCCGCTAATTTCGGTTCATCTTCGACTACGAGTACGTTCATCTTTATCGCCTCCAACCCCATTATATCGCATCGCGAAACGAACCCATCATTTCCCAAAGACAATTTGCAGAAACCTTGCAACTCCCTCACAACTTTTGAACGTCCACGTCCTACACTTGAAGTAGTAAAGGAGGAGATTAATATGAAAACATCTAAATTAGCCATCGCCCTGGCCGGCCTACTTGCCGTCTCAGGAACCGGCGTCTATGCCGCCACGAACGATACGACAACAACCGACGGAACGGAAACGACGACCCAATGCGAACGCGGAGAACGCGGCGAGCGGGGCATGTTCGGTGACCGGGCAGCCGGGCAGGCCGCTTTGCTCGAGGCGCTCGGTTTGACCGAAGCCGAAGTGGAAGCAGCGCGAGAAGAAGGACAATCGCTTCCTGAACTCGCGGAAGAAACAGGAATCACCATCGAACAGTTCATCGAGGCGATCATCACTTCTCATGAAGCGAAACTTGAGGCAGCCATCGAATCCGGTGACTTGACGCAAGATGAGGCCGACGCGATTCTTGCCGACCACGAAGAACGTTTTGCTGACATCACGAGTTACGACGACTTAGGCGACATGCGCGGCTTTGGCGGTGGACGTCACGGAGGTGGGCATGGCCCACATCACGATGGTCAATTCGGTGGACCGAACCAAGATGAGGACACACCTGCGACTGATAATAACGTAGACAATCAGAGTACCAATTCACTGTAAGCAAAAAGGCAACCGCGAGGTTGCCTTTTCATATGGCCAATAACAGTAAAGCGTACCCGATGAGCCCGACAGCGAACGCGCGAAAGCTGCTGTCCCGTTCTTCTGGTAGCTCTTCTTTCATGACGTTCAAGATGATCCCCCCGGCCAAGAACGCGACAATCATCGACAGCGTCACTTCATGGAGCGCTGAAAAAGCGCCGACTCCCCACCCGGCAAGTACGGCCAACGACAACCACAATCGCCCTCGCCTGTCGTACGACTCCTGATGGTGATGCCTCAGCCCCTGGTCGACCGTAATGAAATGAATCCCCAATGCGACAAAGTAGAGTGTCATTGCCCATGCCGTATCGAACTCGCTCTCCGCGAGCACATAGCCGATGCTGAAGTTGTAGACGATGAACAACGCCATGTGAATCCAAAACACGTTGCCGTTGCCGCGTCTCTTCATTTGCGTGGCCAACCGTTCCAAGCCATAAAACACGGCCAGACCGAGCATGCTGACGACGAGGATGTGATTCTCGATCGAGGCGAACAGTCCGCTCTCGAGATGTCCTTCGAGTTCTTGTTGATAGTCGTTCAATTCAGGCAAGAGATGAAGAAACACATAGGCGACGGCGACACCGCCGGCGAGTGACAGAAACCGGCTCCGCGGCGTCTCGCGCACGTGAATCAACTGTCCTGAAAAGTAGTGAATCAAGGCAAATCCGATGGCGAACAATAAACTTAACCAAAACATCCAGTCACCTCCGACACGTTACCCGAAAGCCGAACTTCACGTGATGACTCCCGGTCCTTGTTCCTTACCCGAGTGTCCTGCCGGATACACTCATTCGCCTCGATCGGCCCGTTGCCGCGCCCGAATCTCTTTCTCGACACGACGGAGCGCCTTCTTCGAGCCACGGGCAAAGTCGTGGGCTTCTTTCCGGTCCCGGTAATCGATGAATAACGTCTCCAAGTCGTACCCAGCCGGATACAAGTCGAGCGCCTTCGCCTCGCGTCGGACCCGTCGGAGCGGATGCTCACTGAAGACACCGTCGACATAGACCGTGACTTGGCGCGACGATTCATCCATCGCGTAGACGAGACCAACTTGATTTGTCTCGAGCAGACGGACCCGGTCGCCTTTATATAGAACTTGATCTGGTTCGACGACTGGTCGGACGACGTCTTGCGTCAGCCGTGACGGATCGAGGAGCGACTGGTCGTACGTCTTGTCATGCATATAACGCGATGCCTGCTTTAAGATTTTCTCGGGCAGCTTCATTTTCCGGGCAATGAATAACGCGTTGCTGTCGCCGGACTGCCCGATCAATAACCGATATTTCGGTTCGAGCGTGTCCGGGTCGAACTGCATGGCCGCGTTCATGAAATCGGGATGCGACTCCGAATATGCCTTGATTTCGCCGTAATGGGTCGAGGCGACGACGAGACAGCCGCGTTGGTACGCCTCTTCTAAAATCGCGATGGCGAGGGCCGCCCCTTCGTTCGGTTCGGTCCCGCTCCCAATCTCATCGAATAGGAGCAACGACCGTTTCCCGGCCTTCTGCATGATGCTCGCCACATTATTCATGTGGGCCGAGAACGTGCTGAGCGCCGACCCCATATCCTGGTTATCCCCGATGTCGACGAACACGTCGTCAAACGTCGAGATGTCTGTGTCCGGATGCGCCGGGATATGGAGTCCGCTCATCGTCATCAAACTGAGCAGACCGATCGTCTTCAAGACGACCGTCTTCCCGCCGGCGTTCGGTCCGGTGATGATGAGTCCACGGTACGTCTCTCCGAGCGAGAAATCGAGCGGGACCGCCCGTTCGAGGAGTGGATGGCGAACTTGTTTCAAACGAATTTTCCCGACCCCGTTCACGCGCGGGGCGATGCCGTCAATCGTTTGACTATACTTCCCTTTCGCGAACACCATGTCGTATTGGGCGATGACGTCGAGCGTCGCTTCAATCGTTGGTAACGCTTCCGCCACCATACCGGTGAGCGTGGCGAGCACTTGATAGATTTCGACCGCTTCCTCCGTCCGTTTGACGACGAGTTCCGCGTTCAGCTTCGCCACCGCCTCCGGTTCGATGAAGACGGTCGTGCCGCGGCTCGACGTGTCGACGATCGCCCCGGCGACTTTATGTTTATACGACGCTTTGATTGGGATCGTGAATCGGTCTTGTTTCTTCGTCACAAAGCCGTCTTGAATCGCTTCCCGGTTCGCGGCGCTCTTCAAGAACTTATTCAATCGCTCTTCAATCCGTCCTTCAAGAATGTCGATTTGTTTGCGGACCCGTTTCAACTCTTTGGACGCCTCGTCGACGACCCGTCCTCCGCGAATCGACTGGATAATGTCTTCCTCGATACTGCGCCACTCGCTCATCTCGCCCGCATACTGTGAGAGAAGTGGTGCAAAGAACGCCTGCTCGGCCATGAACCGCTTCAGTTTTCGGGCACCCCGGAAAAATTCGGCGACGGCTTCGAGTTCGCTCGCCTCGAGTTGGATGCCCCGGCTGATTTTTCCGATGAGCGGTTCCATATCGGATACGCCGATAAACGGGACGTGTGACGTCGCGTCGAGAATCGCGCGTGCTTCCGACGTCTCTTGGAGCCGTTTGTTCACCGTTTGCAGATGGCTCGTCGGACGCTGGCTTCGTAACAAGTTTCGCCCGAATCCGCTGATGCAGTATCGTTCGACGTGTTGAATCAAGTCGTTATATTGTAATTTGTCTAATGTTTGTTCATTCATGATGGAAGTCTCCTTAAAAATGGGATGGAGATACCGCGCAAACAAAAAGCGTCGGCCGATGACGACCAACGCAAAAAGACAGACCGGTGTCTGGCAGTTTATGAAGGGCGGTATCTGTAACAGAACATGAAGGCATGACAAAAACACGCGTCATCCAACATTTTTCAGTTCGTTAGGCAGATACGACCTCACTCATTAACATGCAACACCTTTCTCATTCAGTTTCGCCCTTACTATACACCAGATTTTCGAAGAAGTAAAATTTCTAGAGAACGCTTACAAATTAGTTCTTGATATCTATACATCGGCGTGCTATCTTGAGGGTGACGAAACGAATAATGATCACATGTGACTGATTCGATCAGGCATGGGGTAAGACGAAAGGCTCACGCCACCCGTCTATACTCCATGCCTGTTTTGTTTTTTCACAATCATTTTTCAAGCGAAAGGATGAATCGAACATGTTATTGAATAAGTGGATGAAGAGACATACACTGACACTTTACGCACCCATGGAAGGAGACATCATTCCACTTGAGGAAGTGACCGACCCCGTCTTTAGCGAGAAGATGATGGGCGACGGGATTGCCATCATGCCGACGGACGGAACGGTCGTCGCACCGGTAGATGGAACCATCATTCAGGTCGCACCGACGAAGCACGCGATTGGTATCCGTTCGGGAGACGGAGCTGAAATTTTGATTCATGTCGGACTGGATACGGTCGAGCTTGCGGGAAGCCCGTTCGACGTTCACGTCAAAGTCGGTGACACGATCACGACCGGACAGCCACTGTTGACGGCCGACTTGGAACAAATCCAGCGAGCCGGTAAAGACACGGTCACTCCGATGGTCATCACAAACGGGAGCACGTTAGAGCACCCGTATTCGTTCCATGCAGGAGGCCCATCGCTTCCTGGGAAGACCGTCGTCGCTCAAGCGGAACAATGACTCCTCGTTAGGAGGACACATGTTAAAAATTAAAAAGATTTTAAACAACAACGCGGTCATCGTCTCGGACGAGGGCGAAGAGAAGATCGCCATCGGACCAGGCGTCGCGTTCAAGAAGGCACGCAACGATATCGTCAATCCGCATAAAGTTGAAAAACTGTTCGTCATGTCGGAGAACGATAAGTTTCAACAATTGCTGACGCGGATTCCAATCGAGCACTTCACGATTTCCGAAGAAATCATAACGTATGCGGAAAAGCGGCTCGAGACGACGTTCAACGAACACATCCATATCGTCCTCACCGATCACATCTCGTTCGCCATCGAACGCGAGCAGGAAGGGATATCGCTTCGGAACAAACTGTTGAACGAGATTAAGATTTTATATCGCAACGAGTACGAGATCGGACTATGGGCGCTTCACCTCATCGAGGATAAACTCGGCGTCAAGATGCCGAAAGATGAGGCGGCTTTCATCGCGCTCCACATCCATACACTAAAAGTGAAGGGAGGTGATTTACGCAAGACGGTCAAACAGACGACAATCGTACGTGACATGATTCAATCGATTTCGAGACGACTCGATCTATCTATAGAAGAAGATGACTTATCCTATCAACGCTTATTAACTCATTTACGATTCGTCATGGATCGGGTCAACCATTACGATCACCATACGATCGACGAAGATATGCTTCTCATGATTCAAACGAAGTTCTCGTCGGCCTATGCATGTGCGTCTGACGTCGCAAACGAAATGGAAGACTTATACGGCATCGTCTTGCCCGAATCAGAGCTTGGTTACATCACGCTCCACATTCAACGCCTGCAAGATCAACACCATCAAAAAGGAGGACATTCACAATGATGAACTTTTTACAACGTCTCGGACGTTCCCTCATGTTGCCGGTTGCCGTACTTCCTGCAGCTGCCATTCTCATGGGGATCGGTTACTGGATCGACCCGGTCGGCTGGGGTTCTGAAAACATCGCCGCCGCATTCTTGATCAAAGCCGGTTCAGCGATCATCGATAACATTCCAATTCTCTTCGCAGTCGGGGTCGCCCTCGGGATGGCGAAAAACCGTGACGGCTCAGCCGCTCTAAGCGGACTTGTCGCCTTCCTCACGGTCACGACACTCTTGTCTTCGGCAACTGTCGCCTTGTTCCAAGGTGTCGACGTCGAAGCCGTCAACCCAGCGTTCGGTAAGATTGCCAACGCGTTCGTCGGTATCTTGTCAGGTATCGTCGCCGCTCAAATGTACAACCGCTTCAGTCATGTGAAGCTACCAGATGCACTCGCCTTCTTTAGTGGGAAGCGTCTCGTGCCAATCATGACGGCATTCTCGATGATCCTCGTCTCGGTCGCCCTTTACTTCGTCTGGCCGGTCGTGTACACAGGACTCGTCGGCTTCGGGGAAACCATCTCGAAAATGGGTGCAATCGGGGCAGGCCTTTACGGCTTCTTCAACCGTCTGTTAATCCCAACTGGTCTTCACCACGCCTTGAACTCGGTATTCTGGTTCGATGTGGCCGGCATTAACGATATCGGTAACTTCTGGTCAGGTGAAGGTGTGAAAGGGATCACGGGTCGTTATCAAGCCGGATTCTTCCCGATTATGATGTTCGGTCTTCCGGCAGCAGCCCTCGCTATGTACCATACCGCGAAAACAAAACGTAAAAAACAAGCGGCCTCGCTCCTTCTCGCCGCAGCGTTCGCATCGTTCTTCACAGGTGTCACGGAACCGCTCGAATTCTCGTTCATGTTCCTCGCACCAGTTCTCTACCTCGTCCACGCGGTCTTGACAGGGGTTTCCCTCTTCATCGCGGCGACGTTCCAATGGACGGCCGGATTCGGCTTCAGCGCCGGTCTTGTCGACTTTGTCCTCAGCTCACGGTTACCGCTCGCGAACCAACCGTACATGTTGCTCGTTCAAGGTCTCGTCTTCGGTGCCATCTACTACGTCGTCTTCCGCTTCATGATCGTCAAACTCAACTTGGCCACACCAGGTCGTGAGTCAGACGAAGCGGTTGACGCGGTCGCAACGGAAACAGCACCTGAAGGTGAAACACGCACGGCTCCAGTCGCAGCCGGCGGACAGTACTCTGCCATGGCAGCGATGATTTACGATGGTCTCGGCGGCGATCAAAACGTCACGGGCATCGAATCGTGCGTCACGCGCCTTCGTGTCGATGTGAAAGACATGGATACGGTCGACCAAGCCCAAATCAAGAAAGCAGGCATCCCTGGTATCAAGGTTGTCAGCCCGAACCACATCCAAGTCATCGTCGGAACGAACGTCCAATTCGTCCTCGAAGAGATTGAAAAACTCCGGAGCCATCGCGCCGGGTAACTGACGAAAGCCACCTCGCGCGCGAGGTGGCTTTTTACTGCCTTTGCTCATATGTTAAGTTCAGCTCTTCTTTTTGACTGACATCAACATGAGCGAAACCGTGACTGAGTAAATCAATAAGAAGATGACAATGCCTAACTCAAGTGCCGACTCAAACATGAAGTCCCCTCCAATCCGTCCTCTTTTTACTATCATTCCCATTCAAAATCAATACAAACTGGATATGTAAAATAGGCTGATCCGATTCACGTACAAAGGCCCTCTTCCTAAAAAGAGGACCTTCGTTATGCACTACATACTTCTCAGTCTGGCAATCCGTTCAGACGGGTTCGGGTGCGTGGAGAACAGACCGCTCAGCTTTTTCTTGAGCGGGTCTGAAAAGTAGAGCGACGCCGAGGCACGTGAGGCTTCCTTCACCGGTGTCTGGATATTGGCGATTTTCTCGAGCGCCGATGCGAGGGCATCCGGATTACGTGTCAATTCGGCCCCGCTCGCGTCCGCCAAAAACTCACGATTCCGTGAGATGGCCAAGTTAACGAGCGTGGCAATGAGCGGTGCGAGAACCAACAACACGAGCCCGACAATCATAAAAATCGGGTTTTGGTTGTTGTCGCGGCGGCCGCCAACACTCCGGAAGAACAGCATCCGCGACCCGATATCGCTCATGATGGCGATGACTGAGACAAGGGCGAGCGTCACTGTCGCCAGTCGTACATCGTAATTTTTGATATGGGCGACTTCATGGGCGATGACACCCTCGACTTCTTCTCGCGTCAACTGGTCGAGCAGTCCAGTTGTCACGGCGACGGCTGCCTTTTCTGGTTTCAGCCCGGTCGCGAATGCGTTCGGGGACGCATCGTTAATGATGAAGATGCGCGGCATCGGGACGCGCGCAACCATCGCCATGTTCTCGACAGTGTGCCAGAGAAACCGATGCTGGTCGACCGATGTGATCTCTTGGGCATGGTTCATCTTCATGACGATGTTCGTGCTCGACATGATGACGATGCCGATATAAAACAGCGAGAATACCGGCGTGAAGATGAGTCCCGGGAGCGGGTCGCCATAATTCAAATACGAGATGACCACCCCGACTCCTAAGACGAGCAGGACAAATCCGGCCACGATGAACACGGTCTTGATTTTATTTTTACGAATCTGTTCATATAAAATCATCGTCGCCACTCCAATCCATTAGAATGAGACACGCACGTTTTCACGTTCTTCTTCACGCGCTTCGAGCATGTCGCGTTTTTCGAAGTTGTGAACGGAGGCGATGATGTTCGTCGGGACCGATTCGACTTTCGTGTTATATTTCATGACCGTATTGTTATATAACTGCCGTGAATAGGCGACTTTGTTCTCCGTCTGCGTCAATTCTTCTTGGAGCATCTTAAAATTCTCGTTCGCTTTCAAATCTGGGTATGCCTCCCGGAGTGCGAACAAATTCTTCAATGCGCCGCTCAATTGATCGTTCACTTCCATCTGTTCTTGACGGCTCGTCTTCGAACCGAGTTGATTCCGTAACTCAACAACTTTTGCGAGCGTCTCTTGTTCATGCTTGGCATAGCCCTTCACCGTTTCGACCAAGTTCGGAATCAAATCGTAACGCCGTTTCAGCTGCACATCAATCTGTGCCCATGCCTCGTCGACCCAGTTCCGATACTTGACGAGTCCGTTGTACATCGAAAAATAGATGAACGCCAAGACAACGATGATACCGATTGCGATAATCCAACCCATTTCGACACCTCATTTCATGATTTTCTCCTGTATTAATTCCCTTTTGTCGTATACCATAAGCATAACTTAGGGAATATGTAGAAAATGATTCATATATGCTGTGGGTTCTCTCACGAATTCATACAAAGGAGTGTCATCATGTCCGTTCCTACCATCGTTGTTGCCGTGAAAGCGGTGATTGTGCAAGACGACCACATGCTCATCATCAAACGAGCTGATGATGACGAGGTCAATCCCGGCACGTGGGAACTCGTCGGAGGCAAACTCGACTTTGGCGAGTCGCTCGAACACGCTCTTGAACGGGAAGTGTTCGAAGAGGCCGGTTTGCATGTGGCGGTCCAGCAATTGTTGTACGCCACGACGTTTTTGACCGCCCCGGATCGTCAAGTCGTCATCATGACGTACTTAGCTCACCCGGTCGCGACGACCGTCACCCTCTCCGAGGAGCACAGTGATGCCAGATGGGTGACGGCTGACGAAGCGCAAACCTTATTACATCGTCCGATTCTCGACGATTTGAATTCACACGACGTATGGACCTTGCTTCAACCAAAAATGATCAACGGACAGGAGTGTAAATCATGCTTGTGACTGACCTCGATTCACGCTTGACTGAGCTATACGACGAGATGGTGACGCTCCGCCGCCACTTCCATCAACATCCCGAACTTTCATTCGAAGAACGAGAGACACCTCAGACGATTGCAGCTTATTTGCGCGACCTCGGCCTCGATGTGCGCGAACATGTCGGTGGCAACGGTGTTGTCGCACGCATTCATGGCGGCGAAGGCCCGACCATCGCGTTTCGGGCCGACTTTGACGCCTTGCCGATCCAAGATTTAAAGGACGTCCCGTACCGCTCGAAAGTGAATGGCTCGATGCACGCTTGCGGTCATGATGCGCATACGGCGACGTTGCTCGTCCTTGCGAAAGCACTCACGGAAATCGACCTTCCGGGAGATGTCGTCCTCATTCACCAGTTCGCGGAAGAACTCGCGCCAGGTGGGGCCAAACCGATGATCGAAGATGGATGTCTTGACGGTGTCGATTATATTTACGGCTCTCATATTTGGACCCCGCTTCCATACGGGACGATTGGTGTGAAGACGGGACCGATCATGGCCGCGGCTGATCGCTTCGAACTGACCGTCAAAGGCAAAGGTGGTCACGGGGCCATCCCGCAACACACGGTCGATGCCGTCATGGTCGGAACGAATATCGTCAGCCAGTTGCAACAAGTCATCAGTCGTCGCATCGATCCGCTCGAACCGGCCGTCTTAACTGTCGGCACGTTCGTTGCCGGTCAGGCGTTCAACGTCATCGCCGATGAAGCGAAGCTGTCTGGCACGGTACGGACGTTCACACCGGAGACGCAAACACGCATCATCGCCGAGATGGAGCGGACTATCGCCCATATCTGTTCGGCGAGCGAAGCGCACTACGAGCTCGATTATATCCGGGGCTACCCCGCCGTGATCAACCATCCCATCGAGACCGATCACGTCCGTCGCAGCGCCGCTCGCGTCGTTGGCACCGATGGCGTCATCGAAATGTCCCCGCTCATGGTCGGAGAAGATTTTGCCTATTATATGCAACACGTACCGGGCAGCTTCTTCTTCACCGGAGCCGGTAACCCAGAAGTCGGTGCCGTCTTCCCTCACCATCATCCCCGCTTCGATGTGGACGAACGGGCGATGCTTCATACCGCCCGCGTCCTCATGCAGGCGGCATTCGAGACATGGAACGCGCCTAAAAAAGAAGACTGACGCCGCGGCGTCAGTCTTCTTTTGTTTGTTCAGGCAACATCGATACGAGCACTTGGTCAACACGTTTGCCGTCCATATCGACGACCTCGAATCGAAGACCATATGCTTCGACAACGTCTCCCCGTTTTGGGAAATCGCCGAGCGCATAAATAACAAGGCCGGCAAGAGTATGATACGAGTTACGCCCTTCATCAAAACGATTGTCTCGAATTCCGAACGTCCGCTTCAAATCCTCAATCCCGAGCAAACCATCGGCCAAGTACGAACCGTCTTCACGGCGCACGACTTCCGGTGTTTCTTCTTCAATCATCACTTCGCCGACGATTTCTTCTAGAATATCGAACAATGTGACCATCCCGAGGAATCCGCCGTACTCATCGAGCACGAAGGCGATTTCGACGCCATTCTTTTGCATCATCTGCAACACTTGGCTCGCTTCTCGCTGTTTTGGGACGATGAGTGGTTGTTTGATTCGCTTCAAAATTTGTGAGGGCTCCCGAAGCGTCGATAATGTCAAAATGTCACGGACATCGATATAACCGACGAACTCGTCGAGCGTATCGCGCCCGACCGGGAGTTTATTGTGTTTACTCTCATAAATCGATTTCTTGATATCGTCCATGTCGTCTTCAAGGTCGACCCATTCCAGCGTCGTCCGCGGTTGCATCAATTCATAAATCAGCTGGTCATGGAACGCAAACACACGCTCGACCTGCTGCACTTCCTCGTGTGCGAATGCCCCTTGCTGGGCTCCTTCGAACAAGAGTTGCTTGATTTCGAGCTCGGTCTCACCACTCGATTGCTCCGCTTTCAAGCCAAGCAATTTGAAAAGGAAAAGTGTCGACTTCGACAAAATCCAAATAAACGGTCGCATCACTTTACTAAATAAGTCGAGTGCCGGAATGATCGCCATCGTGACTTTTTCCGGAGCCACGAGCGCAATCCGTTTCGGCACGAGCTCACCGATGATGAGCGACAAATACGTAATAATCGTGACGACGACGACGTAACCGACGGTCGGTGCGTACTGGGGACTCATGCCAAGATTGGCGAACACATCGGCGAGCGGCGCCGAGAAACGCGCACCCCCGTAGGCCCCGTTGATAATCCCGATCAATGTGATTCCGACTTGGACAGTCGATAACAGGTCGGTCGGATCTTTTGAATACTTGAGTGCGATTTCGGCACTGCGTTTACCACGGCTCGCCTCGACTTCAAGTTTGGCCGGTTTGGACGAGATCAGTGCGATTTCCGTCATCGCGAAAATCCCGTTCAACACAATCAAGAATAAAACGATCAGTAAATCGATCACTATGGAAGAATCCACTGTTTTCATCACCTCTGGTATATTTCGTACTACAATCTCATCATATCAGAGATTTGTTATTCACCTGTACCCGTTTCACTCAAGAAAAAAGCCCCTTCAACGTGAAGTGGCTTCGGGTGCGCCTTCCTGATGCAGGGCCGCCGCTTGAGATTGTTTGAAGACGATGACGCCTAAGAGCAACACCATCAACCCGATGACCTGCCCTGGGGACAGTGACAACTGTTGCATCCCGAACGCTCCCGTTAGGTCGACGGCGAGCGCCCATATCAACTGAGATACGAGAATGATGGACACCGATAGCGTCGGTCCGAGCAATTGAATGCTTCGCATCACACAGAAGACGACACCGACCCCGAGCAACCCACCGAGCGCGTATATCGGCGAGATTTCGAATACGCCGTGAACATTACCACCGAACAAAGCGAGTGGGACGAGCGATCCAAGCAAGCCGACAATGAAGACGAGCACCGTTGTCGCCCATGCCCCTAGATGGGCGTTCATTTTGGCATTGACTGCAGCTTGTACACTAATAAATGCGCCGGCTACCGCCGAACAGATGATTCCTACTATCATGAGTTGCCTCCTTATTCGTACAACATGCCATTGGCACGTTCTTTTAATCGAGTCGCATCTAAAATCGTTACTTTTGTCCGCGTCTTTTCGACGAGCCCTTCATCCGCGAACGATTGTAACGTCCGATTCAAATGACGATAACTCGTCCCGAGCCATTCCGCCACTTCTTTTCGTTTCAACTGACTCATCTCGTCTTGGAACAAGTCGTTCCCTGATTCGCTGAGCGAGACGAGATATCCCGCCAATCGTTCTTCGAGTGTCGACATGAGATGGTTCGACGAGGCATTCGCCTCGATGAACAGTTTCTCAGATACGCCGCGCAGAAGATGCTCCGTGAACTCGATCGTTCGGTTATGCGTGCGGAGCACATCAAACGGCACGCGCAGACAGGTTACTGCCCCGACCGCCTCGACCGTGTGGAGTACGTTGCGTCCGCTGGCGTATTCGATATCCCCAATCAATGTTGGGGCCATCTTTAAACGGAGCAAGCGCAACTTGCCTTCCTCGCTCAACGTATAGATTTTGACACGCCCTTCTAACACGACGAAGAGAGACTCGATCGGGTTATCGTTCGTGCAGAGCATCGCTCCGGACGGATACGTCACAATCGTCGATGCCTCTAATGTTTGTTCCGAGAACAGGTGGGCCCACCCGAGTCGTTCTAGTGCTGCCTCTACTTTCATCCGTCTCCCCCTTACGTGAACGTGTAAATGCCAATCCCGGCGACCATCAAGGCAAGTCCTGTGAGCTGACCTTGGTTGAGCGGTTTCCGTTTCACACCAAACCATCCGTTCACATCAATCAAAAACGCCCCGATCAATTGGGCGACGAGCAAGACGCAGATCGCCCAAGTCACACCGAGCTGTTGAATAGCAGTCAGTTCTCCGAAAACGACAAACACCCCGAACAGACCGCCCAAGCTATAGTACCAAGGTACGTGCCGAAACGCCGTCATGTCTGCATCCCGCTTGAACGCATAAATGAGAAGAGCAAGTACAAGACCAACGAGGTGAACGACCGTGACCGACATCCAAGCACCGACCGCGTACCCGAGCTTGGCATTAAAGATCCCTTGCAATGCGATGAACGTGCCCGAAAGCACGGCAAATAACAGACCCATCCGATTTCCTCCTATCTCCTCGTCTGACTTTACGTGAGATGAGAAGGCTTGAAAAGGACATATGTCCGAAAAAAAGACAACTTAGGAGTAACCTAAGCTGTCTGTGGGATTATCCGAGCAATTTGACGATTTCTGCCCCGACTTGTTCTGAAGATTGCGGATTTTGTCCGGTAACGAGACGTTCATCGACCGTTACGTTGACAGCCCAGTTGTCTGCGCCATCAAATTTTCCACCGCGCTCGCGCATCGCCGATTCAAGGAGGAAAGGTACCGCTGAGTCAAGCTGCATCTCGCGTTCCTCGGCATCCGTGAATCCTGTCACGCGCTTGTCTTTGACGAGCGGATCTCCGTTGCTCAAATTAACGTTGACGAGTCCAATCGGTCCATGACAGACGGCCGCGACGACGTTTCCGCCTTCATACGTATCACGGATGACACGCTGTAACGTTTCACTGTTCGGGAAATCAACGACCGTGCCGTGTCCGCCTGGAAGGAAGACTGCGTCATACGTGTCATCGGCCACTTGATCGAGTCGCGCCGTATCTTTCAACAGGTGCTTCGTGTCCAACACCTCTTGCGGCAAATCGCCTTCTAGGCTGTTCGCATCGATTGGCACGTCTCCACCTTCGATGCTCGCTACTGTGACTTTATAACCTTGTTTCTCGAATTGAAGATACGGTGCAGCAAACTCCTCAAGCCAAAGCCCTGTCGCGTGACCGTTCTCCAGTTGATTCGCAGAAGTCGTGACAATCAGTACATGTTTAGACATTGCAAATTCCTCCTTCTAAATTAAGCATACGAAAGAGTTGTTCCCGCTGTGAGTTCATTCAAACCTTGTAACTCTTAACGCTACTCTTTTTTTGACCAGGTCCTATTTTTAGAACGGCAGAAATCCATCCACCATCTATACTGGTCTCATCAGCTGGCAGGAGGGAACGACCGTGATGAAGCATGTACTCGACTGGGGATTTCTTGCCGTCGTCGCTTTGATTGTGTTACTCGTGATTATTGGCGGGTTGTGAATAAAGCCCAAAGCAGTTTCACCGAGATGTCACATGTAGGACTGTTTGAAGGAGGGGCTGTATCGGGAACAAACCTACTGTTGTCCTGTCGTCACTGTTACTTTAGAAAGGATGTTGAATATGTCAGAACGCGTATTTATCAGTCCGGCCAAGTACGTGCAAGGCAAGAATACAATCGATCGAATCGGGGACCATGTCGGTCACTTCGGGTCACAGGCGTTGCTCATCGCCGATGACATCGTCTGGCGCTTGATTGGGGAGCGGGTGACCGATTCACTTAAAGCGAGCGGCGTCAACGCGGAGAAGGCCGATTTCGTCGGTGAGGCCTCCCGTCACGAGATTGAACGGATCGCCAGAGCGGCAGCAGAGAGCCATACTGCTTTCGTCATCGGAATGGGCGGCGGAAAAACGCTCGACACGGCGAAAGCTGTCGCCGACGAACTCGATGCCCGCATCGTCATCGTCCCGACCATCGCCTCAACGGATGCCCCGACGAGCGCCTTGTCCGTCATCTATACGGATGAAGGAAACTTTGAAAGCTATCGCTTCTATAAAAAGAACCCGGATTTGGTCCTCGTCGATACGAAATTGATCGCCGAAGCCCCGGCCCGATTCCTCGCCTCGGGGATTGCCGATGCGCTCGCGACATGGGTCGAAGTCCGGAGCGTCCTCGCCTTCGGTGGCAAAACGATGGCGGGTGGTGTCCCGACGATTGCGGCGGAAGCCATCGCTAAACGCTGCGAAGAGGTGCTATTCGATTACGGAATCCCTGCTTATGAATCGGTGAAGGCCAAAGTCGTCACTCCGGCACTCGAGTCCGTTGTCGAGGCGAACACACTTCTAAGTGGTCTCGGTTTTGAAAGCGGCGGGCTCGCAGCGGCCCACGCCATTCATAACGGCTTCACCGCCCTCCACGGAGACATCCACCATTTGACGCACGGGGAAAAAGTCGCGTTCGGCACACTCGTCCAACTTGCGCTCGAAGGCCGAACGCAGGAAGAGTTCGACCGCTACGTCGCCCTGTATATGGCGCTCGAGTTGCCGGTCACACTCGAAGACGTGAAGTTGAAAGACGCTTCCCGTGAAGACATCCTAAAAGTCGGTCAAGCGGCAACGGCGGAAGGTGAGACGATTCATAGTGGGTTCGATGTGACAGCTGAACAAGTGGCCGATGCCATCATCGCGGCCGACCGGTACGCTCGTCTCTATCAAAACAAATTGCAGTGAACAAGAACGAGGAACGGCTAGTTGAGCCGTTCCTCGTTCGTTTGTTTTCGCGTGACGAAGGAAAACGCTACCCCGATTGCCATGCAACTGACCGTCAAGACGAAAAACGTCAATTGGTTCGCATAAATGATGTTCGTGAACTGGTTCCATCCTGAGGCGTACGCCGCATTCTCAGAAGCACGGATTCCAGCCCGGAGCGAAGCCGCTTGACCGGCGTTGATATATAGACCGATTCCCGCCATCACGAGGCTTCCGGCTAAAAGACCGACTCGTCCCAGGCGATGAACCGATTCGACCGCACGCCGAGCAAGCCGAATCGTAATCCAGATGAACAACAGGACGAACGGCCAACCGATGAGCAAGACGAGCACGTAGGGATTCCCTTCACCCGCCGTTTCTGTATAGGCGGCAGTCATCGTCTCGCCGAGTTTGAATAATACAAACGTTATGAGCGTGATGATGAACCACGCCTTGATCAATTTCTCCATGACAACACCTCACCCCCAGTATAGCAAAAAACACCATGCGCTTTCGCACACGGTGTCAGGTCAGGCTTTCGGACGGACTGCATAGTAAATCAAGATGACGAGCCACGTCCAAACGCCGGTGAAGATCCCGATAATCCCGACGATAAAGAACCCGAGCGGCATCATCGACTTCGTCCGATCATAGTCTTTCCACATGTTCGATAACCCTTTGATGTTGAAATACAAAAAGGCGAAGAACAAGACGAGCAACAATAACGGTAAACCAAAAATGAGTTCCATACGCTCACTCCTTTCTAGTCTCAACCATCCTCTTACATTCAGTGTACTACTTCCCGCTCTCCATCACATCGGGCTCGCGCAGTACAGGAAGCAGGTCAAGAGGCGGAGACAGTCCTGTTCACTATTCCCCAATTTCTCTTCTTTTCATCCCCTTAAAAACCGGGAAAAGAAGACTATCCAGCAAAAAGGGGGTCTTTCCTGTGAAGCTCATCCGTGTACTCCTCGTCCTGTTGCTCGTCTTCCCCACCACGTCCACCTTTGCCGCGACGCCTTCACCTCAGCCAGGCTATACCATCAAGACGACGAAATTGTATTGGCGGGCGATGCAATCGTCTCCGGTCGCCAAGACGCTTTTGACCAATACGCCTGTCCGCTACACGACCTACAACCGAAGCTGGTCGAACGTCTACATCAATGGCACACGCTACTACACTCCGTCTAGTAATTTGAAAGCCGGGATCCCAAACCTTACGGCCACAGAACGGCTTCGACTCGTCAATAAACAACACGGACTATCGAGCACGTATCGCTCTCGTCAACTCGTCACGTTGACCATCCCGACCGTCTACACGAAAGGAAGCGAGCGAACTCTCATGGCCGCTGAAGCCGCTCACGCGCTAGCCCGCCTCTATTACGCCGGGCGAAAAGAAGGCCACACGTTGTATGCCCTCAGCGCCTATCGCTCCTACGCCACCCAAAAATCACTCTACATGTATTGGGTCAACACGCGAGGCACAGCGTACGCCTCAAAATATGTCGCCCGTCCTGGATATAGTGAGCATCAGACCGGTCTCGCCGTCGATATGACGAGTGCACGCATGCAGATGGGACTCTATGCCTCGTTCGACCAGACCCCAGAAGGCAAATGGATGCTACAGAACGCACACCGTTACGGATTTATCGTCCGCTATCCGAAAGGAAAAGAGAAAATCACCGGCTACAATTATGAACCGTGGCATCTCCGGTACGTTGGTGTGAAAGAAGCGACGACGATGAAACAACAAAATTGGACGTTCGAGGAGTGGTGGGCCACACGTTGATGCGAGCATCTCGAGCGAGGCATCGATCGTGTTCCATGTATAATGAACGCGTACGATATCGCAGAGGAGGACATGTGCATGTGGATTGTCATGAACAAACTAGACGTTGAAAAAGGGAAAGTTGAGGCGGTCATCGCTCGTTTCCAAACGACGAAAGGCATCGAGTCGATGGATGGGTTCGTTCGGATGCAAGTGTTGACCGATACGTCGGACGAGACGAAAGATCAAGTCGTCATCATGACGACTTGGCGCGATGCGGCGAGCTTCGAAAATTGGCGTGATAGCGGAGCGTATAAACATGCCCATAAAAAACGGGACGACGGTACTTCTGAAGTGAAGCCCATCGTCCTTGGAAACACGGTCACCCAATATGAGGTCGCCATCGAGCACGGCGCCTCAACCGATGACGTATAAAATATCTTGCGGCCGGATGATCCCGAGCAAAGGTTCATCTTCTTGTCCTGTCTCGGTAATCAATAAGGCATCGAGACGGACGCCGTCCTTCATACTGATAAAATGATGGTGCGCCTCGATGACCGACGTCTCTTGCGCGATAAACCGGTACCGTCGCAGGTGCGGGTCGTGATGGAGTACGTCCTTGACTTGAACGCCTTCGAGTGACACATGTGGCCCGTCGACCGTTTCGGCGAGCCAACTGGTCACTCCTTTTTTCGTCAACAACCCTCGCCACGACCCGTCTTGGTTATAGACGGGGAACTGCGAATAATTCTTGTCTCGAATCTCACCGAGCACGGCGACCAGCGAGTCATCGGCGTTGAACGTCGTCACGATTTTACGGAACAGCGGGATGACTTGACGCGGGTGAAGCAACTCCCGTTCGACTTCAAGAATCAACTTGACAATCGATTCATGCGGTTCGGCGATAATGAAATCCGGCTCACGCCGCTCGTGGACGATGGCGTTGCGCAACTGACTCATCTGATGTAAATCTTCTTTATAGCGTTCGATAATGGGATTATGTTTGGCGAGACGATTGACCATGTTGCTGAAACTGAAATGCTGGCCGTCCCCCATCTCGCGACTCAAATGATCCTCGATCCGGTGATACGATGCGATAAATTCTTCAGCACGACTCATATATTCACACTCCTTATCGCCTATATATACCCTATTTTTTTCGGGTTCGAGCAGGAAAGCGTGACCCAATCTCGAATCCACAACTAATCATCTCTGAAATGGAGGGGTTCTCATGGCAACTCCGGTCTCGCAAATGACACCGATCCCGAATAAGGACGCCTTCCGTTCCGGCATGCGGGCCGGTATACCGGTCGCTGTCGGCTATATCCCGATTGCCATCGCTTTCGGGCTGCTTGCGAAATCATTCGATATGCCAAACGTCATCACGCTCGCCATGTCTTTATTCATTTTCGCCGGCGCCAGTCAATTTATTGGCGTCCAACTGATCATGGCCGGTTCGATGTATTGGGAGATTATCTTGACGACGTTCATCCTGAACTTGCGGCACTTCCTTATGTCGGCGTCGTTGTCCCAGCGTCTCGAGACGACCTCGAATCGATTTCTGGCTGCCATCGCGTTCGGCGTGACCGATGAGACGTTCAGTGTCGCCTCGACGCGTGACGAGTCGACGCGCGGTCACTTTGTGCTCGGGCTAAACCTAATCGCCTTCTTGGCTTGGAACGTCGGAACATGGATTGGCGTCTTTCTCGCCTTCGGCTTGCCCGCCTCGGTCCAAGCGAGTATGGGCATCGCCTTGTACGCCATGTTCATCGGCCTACTCGTCCCATCCCTTACCCGCAAACCGGTCATCGTCGTGGCTGCAATCGCCGTCTTGACTCAAGCCATTCTCTACTTCGGCGTCTCTCCATTCATCCCGCTGTCGTCCGGCTTGAGCATCATCTTGGCCACGATTGTCGCCGCTGGAGCCGGAGCCTTGCTGTATAAGGAGGAAGAAACATGATCAGCCTCTTGTTGCTCGTCCTTGCCATGGCGCTCGTCACATATATCCCGCGACTCGTGCCGCTGCTTTGGCTCCGGGACTTGAAATTACCTCCGCTCTTGAAGCGGTTTTTACTCTTCACGCCTTATGCGGTGCTCGCCAGTCTCATTTTCCCGGGCATCCTGCAGGCAACGACCAGTCTTACGTCAGCTTTAGCGGGTGGGGTGGTCGCCGCAACGCTCGCATTCCTTCGGGTCAACTTGATGCTCGTCGTCATCGGCGGCATCGTCGGGGTGTATCTCATTGAAACGTTCCTTTAACAAACAGGTCCGCCCAATTGTGGGGCGGACCTGTTTGTTTAAGCAGAGATGGCCTGACGTCGTAATCTAATGAATACATCGACGAACGCCGGATCCCACTGTGTACCGCGACCGCTCTCTAAAATCGATAGAGCCTTCTCGACTGGCATCCCGTCCCGATATGGACGGTCAGAGGTCATAGCGTCATATGCGTCGGCGATTGCCATGATACGACCGAAGAGCGGAATCTCCTCTCCGACCAACCGATCCGGATATCCGCGCCCATCAATCCGTTCATGATGGGACCGGACACCTGCCAATATCGGTTGTAACGCAGCCGGTAGGGAAATTTGATTCAAAATATGAATTCCGATGGTCGGGTGTTCTTGAATTTGCGCGAACTCACGATCCGTCAGCTTCCCTTCCTTCAACAACACATCGTCACGGATACCAATCTTCCCGATATCATGGAGTAGCGCCGATTTGCGGAGCAGCTCGATTTGTCCGGCCGGCAACTGGAGCGCCTGTGCCAACTCGACAGAATAGGCGGCGACTCGCTCGGAATGCCCGGCCGTATACGAATCCCGGGCATCGAGTGTTGCAGCGAACAAGACGAACAGACTGTTCAACAGTTGCTCGTTTTCCGCATCTCGATACGTGACGTTCGTGACCATCTGATTAAAGCCCGTGACGAGTTGGGCGAACTCATCCGAGTAAGGGTTATCAATCTGATTCAATCGTCCGGCATCTAATGCGGCGACCCCTTCGGTTAATGCACTGATTGGACGTTTGATGTTGTCATACAGCAAAAAGCTGCTAAACGTCGCGACCCCGATGATAACGACTAAAATCACAGCCGCCCACTGCCAGTATGCATCGACCTGATTGACAGTCGACAGTTGCACCCCTGACGCGAGGATGAACAATGCGACCGGGAACACACCGATGACGAGCATGCTGATCAATAGTTTCGTCCGGACGCTAATGGAGCGATACGTCGCTTGGAGCGGCCGCCCATACAAGTTTCCGCTCATCTCCTGCAACTGAAGCAACAACGGTTCAACCGAGCGATAGGTCAAAAAGAATTCAATCAACGCATGCAAGATGGCGATTAAAATAGCACCGAACGCCGCCAAGCCAATCAACCGATACGGCAAGTCAATCCACCCTTGTTCGATGGCGAGTGCCGTCATACTCATCGCCGGCACGGACAAGCCGAACAAATGCGGACCGAGAATCCGTTTCACCGTCAACGTAGGAAAGTGACTCGTTTGATCGAACGCCTGTTGAAGCTCCTCATACGTTGGTGTCTCTGTTTGAAACACACGACGGATCGGCCGGATGTGACGTCGATAAAGGAACAGTTCAAGCCCAATCATCATCATCCCGGACAGCCCCATGATAGCCAAGAGGATGAGCATCTCCGTCTTGGATAAATCGAGCGTCTGAAAGATGAACAGCCCCCCGACACCGAACACGGCGATGCCTGAACCCCATATGTAGTTCATAATGAGCGTACGTTGAAACTGTTTGAACATATGTATGTCACTCCTGCCTTCTTACCGACCTGTTTCTTATTATATCGACAAAAGTGACACTATTTTACAGCAAAACAAAACGGGCCCCAATATAGGGACCCGTCATTCACTGTTATGGACGAAGTGGACCTTCGTTGTCATCAAGTGAACGGTTATCTTGATCTGGTGTGATGTTGTCATGGAACGGATTCGGTTCTGGACCGTCTACGTTCGTCACGTCAGATTGTGGGGCTTGGGGCCGATTCGTTTCACGCTTCAACTCTTGTTTCGTTTGATTCGCTTCACGTTTCGACTGCTCCATACCTTGTTTCGCCTGTCGCTTCGCAGCTTCGGCTTCTTGGTTCATTTGGGCTTTCTCTTGCTCGAGACCTTCTTTCGATACTTCTGTCTCATCGATTCGTTTCTCAGCTTTCTTCAAGTATCGAGCCGCTGTCTCACGTCCGCCAAGACCGAAGGCAAGGCCGAAGGCGAGAGCAACCGCACCGAGGATGAGCAAGAATGCCGTATTGACGATTATCGGTGCGATGCCGAGTTGGCTGATCGCCATGAAGAAGGCGATTCCAAGAATCGCGTACTTCGCGACGTAGCGCAAGACGCTCGGTTGACCAGCTCCATCTACGAGCACACTGCCGACGAGACGCTCTGCCATGTTCGCGAGCCAGAAACCGACCGCCAAGATGACGATGGCTGCGATAACCATTGGCAAGTAAGCAAAGATTGCTGTTGCGAGTGAAGCCATAAAGTCGAGGTTCGCGACTTGAAGTGCTTCCGATACGAACAACAAGATGATGATGATTTGAACGATTGTTCCGATCACTTGTGCGATTGATGTCGATGACGACGAGCGACCACCGAGACCCATCTTACTAGCGAGTGAGTTGACGCCTAAGTTCTCAAGGAGAGACACAACGACGCCTTTCAACCATTTAGCAAGGAAGACACCTGCGAGAATCAAGACGATGGCCACGATGATATTTGGAATCATTGCCAAGACGTCGTTGAGCATCGAGATGGCTGGATCCGAGATTCCGCGAATATCGAGCGCTTCAAGCGCTGAAATCGTGACCGGGATCATAATCAAGATGAAGACGATCGTACCGACCACTTTCGCGAGACTTGACCCTTTCACGTAATCAGCCAAGTGAAGTTTCTCGGCGAAGCGGTTAAGACCTGCCGCTTCCAAGAACTTCGTCAAAATATCGCGGACGATTTTCGCAACGACATAACCAATCGCGAAGATAAGGGCTGCAGCGACAAGTTTTGGAATGAAGGCAAGGAAACTGTTCAACAAGTCTTCAAACGGACCGCTGATGCCTCGTAACCCAAGCGCATCGAGTACCGCTGGAAGAGCTAACAATAGGACAAGGTAAAAGACGATATTGGCGACCGTGTCGACCCATTTCGTCTGATTGACGCTCGTCGACTCTTGGCCTGTCTTCTCCATCAACTTGTTCAAGTTGAGACGATGACCTGCCATTTGAATCCCTTTCTTCAAGAGCGTGGCGATAATCCATGCGACGAGCAGGATGAGACCTGCTTTAATCACGCCTGTGATCAAGCCAGAGAAGCCGGCATAGATTTGACTGAACGGTTGAGCGACAGCTGGTACGTTCAAGAATTCAAAGATAATTAAGAATGCGAGAAGCAGTACGCCGAAGAAGACGACTTTTGCGATGATGCGTTCAGGCGTCCACCGCTTTTCCTCTCTTGCAGGCTTTCCGGGTTCACCTTCTTGTTTTACCCCTACACGGTCGTCAAGGCGTGCTTTGCGAAGCGCTTTGCGCGTCACGTTTTCTAGAACTTTCGCCAAAATGAATCCGACGACAAGAATAAGCAATGCGAGCAAAAGCTCAGGCAGCCATGACATGAACGTGTTGAAATTATAAGTAGTATTGTTCATTTAACATCTTCCTCCAATCTCTTTTTGAAATGATTTCATTTATTTGACTCTTTGTATAAATACCAACATTTGCAGTTGCCTAAACCTTGCCAGTTCTTATTCCTCTATACATGATTCAAGTCAAAACGTTTTTTAGAAAGTGATTCTAGTAAGAAAGAAGTCGTGTCTTTCTCAAGTAAATGTGATACGAATTAAAAGAAGAAGTCTTTTGAGGAGGAATCAAGATGAACATCGCCCTGATTGCCCACGATAAGAAAAAAGATGATTTGATCGTGCTTGTAAAAGCTTATGCCCACGTCTTGCAAAAGCATCAATTGTTCGCGACCGGCACAACCGGGAAGCGCGTCGCCGAAGCGACCGGTTTGCCGGTCCATTGTTTTCAATCCGGTCCGCTGGGCGGGGACCAAGAAATCGGCGCCGCCGTCGCCCGCGGCGAGATGGACATGATTATTTTCTTCCGCGACCCGTTGACGGCCCAGCCACACGAACCCGATGTGAGCGCCTTGATGCGTCTCTGCGACGTGTATTCCATCCCGTTGGCGACGAATATGGGCGGCAGTGAGATTCTCATCCGCAGCATCGAACAAGGTGATTTCGAATCATTGACGCTGTCGCATAACGACCCACCCCCGAAATAATCTAACTATGAGAAGAGAGGAATTTTTCTGAAACTACACGTATCGAACGACCCGGTCGTTCAACAGTTTTACGATCAAGTCCGTACGCATTTAAACGACTTATTAGATGACAAGCAGCAAGCCGATCGCTTGCTCGACAGTTTAGCCGGCTATATTCAACAGGCGGAAAAGAACGGTCAGCCTCTCGAAGGACTCACGAAACAAAACGCGCACGACTATGCTCGATTTTTAATTGAACAACCGGCGACAAACGAAGAATACCAACGTCGCTACCATATGATGATTGAGGCGACGGATGAATTGAAACCTCATGAGAAAGCGCAGGCGAATCGGGAATTCGATTGGGCGATTGAGCGGCTCAACGAAGTTCAAGTCAAGCTCCAGGATGTCGAGATGCGTGATGTCTCCTTTTTAGCCTATACGAAAATTGAGGCAATCAAGTCATCTCGTCGCGTCTGGAATCAATTCGGTTGGCTACTCGGTATGATTTTGGCATTCGCCTACGCCAACTTATTGCTTGTAATGGATGATGTGTTCAGTCTGCGCTTGTTTACGGCACCCGCTACGCCTTACCCGCTCGATTATTTCGGCTTCGTCCTCCCTGTTCTATTGACCGGTGCCATCTTTGGCCTATTGACCCGTTTCCGTCACCACTTCCAAACACTAGGACGACGGATTGTCTTCGCATTGCTCATCATAGCCCTGTACGTCGGTTTCGTGTTATTGACCCAACCCATCTTGTTCGCACTCGGATGGTCGTTCTTGATTCAATTGACACCTGTGTATGCGCTCATCCTGCTTGCGATCAGCGGATTCATGGCCATGTGGACATTGATCGAGTTCGTCTGGAAGAACACGCGGTGCCACCTCGGCAATGAGACGTTAATGATTTATTATTGATCACGCCATTCTCTCTAGGAGATGGCGTTTTTTGTTTGAACCTTTGCTATAACGGAAATTACTAATAGCGTGACGTCGATTTATAAAATAAACGATTATGAAGGAGGCACAACATGTCGGATCGCAAAATTATTGGATTATTCCATAACGAGCAAGAAGTCATGGATAAGGTGAATGAACTCAAGCAAGCTGGGGAAGCCGAGAAAAACATGCACGTCGTAGCCAAGCGGGACGGGGAAATTTCTGCTTTGCGCTACCACACCGAGGTGAACGCCGAATCGGGGATTCGCGATGTCAACTGGTTGGACCGTGTAAAAGCGTTCCTTCACGGCAGTGACCGCATTCGTGATGAATTGCGGAACATGGGACTCAGTGATGCGGAGGCTGAAGAGTATTATACGTCGATCGATGCCGGCAAATTATTGCTTTACATCGACAAACACTCATACGAACGCTATCCGAATATGTATAAGAAAGATAGTGAACTCGACCATGATAAAGGGGAAGAAGCAGATGGCATCGCCTTCGACGCGAAGCCGTTCAATGATCACGACGAAGAACCTCGCGGTACGAAAGAGGACCCGATCGTCCGCGGACATTCCGGTCTAGAAGACCACCGGCGATTATAAGGAGGAAACGAAGATGAGTGAGAAACGGTTTATCAGCATGTATGACACACAGGACGCGGCACTCGGAAAAGTCGAGGAGTTGCGTGCGAAGGGCTATAAAGACTCAGACATCTATGTCGTCGCCAAACATGAAGATAACGTCTCGATTTTGCGTCGTCAAACGGACGTCCATACCGAAGCAGCACACCACGCCGGCTGGTTTGATAAGGTACGGGCTTTCTTGAGCGGACATGAGGATGTCCATGCCGGACTTCGCAATATGGGCTTGAGCGAGGACGAGGTGAAGCGCCACTACAGCGATGTCGAGGCTGGAAAGATTTTAATCTATGTGGATGAAGACTTCGAGCGTCGTCATAATGAAGGGCTGACGATCGATTCGTCACCTTATACCGACTCGAGACACGATACGAGTCACCAAGGCCACCATACGGCCGATGGGCTTGAAATCGATTCGACGCCGTATAATGATCCGAAATCTGACACGACCCGTTCGACCCGCTCAGATCATCACACTTCCGATGGTGTGGAGATTGATTCGGAGCCATATAATGACCCGAAACATCGTGACGCGAACCGGGACGATCGCCATACGTCTGATGGTGTAGAAATCGATTCGAAACCCTTCAACGAATCGACGGCCGACAATCCAAACCGGGCCGTCGACCCCGAGCAGGACATATTGGATAAAAAATCCGAGTTGACTGACCGTGAGAACAAGTTGCGTGGACTCGATGACCGGGCCCTCCGAAACGATTACGAAGATCCAGACAATATCCGCCGTTTCTAACCAAGATGCAACAAGGACCTGACCACAACCCGGTCAGGTCCTTGTTTTACGTTAATCGGTTTTTCGGCTCTTCTCCTTCGAGCACGTTCACGATGGCTTCCCGATTGAGCGCCATCATGGCAAGCCTTGTCTTGATGGAGGCGCTGCCGATATGCGGCAACGTCGTCACGTTCGGGAGCGTCAAGAGTGGATGGTCCATCGCCACCGGTTCTTTAGCGAACACATCAAGTCCCGCCGCCCAAATCCGCCGTTCCTTCAGTGCTTCATAGAGCGCCGTCTCATCGATAATCTCGCCACGAGCGACGTTGATGAAGACCGCTGTCTCTTTCATTTTCGCGAACTGCTCTGCGCCTAACATCCCACGTGTCTCTTCGGTGAGCGGCGCGAGGAGGACGACGAAGTCGGACTGTTCGAGCAACTCGTCGAGTTCCGCATAGACAAAGCCATACATCGATTCCGATTCATGGCGACGCGTCCGATTATGGTACAACACATCCATGTCGAAGCCGCGGGCCCGACGTGCGACTGCTTCCCCGATTCGACCCATGCCGATGATCCCGAGTTTGGCCCGGTACAAGTCCATCCCGACGTAACCCATCGGCGTCCACGATTTCCATTCGCCGTCTCGTAAATCGCGTTCTGCTTCCCCGAGCCGACGTGCCGTCATCATCATCAATCCGAACGCGAGATCGGCCGTCGTCTCTGTCAACACGTCCGGCGTGTTCGTCACGACGATGCCGCGTTCCTTGGCCGCTCCAATATCGATATTGTTATAGCCAACCGCCAAGTTCGAGATGACTTCGAGTTGCGAGGCCTGTTCAATCACTTCCCGGTCGATTGTATCACTGAGCATCGTCCAGAGCGCATGCGCTGACGCCGCTTCTTTCAACAAGACGTCGCGCGGGACGCTCTTCGCTTCTTCTTCCCACATGCGGACCTCGTACTTGTCTCGCAGTGGCGCCACTGCTTCTTCCGGTAACCGTCTCGTAATGTAAATGCGTTTCTTCATTCCGTCTCCCCCTATGTCTTGTCTCGACCAGTTTATCAAACGTGTCGAATCAAGGTTTCTTTTTCGTTACTGGATTTTGCTCCATGAATTGCTCGAATAGCGAGCCGAAGTCGCTGTTGAGCAGTTGCTCGATTGTTTTCGATGAGTCCATCGCGTTCCGGTACGCCACTTCGTTGATGGCGAGCCCGATCGCCCAGGTGATGCCTGACGCGACAGTCGCATTGATGACACTCGCGGCGGCGTTTGCCCCTGGGAAGAACTTCATGACGTTCAATAAAATCGTCTTCGAGAGCGCCCGACCGATTTGAGGGATGATGGTGCTCCCAATCAGCGTCTTCAACATATCGTCATTCGCTTTCACACCCCAATAACGGAACAAGTGAACACTCATCGTCACTTGAATCGGCGTGAGCGCGATCGCATCGGCGAATGGGAGCGGGACCGCCGCCGCCGTCCCGGCACTGGCGACATAACCCGAGATGATCCGGTTCGCTTTCTTCCGTTTCAGCTTGAGCATCGCCTCGCTCTCTGCGTGAATCTCCATGAGCAGTCCTTCTTGGAGCGATTGGTCGAGTTGTTCGACAGACCAGGTGACGAGACGCTCCCAATCGAGATGGTTCCGAAGTTCTTGGTCATTCAACAGCTCTTCAGCGACACTGACTTGGAACACGGCCTGTTCCGGGACAACGTCCACTAACTCGTTTCGGAGCGCCGTCAGTTCATCTAGGTCGACTTGATCGATTTGCGTCAACAAGACCGCGACCGACGTCGCTTCGTTCAATTGTTTGATGAGCGCCCGATCAAGCGGCGTGACCCGTTTCATCGAGGCGTTGATGGCATACCAGACAAGATGAATTTGTTCGGCCGCCCCTTTCGTCTGGGCCCGTTCGACGAAACCGATGACTTCATCAGCATATGCTTGTTGCCGGGCACTCCCAATCTCATACCCTTCACTGTCATAAAGCACGATGGCGATGTCGTCGCTCATGAACTGATGGATCCCGCGCGTCACCGGCTCGCCGGCGGCGACTTTCGTCAAGTCACGACCGAAGACGTGGTTGACGACGGAACTCTTGCCCGACCCGGTCGCTCCCGCGATCAAGATGTTCGGTTTTTTCACTTTTCCGCGCAACCGGTCGAGTTCTTCTTTTAAGTCATACGTATCCAAATTGAATGGGACTTTTTTCTCCATGTCAGTTCCTCCTCATTGATTGAGCGTTCGGCCAAGCCGTCGCATCTCTTCCTCGAAACCACGGCGCACATCCAGCTCAATCGTCTGTTTGACCAACTCGTATTGCTGATCGACAGCTTTTTTGATACCTCGCTCCGCCGTCCTCCGTTTGAACGCCCAATAGATGAAGTGGACGCCCGGGATCATCCCGAGCACCATCTTCCGAACGGTGCGATTGAATGAATAGTCAAACCCGAGCTCGACCCGGCGTGTTTTGAACACAAGGTCAGACGGGGCACCGACGAGCGGATAACGCTCCATCAGTTGAATGTAGTGACGAACACCTTGGGCCATCGCGGCCTCTGTGGTCTCGGCGGCCGCTTCGAGTGTTTGTTCCAAGTCTTTTTCGATTTGGCGGGCTTTCCAGCTGATCATCACTTGCGGGGTGATCATGCGGATTGTTTCAGCCGAACGATAGCTTCGGGCGCGCCACGCCTCTAACTCGGTCAATAAATGACGCGTCAAGTTGTGTGGCAGTTTTCGTTCGACGTCTTTCCAGAGGTTGGTCCGATTACGTTGCCACACTGCCTCATATCCGATATGCGGCACGACTTGTCCACCGAGCAACTTCTTTTCGACACTGTTGACGCGAATCATCGCATCCCGTGAAATTCCGAGCTCACGCATGAGGACTGCTTCCATCGCCTCCGCCTTCTCGACGTTCATCGCACTGTCCGGGTTATAGTTCGTCAAGATGATCGTGACGTTGCTTCGTTTCGCATAGAGCGGTTTTAAAATGGCTTCTAACTCGTACGCCTCGACGCGTCCCGAGTTGATGGACAGTAAGTAATAGATCGTATGGAACCAATCGGCGATATCGAGTGCACCTTCCCGTTGATTGACGATGGACAATACCGCTTCATGCCATTCGTCGGATCGGTCCGCCTCAAGTCCCCATGTATCGAAGAAACGGAACAAGATGCCTCGCTCAAGGTCATAGTATTCATATTCATGCAGCCCTTCCGCCGTCACTGGGCTGCCGGCACGTGACTCGGCCACATCACGCCCGTAAATATAATTTAAAAAAGCGCTCTTGCCGACCCCGGTCTTCCCCGCAATCAATATGTTCGAGACAAGCCCCGTGTTGTCCATATGGTTCCCCCTGCATTCGTTATATAATAACCATTATACTAAACGGACAAATTTGAAACGTCCGACGGAAGGATGAGACCGATGTTACATCATGTCGAACTGTACGTTTCTGATTTGAACAAGAGCCTCATGGCGTGGGACTGGCTCCTCACTGAGCTCGGCTATACCGTCTACCAACAATGGGAAGAAGGAAGGAGTTATCGTTTCGGCGATACGTATCTCGTCTTCGTCCAAACCGAGGCCGATTATCTCGAGCCGCCGTACCATCGCAAGAAGACCGGGTTGAACCATCTCGCCTTCCACGCCGAGTCGATTGAGCAACTCGTAAGTTTCCGTGAAGAACTGACACAGCACGGATTCACCGAGCTCTACGCCGATCGGTTCCCGCACGCCGGAGGACCGTCCTACACCGCGCTTTACTTTGAAGATCCGGACCGGATGAAAGTCGAACTCGTGGCAACGATGTGAACAGTTGAAACGGCTTTCAAAAAAGTTTGTGAAAACAATTGCAAACTTTTTGTAGACCTCCTAGACTTAAGTTGTCTAAAGGAGGCCGTGTTCAAATGGAAAAACAAGCTGTCGAGTATATGGAAGAAGCCGCCTATAAAAAAGCGACGTTGTTGCGTCACGCGTTCGGTCACTACGCACTCCGCTCCATCGTCGCCGGTTTTCTGATTGGAATTGGGGTCGTCTTTGCCTTCTCCGTCGGAAACATGTTCATCGATGTGCCAGGAACGATGCTGTTCGCGGGGATGAGTTTCTCGGTTGCCCTCGTCTTCATTGTTTGGACGGGCGGAGAGCTGTTCACGAGCAATACGATGTATTTGTATACGGGCGCGAAACGCGGACGTGTCGACTGGCGCGATTTAACGGCCGTATGGGGCATCAGCTGGCTCGGTAACTTGGTCGGTGCGCTCATCCTCGTCGGGCTCGTCATCGGTGCCCATAGCATGGGCGACGTCAGTGCCGACCACCTGTTATCGGTCGTCGCCGCGAAAAAAATGGGCGGAGACGTACTCGCGATTTTCTTGAAAGGGATTTTGTGCAACATCCTCGTCTGTATCGCTATCTTTATGCCGTTGAAGACGAAAAATGACGTTGCGAAGATTATGCTCACGATGCTCCCGGTCGTCGTCTTTTTCGCCGCCGGTTTCGAGCACTCGATTGCCAATATGGGCATCTTCGGGCTCGCGCTCTATTACGCCCCATCTGAGGCGATCAATCTTGGGCTGGCGTTGAACAATCTCGTGTTTGCCACGCTTGGCAACATCGTCGGAGGCGCTTTGTTCGTCGCCGGGACGTACGTCCATTTGAACGCGAAACCTGCCGAGAAAAATATTGAATCGATCCGTCAAAACGCATAAAAAGACAGGGGCCCCGATGCGCAGGGCCCCTGTTATTGCTTGATTGAATGAAATTAAGCTTTAGATGAGTCGGCAGCAGCCGCTTGGACCGCTCCTTGTGCGACTTCTTCTTCTTCGACATCCCAGCATTCCGTGTTCTCGATGCCGAGTTTGCGGGCCGAGAAGCGCGGGTTGAGACCTTGGGCACGCTGTTCTTCGTAGTCACGAAGGACTTTGAAGGCAACGCCGCCGAGAAGCGTGATGGCTACCAAGTTGATTAACGTCATCCCGGCCATGAACAAGTCGGCAAGGCTCCAAACGAACCCGAGGCTTGCGACCGATCCAAGGAAGACGAAGCCCATCGTGAGAAGGCGGAAGCCGAAGACGGCACCTTTACTCTTCTTGATGAACTCGATGTTCGTCTCACCGTAGTAGTAACTACCGACGATCGAGCTGAAAGCGAACAAGAAGACACTGACAGCGATGAAGGCCGGAGCCCATGAACCGATTTGTTCAGACAATGCGTTTTGAAGGAGTGCGATTCCTTCGCCATTCCCTGCCGCATAGCTGTCAGAGAGAAGGACGATGGCTGCTGTTGCTGTACAGACGATCAATGTGTCTAAGAAGACACCGAGTGTTTGCATGAAACCTTGTTTGGCTGGGTGTGACACTTCTGCCGTCGCTGCGGCGTTTGGTGCCGAACCCATACCTGCTTCGTTCGAGAAGAGACCACGACGGACACCCATCATGATGGCTGCACCGACCGATCCACCGAACGCTTGCTCGATACCGAATGCGCTCTTGAAGATCATACCGAGCACAGCTGGTATTTCTGCGATGTTCACAACGACCACGTAAAGCGCGATCACCAAGTAAAGAACAGCCATGATTGGTACGACGATTGCTGAGACGTTGGCGACACGTTGGACGCCCCCAAAGATGACGAGTCCAGTCAAGACGACGAGTGCAATTCCACCAACAGCGGCTTCAAGACCGAAGGCGTTATCGAACGCTGCCGCGATTGTGTTCGATTGGACTGAGTTGAAAATGAGACCGAATGTGAAGGCAATCAAAACCGCAAACACAATACCGAGGACACGATTGTTCAAACCTTTTTCGATGTAGTAAGCAGGACCGCCGCGGTATGCGACATCGTCTTTTACTTTATACACTTGCGCGAGTGTACTCTCGATCATCGCGGTCGCTCCACCGACGAGAGCGACAACCCACATCCAGAAGACCGCCCCTGGTCCACCGAGCGTGATTGCAACTGTGACACCGGCCAAGTTCCCTGTACCGATCCGTGTTGCCGCTCCAATGAAGAACGACTTCGCCGAGCTGATGCTCTTACTGTCTGTGACATCTGATTTTTCGGTGACGACCCGGAACATCTCTTTTAAGTAACGGAACTGCATAAACCTTGTTTTGACCGTAAAGTAAATCCCGGCCCCGATCAATCCGACGATGAGCACGTACGACCATAAAATGTTGTTTAAAAAGTCTACGCTTCCTTGCAGCAAGTTTTGTACAGCTTCCATGAATAAGTTCCTCCCTGTTGTGTGAATCTAAAGTTGAAATATTTTATGATGTCTTAGTTCTGAATTATACAAAGATTCTGACAATTATCAATAATTTTTTTATAGGTCAGTTCACACAAACTTCATATGTTATATAACAAAAAGTGAGTGATAGCTTTATTTAAAGCGCTTACAAAGTTAAACCTAAGAAATAATAAATCTTTATTTCCCTACTAATTTTTGATGTGTACATTCAACTTGTTTCAAACCATTCGCTTTATGAATAGGTTTTATTATGAAGGTTATGAAACTATTCTCGTTCCCTTTGAATTATTTCCCTGATTCTTGAGTGAACCAAAACTTACCGGGTAATAAATAACTATAGGTGCGCACCTTCTATAACACCACGTTCAGTCATCAGGAGGAAAGAAGGGAACGAGATGAAGAAGCATCAAAAATGGTGGTCACTCTTGTTCGTGCTCATGTTCGTGCTGTCGCTCTTGCCAATGAAAGGAGTCGTTGCGGAAGACAGTAGTCAACAATGGTGTGTGTCGACGACATCGGACACGACAATCTATGCGGGACAAAACATCCCGATTGGTACCGTTGATTTTGAGTTCGTGACCGATGGGCTGAAGATTGTCATCGATTTGAATGACGGAGTCGTCTTGCAAGATGTACCGGAGAATATCAAGATTGATTTCCGTCTATTGAGCGGCTCATTGGAACGAGGAAACCCAGGAGGATACGACTTTAAAGCGTACTCAAACGTCGATCCGACCCACTTGCTAATTCCGTATGCGGACCTCGCGGGCTATTTAGGCGTGTTAGAGTCGACACTCAAATCGGACGGATTCCAATTTAACGTCTTCCTTCACTTGGATACGGTCGTGAACGGCTCTAGCGAGACGGCTTATCCTGGTGATCCGGGATCAGGTACCCCTTGGGTCCGCTACGTCACGTTGACGGTGGAAGAATGTACGCCACCACCGCCACCAATGGACGACTATGACGTGTACACGATTGGCTTCTGGAAAAACACATTCAACTTCGACAAAGTGACGTTCTCCTATGGAACGCTCATTACGATCGACGGCCAAACCTATAGCGTGATTGACGACCGTGAAGCACTAGCCCTGCTCATGGATCCTGCGAAAAAAGGAATGACCGAAGAGAAACGATTGATTATGCAACTGACGGCGGCAAATATTAACGTCTTGTTAAACGGTGCTGATGTGCTCGACCTCGAACTCGTCTACGCCATAGACAATAGTGAAGTCGGGTTGACCGTCGGTGAGTTGCTTGCCGGTGCGGACGCGGCGCTCGCAAGCAAGAACATCGAACAGATGAAGTATTATCAACAACTGCTCGACCACTTCAACAATGGCTATTTCATCGGTACGTCACATGACTGAACAAACGTGGACAAACAAAAAAGGCAGTCGCTCACTGAGCGGCTGCTTTTTAGATGCCCGTCCGTTTCTTCTGGTTGTTCGGCTTCTTCGTCAACTGGTTCGTCAACGGTTTCTGCTTCGTCCCACGAAGTCCTGTCGGCACTTTCGTATCGTTTTGTTTCTTCTCGGCGAGCTTTTGCTTCATCGCCTCTTGAAAACTTAATTTCTTTTCACTCATATCATTCACCTCCAGCTTCGATCACTTTCACCCGACCGACCTGTCCATCGCTTAAGCGTACTTTAATGCCGTGCGGGTGACGCGGCGAGTTCGTCAAAATGTCTTTGACGACGCCTGACGTCAACTTCCCACTCCGCTGATCTTGTTTTAGGACAATCTGGACGTGGAGCCCTGGGCGAATGTCCGCGCGTTTCGTGCCATCCATACCCGACACCCCTTTCCGTATAGTCAACCTCTATCATATGCTCTTTTCCCGCGTTTGTCACAATCTATTCCACGATGCCGATTTGACTGACCGTTCTCGTCAAGTAACTTTGATCGGTCCTCAATCGACGCTTCGTTTGCCCCCACGCCGTCTCGACCTCGACCCGGCCGCGTTCAAATGAGATTGTCAAAATGTCTCGCCCGTCTGCATTTTGAAGCCTGGCTGCACCGTTCAACTCGTGATAGACGCGAGTCAAATCATTCGCGAACTGGACGTAATCACTTGTCCGAACCGTTTCTGGCTCCTGGTCGTGAACGAGCCGCAACGTGGTTCGTGACGCTTCCGCGATGACGAACCGGAATGTCGTCTCCTCGTTTCTAATCTCGAAGTGATGCATGATCCCACCTCCTAAAAAAGACACCTTCGACGTGAAGGTGCCTTCTCAATTATAAACGATACAACCTTGCTTCGAACGGCCGCATCATAAACGTTTCCGTCTCAATCGTCTCAGGGTCCATCTCATTCGTCAAGACGAGCGTCGCTTTGTCGAGACCAGGAAGCGTCGCCTCGGCAGGGTTTGCCGTCAAGTTGACGACGACATAAAATGTCTGTTCTTCAAACTTCCGTTCATAGGCGAACACTTGCAGATGGTCCGGCAGCAAATCACGGTAACTGCCGTACGTGAACGTCTCTTCGGCCCGACGAAGACGAATCATCGCCTTGTAGAACGATAGAATCGAGTGGGCATCCTTCGATTGGGCGTCGACGTTAAGCGTCTCATATTCTTCGTGGATCGGCATCCACGGCTTCGTCGTCGAAAAGCCCGCGTTCGGTGACGCGTCCCATTGAATCGGGGTGCGGACGTTGTCGCGCGACGTGCCCCATACGTGTTGCATCGAATCGATTTCGCTCATACCGTTGGCAATCCGTTCGAAATATTCATTTTTTGTCGCCACATCGTCATAGTCATGAATCGAAGGGAGCGGTACGTTTTTCATGCCGATTTCCTGACCTTGATAGATGAACGGCGTCCCGTGCATGAAGAAGTACATCATGCCAAGGGCGGTCGCGCTTTCGTGCCAGTAATGGTTCTCATCCCCGACGAGCGAGACGGCGCGCACCATGTCGTGGTTCTCGATATAGAGAGCGTTCCATCCCGTCTCGAGCAGGCCTTGTTGCCACTTGTCAAAAATCCGCTTCAGCTTGACGACATCGAGCGGAGCCAGGCGTGACTTGCGCATGATGTCGACGTGGTCGAAATGGAACGCCATGTTCATCGCCCCGTTTTCCGGTCCCATCCACAAATCGGCCGCTTGTGGCTCAATTCCGTTCGTCTCACCGACCGTCATGATGTCGTACTTGGCGAATGTCGCTTGTTTCATCTCTTGCAGATAGTCGTGGATACCCCCGATGTTCGAATACATGGAGAACGCCGTGACGTACGGTTTCCCGTCTGGAGACGGCAACATCGTCTCAGTTGGCATCTTCTTGATGTGACTGATCGCGTCGACTCGGAATCCGTCGATTCCTTTGTCGAGCCACCAGTTGATCATGTCATAGACGGCGCCACGCACTTCTTCATTTTCCCAGTTCAAGTCTGGCTGTTTTTTAGAGAAGACGTGCAAATAATATTGCTCGGTCGTTTCATCGTATTCCCAAGCCGAGCCCCCAAAGATACTCGCCCAGTTGTTCGGAGGTGCCTCATCCGTTCCGTCACGCCAGATGTACCAGTCCCGCTTCGGGTCGTGTCTCGAACTTTTTGATTCGACGAACCATGGATGCTCGTCAGAGGTATGGTTGACGACAAGGTCTAACAGTAATTTCATTCCACGGGCGTGGACTGCTTTGAGCAACGCATCAAAGTCTTCCATCGTTCCGAACTCTTCCATAATGTCTTCATAGTCCGAGATATCATATCCGTTATCATCGTTCGGAGACTTATACATCGGACAAATCCAAATCACATCGATCCCCAGGTCTTCTAAGTAATCCAGCTTGTCAATGATACCGCGGAGATCGCCGATTCCATCTCCGTTCGAATCTTTAAAGCTACGCGGGTAAATCTGATATGCGATCGCTTCTTTCCACCACGTGCGGGTGACCGTTTTCTGCTTCTCTTGTTGTCTACTGACCATCGACTCCATACGCCGCTTGCCTCCTACATCTCATCATTTATATTTTATATACTTGAACAGCAATACCTGTTTCAGGATGAATCTAATCCTAGAATAGCACTTGTGCAAGCGTTTGCAAATAATCACATATAAAAAAATGCAGTCCGAGGACTACATTTTAGAGATGGTCGCGACTTGTTCACAGAACGCACCGATGACGTCGGCCAACCGCTCGCGATCATAATCCATCGTGGCCACATGGTACGAGCGTTCGAGCACTTCCCGTTGTTTCGGTGCTTGTACTTGTTCGTAGAGCCATACCGAATCTTCTGGAGGGACCACATTGTCGATGGCGGAATGGATGACGCACGTTGGGACGGCCACCTCAGCTACCATCGGGCGCACCTCCTCGATGAGCGCGAGCAGTTCACGGATGGCTGACGTCGGGACTTTGTCATAGACGATCTCATACACGCCCGGTGCACAGATGTCCGGTTCATCTTCATCGATGAAGCGACAGACATCATCTGTGGCGTGACAGGCATAGCCCGGGACCGACAGCGCCGCATTGATGGTGACGATCGCATCGGCATGACCGGACAAGGCCGCCTTCATCGCCAGCGTTCCACCCATCGACTGCCCGACGACGATGACGTGTCGACATCGCTCGCGCAAGAGACGGATGCCGGCTTCCATCGACTCGTACCAGCAACGGCGCGTCGAGTGCCGGAACTCTTCCGGGTCCGTCCCATGTCCTTTGAGCCGAGGCGCATAGACGGTGAATCCTTTCTCCATCAAGGCGATCCCGACATCACGCACACTTTGAGGCGTCCCGTTAAAGCCGTGACACAATAAGATTCCTATTTCATTTCCTTCATAATAAAACGCGCCCGCTCCCGGGATGACCGGATAAGTAATTGTCGTCATTCGTTTCCTCCCTATTTAATCCACAGTTAACCGATACACTTAATTGTATTAATGAATTGTAAGAGTTGGACGACGTCCCGTCAACCCGATTGACCTCTGCCTTGTTTTCTTCTGGTCTGTAATCAAACTGTAATATGAACTTCGCAATAAGTGGATTGAGTTCTGACGTCTGCTTGGTTATGTTTAACATGTAGTTGAAAAGTTGGTAAATGATAGTGGAATCCGTCAATCGATGGAGGGAATATGAACGCATCTTCCTTACTTCAAGTCGAGTGATGTAAGCGCTATCATTTCATTTTGACCTAAAGGGGGCATCCGCTCAAGCAAGTGACCACACGAACTGGGACATCGTATCGGCCATCTACATAATCAAAGGGAGACTAACACATGGGGAAATTACAAGCACGTTCATTCAAACAAATGACCGGCCTCGCTTTATCGGCTGGACTCATCGTCAGCAGCATGACGCCGATTGCGGCAAACGTACACGCAGAGACGTTGAACGCTACAGATTTATTCATTTCGGAATATGTTGAAGGCTCTAGCAACAATAAAGCGATCGAACTGTTCAATGGAACGAATGCGGCCATCGACCTCTCGGCCTATAAACTTGAACTGTATTCAAACGGCGGGACGGCTCCAGGCACGACCCTCAACTTGACAGGTACGCTCGAGCCAGGTGGCACGTATGTCATCGTCAACGCCAACGCGAGCGATGCCTTGAAAGCGAAGTCGAACACGACAAGCGGTGTGACGAACTTTAACGGCGATGACACGCTCGTCTTGAAAAAAGGCGACACGGTGCTCGACGTCTTCGGTCAAGTCGGATTCGATCCGGGTACGAAATGGGGAACTAGCGTCGCCACGGCTGACCAGTCGTTGGTTCGAAAAGATACGGTCACGACAGGGGATGCGAACGGCGCCGATGCGTTCGACCCGGCCACTGAATGGAACACACAACCAATCGATACGTTCACGAACCTCGGAGCCCACACGTTCCAAGGCGTCGAATACGGCGATGGCGGTACGGTAGAACCACCGGCGCCGGTCACTCCGATCTCGATCAGTGACGCCCGTACGAAAGCCGAAGGTGAAACGGTCACGATTAAAGGCGTCGTCACGGCGAAACTGGCCAACACGATTTCGATTCAAGATGCGACAGGCGGCCTCTCGGTCCGTCCGACGTCACTCGCCGTCAACGTCGGGGATGAAGTCGTCGTCACGGGTGTAATCGGTTCGTATCGTGAACTGCTTCAATTGAACAGCGCCGTCGTCGTTTCAAAACAAGCGGCGAGCGTCCCGGCTGCGCAAGTTCTCACTGGCGAACAGATCAATGAGGACGTCGAGTCTGAACTCGTCACCGTCAATAACGTCACGCTCTCGGGCAGTGGTCAAAACTTGACGGCCACAGACGGAACGAAAGAATTCGTCGTGCGCGATGAGCGCGGCATTCTCGATTTACAGACGGACGTCAACTACTCGTCAATCACAGGAATCGTGCAACAGTTCGATAACACGTATCAAATCATCCCGCGTGACGCATCTGACACGGTCATCGACGCGTCGGTACTCCGTCCGGCAACTGCGAAGCCAGGTGCGGGCACGTTCGTCGGTCCACAAGACGTGACACTCTCGACGACGACAGCGGGCGCTGACATCTATTACACGCTCGACGGGTCGGACCCGAAAGTGAACGGTACGCTTTATACATCACCAGTCCGCATTGAAGAAACGAAGACGCTCAAAGTGGCCGTCAAATCAGGTGATTCGTTCAGCGCCGTGACGACGTTCGACTATAAAATCACGGACAAGATCCGCATCCACGACATTCAAGGCGCGAGCCATACGTCGCCGATGAACGGACAGACGGTCGAAGGTGTCGAAGGAATCGTCACGTACTCGTTCGTCTCGAACGGAACGACGTATTACTACATTCAAACACCTGACATGGAAGCGGACCAAGACGCACGCACGTCAGAAGGAATCATCTTGTATGGCGGCCGTTCGATCGCCGGCATTCAAGTCGGAGACCTCGTCAGCGTGAAAGGTCTCGTCAGCGAGTACGCCATCGAAGGATATAGCGACCGTCAACAGACGGACATGAAGATGACGCAAATCGATACACGTAACGGTGGTGTTGACGTCATCAAGAGCGGTGTCGCCCTCCCGACGCCAGTGAAAATCGACGAGTCGAACTTGCCGACCGAGTTCATCGACAGCGACGCCCTCGCCGTCTTCAACCCGGACAAAGACGCCATCGACTTCTGGGAGAGCCTTGAAGGGATGCGCGTCGAGACGGGCAACCTTAAATCTGTCTCCCCACAACAATACGGCGACCTCGTGACCGTGCTCGAAGGAACACCCACGGAGACGTTCAACGGTGGTGTGCTTCTTAAAAAAGATGACGCCAACCCGGAACGGATCCAATTCCGTCTCGAACCAAACGTGGAAGCGCGTGAATTCGATGTCGCGACCGGTGACCGATTCAACGGCCCGATCGTCGGAATCGTCGGATACTCGTTCGGAAACTACAAGATTCAAGCCTCACTCGACGAAATGAAAGCCGCCTTCGTCAAAGGCGATGCCAAGCGCGAGACGACGTTCATCGAAGCCGAAGAGGACAAATTGACGATCGCCTCTTACAACCTCGAGAACTTCTCGAACAACGTGAAGGAAACATCGGATGAAAAGGCACTTAAACTCGCGAAAGCGTTCGTCGAGGAATTGAACAGCCCGGACATCATCGGCGTGACCGAGGTTCAAGACAACAACGGTGAGGGCACAGGCGATTCTGCGGCCGACCAAAGCTATCAACGCTTGATTGACAATATCGTCTCGATCGGCGGCAAATCGTACAAGTACGTCAACATCGACCCAGAAAACAACAAAGATGGCGGTGCACCGAACGCCAACATCCGTGTCGGCTTCTTGTATGACCCGGAACGTGTCTCGCTCACAGAAGGCATCCCTGCCGGTGACGCAACGACAGCTGTCGGTTATGAGAACGGCAAGTTGACGCACAACCCGGGCCGCATCGACCCGCTCAACCCGGCGTTCAACAGCTCACGTAAACCGCTCGCGGCGCAATTCGACTTCCAAGGCGAGAACGTCGTCGTCATCGCCAACCACTGGAACTCGAAAGGTGGCGACACTGGCTTCTTCGGCTCGAAACAGCCGGTCGTGCTCGGTAGTGAAGTCCAACGGAAACAAATCGCTCAAATCGTCCATGATTTCGTCGCTGACGTGAAGACGGACAACCCAGAAGCGAACGTCGTCGCCCTCGGTGACTTCAACGACTTCGAGTTCTCGGATGCGATGCAAATCTTCAAAGGCGACTTGATGACGAACATGGTCGAGAAAGTCCCGGCCGTCGACCGTTACTCGTACGTCTATCAAGGGAACTCGCAAGTGCTCGACCATATCCTCGTGTCGAACCGTTTAGCGGCGACGACCGAAATCGATATGATTCACGTCAACGCTGATTTCACGGAGATGTCGGGCCGCGCCAGTGACCACGACCCGGTCCTCGCACAAATCGATCTCACTCCGGAGCCAGAAGTGGAATTGACGCGTTACACAGTCGAGAACAACAAGGCGGCACGCCTCGTCCTCCAAGATGACTTCATCGGCGTGACAATCGGCAAAGGCACGAACTTCAAGAACGGCATCTTTGTACGCGGCGCCTACACGGAATTGACAGGTGACCCGCTCAAAAACGTCGTCGTTCAAGTGAAACCGAAAGAAGCCGGTGCCATCATCGACTTCAAAGGCGCCATCGTCAAAGAAGTGATTGTCGATGGAACGAACCTTGCGGAAATCCGCGGGGCAGAGAATGTGAAACGAATCAGCTACACGAAAGGCGCATCCGCTAACACGGTCGTCATCAAAAAATAACGATTGAATCGAATACGCAAGCCGCAGACAGATTGTCTGCGGCCTTTTGCGTTTTCATTCGTGAAATTCGGGGATTAAGTAGAAGATGCTGATTATCGGAGGATGACGTCATGGAGATGCACAACGGGAACTTATATTGGCCGACCACAGAATCGGAACAGATCGTCTTACAAAAACCAATCAAGAAAGAGCGCTACGACGTACTCGTTATCGGCGCGGGCATGTCGGGAACGCTGACAGCCTATACACTTTACAAGGACGGTGTCGATTTCGCCGTCATCGACCAAGGGAAAGTCGGAGCCGGGAGTACGGCAGCGAACACAGGGCTCATTCAATACTCGAACGACATCATGTTGCATGAACTCGCCGAGCAAATCGGCGAAGAGGATGCCGTCCGTTTCTATAAATTGTGTGCCGAGGCGGTCGATGCGCTCGACGAGGTCGCCGAGACGGTCGATGCCAAAGACGTCTACATCCGGCGCGACAGCCTTTGCTTTGCCAGCAGTGAGGCAGATGTCTCCAAATTGAAACGGGAGTATGAGATGCTGACGAAACATGGGCTTCAAGCCGAATGGCTCGACCGGGAGGCGTTACGCGCACGCTATCCGTTCGACAAACCGGCCGCCTTGATCACGAACGGGGACGCCGAGGTCAATCCGCTCACACTCAGCCGCCAAATCGTCCGTTACTTGTCGACACAGGACGCCCCAATCTTTGAAGAGACGGACGTTACGGAAGTCGTCGCCGACGGAGACGACTGGCTCGTGCTGACTCCAGCAGGAACGTTCAAGGCGGGCCACGTCATCTTCGCGACCGGCTATCGCCCGGCCCCGCTCCTCGACACGCATCGAATCGAACTCAACCGTTCTTATGCGATTGCGACGAATCCCGTCCCTGATTTTAAAGAATGGGATGGCCAGGCGCTCATTTGGGAAACGAAACGGCCGTACCTCTATTTACGGACGACCGTCGACGGCCGCATCATCGCCGGCGGGCTCGATGAAGAGAAACCAGAGACGCCGCATAGCGAGGCGCTCATTCAAAAACGGGCCGAGCGGTTGCGCCAAGAAGTCGAGGCTTTGTTCCCGATGTATGATTTGACAGTTGAATACGCCTGGGTAGCCTTGTTCGGCGAGTCAATCGACCAACTGCCCTTTATCGGGGAACACCCGGACCGCCCCAATCTCTTTTATTTACTCGGATACGGGGGCAATGGAACGGTGTACAGCATGTTAGGTTCTAAAATTTTGAGTGAGCTGGTTCGTGGGATCGACAGTCCCGATTCTCGAATCGTACGGCTCGACCGCACACGTTAATCCCCTGACATCAGGGGATTTTTTGATACATAAGAATTGGAGTGATTTAAATGACAACGAAACGTAAACCGAAATGGGTGTATCGTCTAAGGCGCAGTCTTCTCTTCATCCCCGCCATGATCTTGACCGCCTATGTATGGCCGCATGAGTCTATCAAGGAGGAACGCGATGGCGCGATCACCCGAACAGAGGCGACACATGAGGAGGGACGCTATACGATCGAGGCGAGGCAGGCCGTGAAGGAAGACGAGGCCGTCCGCTATGCATATGACGTTATCGTCCACGGCCAACCCGACGTCGAGACACTCCAATCGATCAGCCAGGATGTGATTGACGAGGTGGCCGTACAAGACACGTTCCAAGCCGCCCTCATCCGTTTTTATGACCATGAAGCCTATATCGGTACAGAATCCCCGCTCGGCGAGGCCGTATTTGCGCCTGGTGGAGATTGGAGCCTTGCTGATACGGTAAAAGCCGGTTCTTATGAAGACATGACGTTCGGGTGGCAGTTGAAAGAAAAAGAATGGGGCACGCAACTTTCGGACAAGGAAGCACGTGTCTGGCAAGCATGGAATCGTGTCTATGAAGCGGAACAGTCGGACGATCCTGACTTGAAAGCGAAGGTGACACGCACCATTTCCACGAAATACGACTTGAATCCGGAAACTGTCCAACAAATTGTATTAAAGCAGAATGTTTGGGCCGCTTTATAACCTGAATCCTCCAGAAAAATACATCGAATTTTCCTTTCTTTGGCTAAATATATAATTGTATACTAATTGTATACACGTAACTGGTTGAACGGCCAAAGAAAGGAAGACGTTATGAAACGATTGATGATTTTGTGGGTGCTGTTGTTCGTGATGGGTTCTACTATGACGCCACAGTCCGCCGTGGCCGCGACGACACCCCCTTATGAGGTGAGCGTCCCTTCCGGCACAACGCTTTATCAATTTGTCGGCAAGACGCTCAAGCCGAAAGCGACGTTGCGAACAGCAAAGCGGTTCAAGGCGCTCAGCACGTCCGGTTATTACTATAAAGTCCAGGACGGAAGAACCATCTATTACGTGAAAAAGAAAGCCGTCAAACTAGTGGCGACAAACCTGTCCTTGACGACGTTTTCTGGTTCGACCTATGCACGTCTGACCCACGAATATATGCGCTCGCTCACCCGCGGCCAGACGCCGTACTACTATGATGAGTTGACAGCCAAGACCGCCGTCATCCGGGCTGACGCAGCGATGAAAGGGAACTGGTATATCCCCTCCCCGCCCTATCAGCTGCGCGTCCCGAACATCGATACATACCGCTTCGACGTCAGCGTCCCAGAGGTCGACTCGAAGTCGTTCAAGTTCCAAATCCATTACTTCACGACGTTGAACCAGTTGACACAAGCATACGCCGCGACCGGAAACACTGAGTATCTCCGTTACGGAAAGCGGATCGTAACGAGTTGGACCAAGCAATATCCGGCTGGGAACTACAAACGCTATCCATGGCCGTATCACGACCACGGCACGGCGATCCGGACGTTCCATCTGCTCAACTTCTGGAACGAGTTCCGCTCGTCCACGGTCAACACCGACCCAGCGTTCTCGCAACTGTTCGCCAAGACGCTCTATGAGCACGCGACGCTCCTCGCGACACCGAGCTTTTATAAGCCGAACAATAACCATGGCATGTTCCAAGACATGGCGTTGACCGCTGTCGCGGAGACGCACCGAAGTTTCTATCGTTCATCGTCATGGCGTTCGCTGGCAACGAACCGGCTCACACAGCAGTTGAACCATAGCTTGAGCACGGACGGGGTCCACCTTGAGCACTCACCGTTCTATCAGATTTATTTATATGACACGCTCGCCCGTTTCAACGACTGGGCCGCCGCTAACCGGTTCGCCTTGTCGAGCCGGATGGGAGACGTCAAAGACATGCCTGGTGCGTTGACGTATATGTTGAAGCCGAACGGGACACTCCCGATGTTCGGTGACACCCCGTCCATCGTTCACCGTCCGGACGCGATTCCCTATGTCGAGCGTTATCCACACTTGTATTATGCGATGACACAAGGGAGATCTGGGGCGCAACCGTCGACACGGGTCGGCAAGTTGTCGAACCAGTACGCGTTCTTCCGTCAGCATTGGGGCGGTAATGCCGGTCCGTTCCACGACGCGGTCCAAGTGATGATGACGGCCGGCTATCACAGCAACATCCATAAACATGCCGACGATTTATCGATCGACCTTTACGGTTACGGACGCGACTTTATCGTCGAGAGCGGTCGTTACGCCTATACGAATCGACCCGAACGAAAGGTCGTCATGCAGGCAGCGGCCCATAATACCGTCCATGTTGCCGGACAGAACTTCAAATTGACGCCGAGCAACTTGCGACGCAGTCAAATCACTTCGGTCGGCGCTTCATCGACACAGTGGACGGCAGCCGGGACGAGCGGACTGCTCGGCCAGGGGATGACGCACACCCGTCGCCTCGCCTACGACCGCGACGGAACGGTGCTCGTGTACGATGACATCACGAGTCCGACCACGACCTCGTTCGTCCAGCGGTTCCATCTTGGGACCGGTTTGAACCGAGTCTCGAGCGGAAGCCGTCATGCCATGTTTAAAGACAACCAGAACCGCTCCATCCACTTGTTGCAACTCGAGGTCGGCACGACCCCGAAAGTCGCCGTCGGTGCGAGTTACGTGTCATACCGAGATTATGACTGGCAACGCCGCAATCAAGTCGTGACGACAAAGCGCGGCAAGCAAGTCGAGTATTTGACGCTGATTCATATCGGTGAAAAGACGACGAAAATCACATCCGCCACGGTCCAGACGACGGCGCGCCACTATGTCGTGCGCTACAAACTGTCGGACGGCAAGACGAAAACCCTATCCATGTTACGCTAACCTCCATTTTAAAAATGGGGGTTTTTTCTCGGTCGGTTAGGGAAAACTCGTTAAGTAGGCCAAAACGTGGCTTACAGCGCGTGTGCATACTTAAAGGGGAGGCAATAACATGGGGAACAAGAAGGAAGAGCAATTAAAACAACATATGATCGATAACGAGCAGCAAGCCGGGCTCACGACGAACCAAGGTCTAAAGATGGCGGAGGATGAGTTTTCGCTCAAAGCCGGGCGACGCGGACCGACGCTCATCGAGGACTTCCACTTCCGTGAGAAGATGACGCACTTCGACCACGAACGGATTCCTGAACGCATCGTGCATGCGCGCGGCGTCGGGGCCCACGGGGAGTTCCAAGTGTACGAGTCGCTCGCTGACTATACGAAAGCCGACTTCTTGAACGACCCGTCGAAAGTGACGCCTGTGTTCGTCCGCTTCTCGACGGTGCAAGGCTCACGCGGTTCTGGGGACACCGTCCGCGACGTCCGAGGCTTCGCGACGAAGTTCTATACGGATGAAGGGAACTATGACCTTGTCGGGAACAATATGCCCGTCTTCTTCATCCAAGACGCCATCAAATTCCCAGACCTCGTCCATGCCGTGAAACCGGAACCGCACACGGAAGTGCCGCAAGGCGGCAGTGCCCACGACACGTTCTGGGACTTCGTCGGTCAAAACCATGAGGCGGCTCACCACGTGATGTGGGCGATGAGCGACCGCGGCATCCCGCGCAGCCTGCGCATGATGGAAGGGTTCGGCGTGCACACGTTCCGACTCGTCAACAAGGAAGGCAAGGCACATTTCGTCAAATTCCATTGGAAACCAAAACTTGGCGTCCATTCGCAAGTGTGGGACGAAGCACAGAAGGCGCTCGGGAAGAACGCCGACTTCCACCGTGTCGACTTGTATGAAGCAATCGATAAAGGCGATTACCCGGAATGGGAACTCGGGCTTCAAATTATCGCCGAAGAAGATGAGTTCAAGTTCGACTTCGATATTCTCGATCCGACGAAACTTTGGCCGGAAGAAGACGTGCCCGTCAAACTCGTCGGCAAGATGATGCTCAACCGCAACGTCGATAACTTCTTCGCCGAGACCGAGCAAGTCGCGTTCCACCCTGGCCACCTCGTGCCTGGGATCGACTTCTCGAACGATCCGCTCCTGCAAGGACGCCTGTTCTCGTACACTGATACCCAGTTATCACGTCTTGGAGGACCGAACTTCCATCAACTCCCGATCAACAAACCGGTCTGCCCGTTCCATAACAACCAGCGCGACGGCATGCATCAGATGGCCGTCCATAAAGGACAGACGAGCTACCACAAAAATGCGCTCAACAACAATCAACCCGAACCTGTTCCAGCCGAGCAAGGTGGGTTCGAGCACTATCAAGAGAAAATCGACGGGCACAAGATTCGTGGCCGAAGCGACAGCTTCCTCGACTTCTATTCGCAAGCGAAGCTCTTCTATAACAGCATGACCGACGTCGAAAAGCAGCACATTCAAGACGCTTACAGCTTCGAGCTCGGCAAATGTGAGTCGGACATGGTCAAAGAGAACGCCGTCGATTTGTTGAATCGCATCGACCGTCACCTCGCCTCTGTCGTCGCTGACAACTTAGGCGTCGAGCTTCCGGACGAGAACAATGAAGTCGTCTCGGACAAGACCTCACCGGCGCTCAGCATGGCCAATACAATCGCGAAACCGGACACGAAGAGCGTCGCCGTCCTCCTTGCCGGAGACGTCGATGCCGCGCAAGTGAAGGCGTGGGTCCAGGTGTTCGCTGACAACAAGGTCAATTACAGCCTCGTCGGGAAGAAGTCGTATACGCTCGGCGACCTTAAAGTGAAAGAGACGTATGATACGGTCGATTCGAGCCTGTTCGATGCCGCTTTCCTCGTCAGCACAGCGACCTCGGTCGAGGACGACGTGCTCGAATTCATCGAGAACACGTATAAGCACTTCAAGCCACTCGCGCTACATTTGCACCACGATGAAGTGCTCGACCGCTGCCGGGTGAAGACAGATCAACCAGGCGTCTACACGTTCAAACAACATAGTCTCGATGGTTTCGATACGTTTATCGACGGCATCGCGCAAGGACGGTTCTGGGACCGTCAATAATTGCTCGACGTAACCGATTCGCTTTAGCGAATTGGTTTTTTGATTGGAATGCGTCTGTTCGGACAAACCCCTCTTCGTTTGTTATACTGCTTTAGTTATGTTTATTAACTATTTATAATCAAACGGAACAGGAGGCGGGCCGACGATGCAACTGACCGCACAAAAACTATGGACGAAAGATTTTCTCATCATCTCCCTCGTCAACTTCTTCTTGACGCTTATCTTCTTCTTACTAATGGTAACCATCGGCGTTCATGCCGTTTCCACATATGGGGCTTCGACGAGCGAGGCCGGGCTTGTCACCGGCATTTTTATTATCGGGACGCTCGTCGGGAGACTCTTCATCGGACGCTTGATCGATTCGATTGGACGGCGTAAGACGCTTCTCATCGGTCTCACCTTCTTCACGGCGACAATTTTGCTCTATTTTATCGACCTCGGCGTTGGCTTTTTACTGTTCACCCGCTTCGTTCACGGTCTCGGAATGGGACTGTCGAGTACGGCGACCGGAACAATCGTCGCCCAGGTCATCCCCGGCTCTCGAAAAGGCGAAGGCATCGGCTATTACAGCATGAGCTCGACGCTCGCCACCGCCATCGGCCCGTTCGTCGGCTTGATGATGAGTCAGTACACGAGCTTCTCGGTCATCTTCCTAACTTGTCTCGTCGTCGGACTCATCAGTCTAGGAAGTGCCTTGTTCGTGAACGTCCCTGAGGCCGACAATCCGGAAGTTGTTCGGGGCTTGTCACTGAGTGCCTTCGTCGAACCAAAGGCGTTGCCAATTGCACTCATCATTGGCGTCGCGGCCCTCAGTTACTCGAGCGTGTTGTCTTATATCAATTTCTATGCGAGTGAACTCGATCTCGTGGAAGCGGCGAGTATTTTCTTCCTTGTCTATTCTATTGCGGTCCTGATCTCGCGGCCGATCACCGGGCGCCTGATGGACACGCGAGGGGCCAACATCGTCATGTACCCGGCCATCGCCTTCTTTGCGATCGGCATGCTCGTCTTGAGCCAAGCAAACAACGCAGTCATGCTGTTACTCGCCGGGGCGCTAATCGGATTAGGATTCGGGAATATCCAATCCGGCACACAAGCGATCGCCGTCAAAGCGGCGTCCCCTCACCGGATGGGCATGGCCACGTCGACCTTCTTCATCGCCTTGGACGCGGGTCTAGGATTCGGGCCTTATTTTATTGGCTTGCTCATTCCGTTGACCGGTTTTTCAACGCTCTATCTGTTGCTTGCCGGCGTCGTCTCCTTTACGTTGTTCCTCTATTACTTGATGAACGGTCGCCACGAGCGATCCGAAATGAAACAAGCTGCCTGACAGGACTTTTTACAGTCCTGTCTTTTTTAGAATGTTCACACATTTCATCGTCACTTACGGTAATATGAGAATGACGCGCCGAAAAGTTTTTGATTGAAATGAGGGACATGATGCACGCCGACCAGACAATCCAACACTATTCCTCCGTCCTCCTCCGAACGTTCGACAAAATCTCTGATTTTGTCTTCTTCATGGAAGTGGACGGTTCAACTTATCGCTATATATTTGTAAACGAGCCGGGGAAGCAGGCGATCGGCTGGACAGATGCCGATATCGGGAAACGTGTCGAGGACATGGTCCCGCCCGAGACAGCCGCTCTCGTCACACGACATTACGAGGAGGCTGTTCGGGAACGAAAGAGTATCGTCTTCGAAGACTACCGCCTGGCCGAACCTTCTTACTCGGTCCAACCCGTCTCACATGAGATTCAACTACCGGTTCATTACTACGAATCCGAGGTGACCCCGGTCTTCGACGAGGCAGGCGTCTGCACACACGTCATCTCGGTCGTCCGGGAAGTGACGGAGCGGAAGCGTCGTGAACTCGAACTGTCGATTCTGAAAGACCAGCACGAGTCGCTCCGGCGCTACTCGCCGCATGGCATCTTCGTCCTCGATGACGCGTTTCGCGTCCAATCGATCAACCCCGCTGCCACGCAAATCACGGGTTACGGAGAAGATGATTTGTTAGGCGAGTCATTTTTAGCATGGTTGCCAGAGTCAGAACGAATGCTCGTCGACGACGGTCTCCGCTTTGCCTTGTCCGGCACCCCGCACAAATACGGGATCACGGCGCTTCAAAAGACCGGGGATCTCCTCGACTTGGCCATCTTGAATATTCCGATTGAAGTCGGAGGCCGAATCACGGGTCTGTTCGCCATCATTATTGACCATACTCCGGAGAAAAATGCCGAGCGTGCGACCCAAGAGAGCGAGCGTCGCTATCGCCAACTGATCGAGACGATTCCGGAAGGGATTATCGTTCATAAAGACGGCGTCATTCTATACGCCAACGCCCTAGCGCTAGAAACGATCGGAGAGACGAATATCGAGTGCGAATCAATCTTTAAATTTGTCGCCTCGGAATTTCATGAGACGACAAAGGCGCGCCTCCAAGCCTTACGGCAAGGTGATCCCGTTCAAGACACGGAAATCGTGCTCCTCACGCCGACAGGACGAAGACTACATATGGACATCGGCAGCCTGCTCATCGATTACGAAGGCACGACTGCCGTCATGACTTTGTTGCGCGACGTCACCGAAAAGCGTGAGATGGAGCGCGCCCTGCACCAAAGTGAGACGCAATATCGCCTCATTACGGAGAACATGAGCGACCTCGTCTGTATCCTCGAGCGTGACGGTCAAGTGCGCTACGCTTCGCCGTCCCACAAGACCGTGCTTGGATATGCGCCCGAGCTTTACGAGGGTAAAAATACGCTCGACTTCATCCATCCGAATGACGTCGAGTCCGCGAGACGACAACTCGACACGATGACAGCGTCGAGCGAATCGCTCACCCTCGAATTTCGTCACCTGCACCAGGATGGACGTTGGATTTGGCTCGAGACGAAGATTCAAGCGATTTACGACGACGTCGGCCAGCTGCTCCATTATTTGACGGTCACGCGGGAGATCATGAAACGCAAAGTATTAGAGAAACAGCTCAAACACCTGGCTTACCATGACACGTTGACCGACTTGCCGAATCGGCGCTACTTCCTCGCCTACTTGGAAGAGACATTGGTGCGATTGGATGAAGAGGACGAGTCTCTCGCCATCCTCTCGCTCGATATCGACTGTTTCAAACAGATTAACGACACACTCGGACATGACATCGGCGACGAACTGCTACGCCAATTCTCTGCTCGCCTGACCGATGTCCTGCGAAACCAAGACGTGATCGCTCGCTTTGGCGGCGACGAATTTTCGGTGCTCATCCGTTACACGGAATCCGATGCGCCGAGACGAGTGGCCGAAAAGCTTGTCACCGCGCTCCAACTTCCGTGGTTAATCGAAGGACATACGTTCGTTACAACCTCGAGCGTCGGGGTCGCCCCTTACCGACCAGGAACGTCGACGAAACAATTGCTCAAACATGCGGATTTGGCACTATATGAAGCCAAGGCCCGTGGGCGAAACCAATACGTCGTTTTTGAAGACCGCTCCTGAGCGGTCTTTTTTCACGTGAAACACAGAAGACAGTACCTAAACACGAACATTAAAGAAGATTAACCAACGATTATCAAGAATTTTTATCTTTTATCGCTATATCCCTTTGACATATGCTCTAATTTACGTTACATTACCGAATGGACGAAGTATTTATCATTCAACGAATCTAATTGTTCGTAAATAGGAGTGTGACAACATGGATAAAGTATTTGATTATGAAGATATTCAATTGATTCCCGCAAAATGTATCGTCGACAGCAGGTCTGAATGTGATGCGAGCGTGACGCTTGGGGGCTTTACGTTCCGACTTCCGGTCGTGCCTGCCAACATGCAGACGATCATCGATGAGAAAGTCGCCTTATCGCTGGCCGAGAACGGTTACTTCTACATCATGCATCGCTTCCATCCAGAGACGCGGCTCAAGTTCATCAAAGACATGCATGGACGCGGGTTGTATGCATCGATTAGCGTCGGTGTGAAAGAGGACGAATATCGTTTCGTCGAGATGCTTGCGGAAGCCGGGCATACGCCGGAGTTCATCACGATCGATATCGCGCACGGTCATTCGAACGCGGTCATCCGCATGATTCAACACATCAAACACCACCTTCCAGGCTCGTTCGTCATCGCCGGCAACGTCGGGACCCCGGAAGCAGTCCGGGAACTCGAGCATGCCGGGGCGGATGCGACGAAGGTCGGTATCGGACCGGGCAAAGTCTGTATCACGAAAATCAAGACAGGCTTCGGCACGGGCGGTTGGCAACTCGCCGCGCTCCGTTGGTGTGCCAAGGCGGCGACGAAACCGATTATCGCGGATGGGGGCATCCGGACACATGGCGACATCGCCAAATCGATTCGCTTCGGGGCATCGATGGTCATGATCGGTTCGCTGTTCGCTGGACACGACGAGTCTCCGGGTGAGACGTTCGAACAGGATGGGAAATTGCTCAAAGAATACTTCGGGTCGGCTTCTGAATTCCAAAAAGGGGAACGGAAAAACGTCGAAGGCAAGAAAGTGTTCGTTGAGCATAAAGGGGCGCTCCAAGACACGTTGACCGAGATGGAGCAAGACCTCCAGTCGGCTATCTCTTACTCGGGTGGGGACAATCTCGATGCATTGCGCACCGTCGATTACGTCATGGTGAAAAACTCAATCTTTAACGGGGATAAAGTATATTGAAAAAAGGCGACTCACACGAGTCGCCTTTTTTCAATCAGCTGTCAGTTGCTTCGTCATCATATAGTAGTCCGATCCCGGCGGATAATCATAGAGCACGCCGGCGATCTCATAGCCGAAGCGCTCATAAAACGTCTTCGCCTGAAACGAGAACGTCGTCAATTTGACGCGCGTCGCCCCGAGGTCACGCGCCAACCGCTCCCCTTCCTCGAGCAGGCGGCTCCCTAGGCCTGTTCCCGTATGTTCTGACGCGACCCAGAGTCGGTCCAAGTCGAACCAGCCCCAATAGACGCTCCCGAACAACCCTGCAATCACGTCCCCGTCCTGCTCCACTTTCAGCTGAACGACCGGGACGTCCGCGTTGCGAATCTCGCGATGGTGCACCGAGTGGGTGTCATTGAACATCCGCAATCGACTCGTCAAAAACTGTTGAAACGCTTCGTCCTCATCGTGTATCCGTATGATGTCCATCACAGTTCCTCACTCGAACCGTTTACGAAGAACGAGATCAACTCTTGCACTTCTTCGTCGACGGCCCGACCTGTCAAACGTTCGTACTGAGCGGTTATCGCTTCTTTATTTCCTGGGAAATCGAGGGTAATTCGGGCCAAATGGCGCAAGACGTCTCGGTCTTTCTCATATTCGGGACGGGTCACCACTTGACCGTGCGACCAGACGCATGCCTCGGCCTCGAACTGGTCGAGTACATCCAAGAGGCGTAATGTCCGTACCGGCGTCATCCGCCAAGTCGGCGCGTACAAGTTCGCATAGAGCGCATCCCCTAAAAACAACACCTTTTCCTCTGGCACATAAGCCACGACTGCATCGGCAGCGTGATCTCCACCAACGTGCTTCAGAATGACGTGTACCCCGCCGAGGTCGAGGGTGAGCGTATCATCGAACGTCAGCGTCGGTAAGACGACGCGCATCGATCGCTCTTCTCCATATTCGAGTTGGATCGCCTCCGCGCAAAACGCGATTTCACGTCCGTCCTCGACCCGTTCGGCCAACGCCTCATCGTCCCACGCATAGGGCAGCAACCGTTCCATCCCGGCTTTTGTCGCCGTGCTTGCGATGGAGACGGTGTCAGTCAGCGCCGACAATCCAAAGATATGATCCCAATGCCAATGCGTCAACGTGACGATTGACGGTCGTTTGATGCCCCGCTCGGTCAAGGCGTCTAGAAATAAATTCGTGTGCGCCTCAGAGTTCCCCGCATCAATCATGAGCGTATGGGTATCTCCGACGACAGCCCCTAAAATGGGACGGTCGGTCTCCGCGACTGGGTCCATATACCAAAACCGTTCCGAATGCCGCTTAAGTGTCTGCATGATTGACCTCCTCTTTGCTCCGTAACACGTCGAGCGCTTCGAGTGCCCCTCGCTCGTCATTGACGAGGCGAATCGTCCGGACCGGCAAACGCTCTAACAAGCTCAATTCACGCCGTTGCCGGTCTTTCAACAGTTGAATCGTCCCTTCGAGCCCGCCCAATCCGTTTGCCTGAGCGTAAGCGCGAGTCGTGTAATACTCGACGAAACCACGTTGCCACTCTGTCGGCCGTTCCGCATAGACATCGCGAAACACGGTCGGAACGTCGACCGTCTCTAAATAGACGACGGTCGGGTCGAGCGGGGCCAGTAAATCTGCCACCGTCTCGATATAGGCTTCAATCTGCTCGTTCGGGACGTCTTGGGCCACCATACCGATCGTGAACGGATTTTGCAGGAAGGCACATTCGAATACGTACGTACCGTCCTCTCCTTTGACCCGCTCCACGAAACGACGCCAACGGCCGATCATCAGTTCAACATGTATATCGAACGGCAGCTCATAGACGTCGACTCCAGAACGACGTTCGTTCGGACGGTATCGTATGAATCGACCTGTCCCATCTTGATCGATGACCTCGCCTTCCGTCATACCGTCTGCTTCGACCCAATAGACGTCATGAACATCGACCGGATGTGACGCATCGATTTCCGAATAAAACGTATAGCCCGCTGTCGCAGCGATTGTTTCCGCAAACGTCGTCTTCCCGCTCCCTGGTAATCCTTCAATCAGCCATAATTTGCTCATATGATACCTCCGTATCAATTTTCTTGATGGGAGTCGTACACGTAATACCCATCCCCACCGCAATTTTTAGCGACGTACATCGCCGCATCCGAGTGATGAATCATCGCATCGAGCGAAGCGTGGTCTTTCGAACAAGCGACGCCTATGCTGGCCGACAACCGCAAGGACAAGCCATCTCCGACGTTCATTTCCTGGGAAATGAGAAGATTCAACTCCTCAAATCGGTCTGCTCCAACTATTTCTCGTTCCGCATCGATGACGATTAAAAACTCGTCGCCTGCGAAGCGATACGCCTTCCCGTCATACGTTTGACTGAACGTGCGAATCCGTCGTGCCGTCTCGATGAGCACTTCGTCCCCAATCAGATGACCGTAGGAATCGTTTACTTGTTTAAAATCATCCAAATCGATGAACAACAGCACGACCGACTGCTTCCGATTCATCTTTTGTCTCATGTCGGTCATGAACGAGTGCCGGTTCGCCAGTTTCGTCAAACTGTCTTGGGTGATGAGTTCGATGACTTCCTGATGCTTACGTTCGCGCCGAATCTCGTTCTCCATCCACCGGGTCACGAGCAATATCGTATCCGTCATCTCGTTGATCGTCGCTGCGTCGACGACGTCGTTCAAGCTGCCCTGTTCGGCCAAGAACACGACCCAACCGAACGTCTTGCCATCATTGGACAACGGCAGACTGATCATCGAGCTAAACTCGATTCCATCGATCACAAGTTCGGCACGACCTAATTTTTGGTGCCCGATTGTCGTCAAAGCATGAAGTTGTTGCAGCGCATCACTCGTCCAGTCGAGCTTGCCTTCCCCGTCCTCAGATAAGACGCGATGTTTCGACTCCGTCGAGAAGACGACGGCATGGGAATAGCCGATCCAGCCGCGGAGCACCGTCTGAATCCGTTTTAGTTTATTGCCGAACGGTTCAAGTGCCGTCACCTCATACAGCGACTCGAGCGTCTGTTGACGTTGGGCCTGGGCCCGTGTCTGTTCCGTCAATTCGATTTCAGCCATGACCCAACGCGCGAAATCTTCAAGCGACTGCAACGCTGCCTCGTCAAACGTGCGAGCTCGTTCGTCCGTCACACAAAGCGTGCCGATGACATGTCCGCTTCGCGTCGTAAGCGGTACACCGGCGTAAAAGCCGAGGTTTTTGAGCAACGGATTGTTTGTCCCGGCCTCAGACGTCTGCACATCCTCGATGACAACCGACGATTGGCCAGTCACGACGCGGTCGCATAATGTCCATTCCCGATCCACGTGTGGGCTCTCAAGCACCGGACCCGCACAGGACTTGAACCATTGTTGGTCTGTCGTCAAAAACGAGATGAGCGCGACCGGCATGTTCAGCGTGCGCGCGACAAGTCGCGTAATCCGATCATAGCGCTCCTCTCGCGGAGTGTTTAAAATCTCAAGGCGCAGAATCGTCTTCAAACGCTCGGCTTCTTGCTCATCAAGTACCGTCGACGGAGAAGTCGTGGCCAACTCGAGTTGCCGCAGCGCCGCATGTTGATAGACGAGCGCATCGAGCGCCTGTTGGAGATCATTTAGCGGGAGTGGACGACTGAAGAAATACCCCTGAATCTCATCACAACCGAGCTGTTCCATCACCCGGTACTGCGCTTCCGTCTCGACCCCCTCGACCGTGACCTCTAAATTCAATTTTTTAGCGAGTGAGACAATCAATTTGACGATTTCATATTCTTTCAGGCCGTTGTCTTTATCTAATTGACTGATGAATGAGCGGTCGATTTTAATGCCGTCAATCTCAAACATCTTCAAGTAATTGAGGGAAGAGTAGCTGACGCCGAAGTCGTCAATCAACACGCGAAAGCCTTTCGTTTTCAAATAGTCGACCGTCTGAATGCCAAGGAGCGGTTCTTGCATAAGCGTATGTTCCGTGATCTCAAACTCGAACTGTTCTGGTCTCAACCCGTATGTCGCGAGCACCTGTAATAACTGTTTGATATAGTCTTGCCGAAACAACACCGGGGATACATTGACCGCGACACGTCGCCCTGCAAACAGGTCCGGTTGCTCGATCATGTCACGACAGACACGGTCGAAAACGAACCCGGTAATGTCTTCAATCAAGAGCGACGTTTCGGCAATCTTAATAAACGTTTCCGGTGAGACGTTACCGAGCGCCGCACTATGCCACCGCACGAGCGCCTCAAAATGAACCATCCCGTCCTGACAGCCAACTTTCGGTTGATAGACGACGCTCAGTTCATCTGCTTTCAGTCCCTTGATGAGTTCCATCTCAATCGTCATCTCATCGATATAATGTTGGACGTAATCGTCCTTTTCGTACACTTTGATGATTTGCTTGCCCGCTTGTCTCGCTTCGAGGAGCGCCGTTGACGCATTCATGATGACCCGGTCGGCGTCCTCGCTCCCCGCGCTGATTCCGAGACAACCGGATAAAGCGAACTCGGTCTCGGCCACTTGGTACGTGTACGCTGCGATGGCCGCTAGCAATCGCTCCCCATGTATCGTCGCCGTCTCGATTGAGGTGTAAGGCAACACGGCGATAAAATCTTCTCCGTCCACGCGCCCGATAATCGAGCCTTTCGGTAACAAGTCCGATAAATGGCGCGTCATCTCTTTAATCAGGCGATGAGATTGTTCCACGCCTTGCAAGGACAAGATGATTTTAAACCGGTTGATGTGCAACCGCATGACGCTCGTCACTTCCGCTCCTTCTCGTTGCGTGAACAGCTTCTCGAGCTCGAGCTTCACTTTCATCAAGTTCGGCATCCCGGTCAAATAATCGATGTTCTCGATGCTGCTCAATAGCTTCATCTCTGCCTCTTCCGATAAATCGGTCGTCAGCCCTAACACATAACGCACGTTACCCGCATCATCTTCGAGCGGCATGAGGACCGATGATGCGAAGCGGGCCGTATTGGCCTCGATGTTCATCTGCGACATGAAATAGACCGGTGCCTTCGTCGCGACGACTTCGTCATAATGCCCGATTAACTCGTTGGCGACATCGACCGCATACATATCATGTAAATACAAGCCACTCACATCGTCCGGGAGCGAGGACGCCAGTTTCCCCTGTTCACTGACGCGTGCGTACCGATATCCCTCAGGCGTCACTTCCATCAAAAACACCATCCGGTATAATTGAACGAATACGTCAAACAAATAGTGCGGATCGATCTTCATCTGCTGCATACTGTACCTCCAGGCAATCTCCGTTTCTTCTAGTTTAGTGGTTTTAGCCGGTCTTGTTCACGAAACCGTTTAAAAAAAGGGGAAGACATTTTTAACGAGCGGTCAATAATCGGGTATAGATAAATAAACGTCACAAAAGCGAGGTGAACCATCATGCTCAGTCGAAACGTCACCCCACAGACACGGCCTGGAAAATGGTCGGTCCTCTTGTTGCTTGCGGTGTTCTTGCTCTTACTCCTGTCTGCCCTCATCGTCCAATCCGCTCAACCGTTCAACGTCGACACGTTATTCGACAACACGTGGGCGACCGTCGTCTCGATGTTGGCCATCGCCGCCGCAGTCGGTGCGTTCGTCGTGGGGGTGTATACAATCTTATGCAATCACGAACGTTCGGTCGCCGTCTTTTTTACCGTCTCGCTCGGTGGGCTTGTCGCTTTGTTCGTGCTCATGCAACTGTTCCTCTAACTGACAAACGCACCTTTCCATTAGGAATAGGTGCGTTTTCGTCAGAGAAGTTCTTTGGCGAGCAACCGATAGACGTTCAAGCGGCTCTCTTGTGTATGCTGGATACTGCAAATCATCGCCTCGTCAAATCCATAATGGGCCGATTCTTCCTGCAGTTGCGTCGCAATCTGCTTCGGTGTCCCGACGAGGTGGATTTTCCGGTTGTTGGCGATGTGAATCTGATCGATCTCGGTGAGCGGATAGTCGTGGGCCGCCTCCGGGCTCATCAATTGACGGAGCTGGCCTTTCATCAAGAACAGGCGTGATAAGTCTGACGGGCGCGCCAAGTATTCAGCTTCTTCTTCCGTCTCTGCCGTCGTCACGAGATACGTGACACTGATGTCCGGCTTCTCCATGAATGCGGACGGGGTGAAGTGCTGACGATACGCGTCGAGCGCAGCGACACTCAGTTCCCCGTTAAAGAATTGGGCGAACGAGTAGCCGAGCCCCATCCGTCCTGCTTGGATGGCGCTGTTCCCGCTCGACCCCAGGAGCCACGCCTCAGGCAGCGTCACACCAGTCGGAGCGGCCGGCGTATTTTTATACCACCGTTCCTCTGGCGTCTCATCATTGATGAGTTGGAGTGTCGTCCCGAGCTTTTCATACAGGCCGTCCATCATCGGTTTTTGGCCTTGTGACATCGCGTAGATGGCGTTGGCGTCCCCGCCCGGTGCCCGGCCGACCCCGAAATCGATGCGTCCCGGCGCGAGCGCACTGAGCGTCTTGAACACCTCGGCCATTTTAAGCGGAGAATAGTGCATCATCATGATTCCACCTGACCCGAGACGAATCCGTTCTGTTTTCGCCGCAATGTAAGCCGCGACGACTTCCGGGGCCGAGCTGGCGAACGACATTCCGCCGTGGTGTTCGGCCATCCACATTCGGTAATAGCCGAGTTCTTCTGCCAATTGGGCCAGTTCGACCGCACTTTGTAACGCATGTTCTGACGTATGTCCGGATGTCACCGGCGCTTGATCCAATACACTTAATCTCATCTGTATCGCTCCGTTCCTAAAGTATATATGGTGAATATCTCGAATTTGTAAGACTTGCCGTCATCATACTAAAGTGAGCCGGAGAATACGAATAGTTCGCTCTTGATAACGCTTTCTTTTTTTCAGAAAATTACAACTAGTTGTTGCCTGCTCGACGTTCCCTTCTCTATAATGAACGAGAAGAAGCTATTCCTTCATAGCAATTCACGCAACGCACGATGGGGACGTGCCAGTGAAACGCAAACTATACGTTTGGGGAAAAGGGGTAATTGAATGAATCACACACCAAACCGGTCCGGTCATGATGGACCCACATTCACATCAGCAGATTACATGAAATTCATCATTCCATCGTTAATCGGGATTCTGTTCTTCATCGTCCCAATCCCGTCTGGTGACGGGTTCACCATTCCGGTCGCCTATTTATCGAACTGGTTGATCGATTTGATTGGCGACTTCGTACCGACGATCGCCGTCATCATGATGGGCATCTCGGTCGTCGGTTCACTGATCACGTATGCGGTCAAACCGGCATTCATTCTAGAGCGCCCACACATGAACACGTTGTTCAACGTCACACCGTTCTGGTTCGTCATGCGCGTCATCGGGTTCATCGCCGGCGTCATGACGCTACTCGTCATCGGTCCCGAGGCGATCACGTCCGAGTTCACGGGCGGACTGTTGTTATATGATCTAATCCCGATTTTGTTCGCGACGTTCTTGTTCGCCGGGATGTTATTGCCGCTCTTGTTGAACTTCGGATTGCTCGAATTCGTCGGGACGATGCTCATCAAAGTGATGCGCCCGCTGTTCCGTCTCCCGGGCCGGGCCTCGCTCGATGCGCTCGCATCTTGGGTCGGAGACGCCACAATCGGGATTTTATTGACGACGAGACAATATGAAGAAGGCTACTATACGAAACGAGAAGCCTCGATTATCGCCACGACGTTCTCTGTCGTCTCAATCACGTTCACGATCGTCATCTTGTCGTACATGAAGCTCGACGCCTATTTCCCACATTATTATGGCACGATCATCCTATCCGGCATCGTCGCCGCGCTCATCATGCCACGCATCTATCCGTTGTCACGTAAGCCCGACACGGCTTATGAGAAGACCGAATTGAAACCGGAAGAACCGGTGCCGGCGAACGTCCCGATGCGCATCTGGGCACTGCGTCAAGCGCTGCTCAAATCAAAATCGAGTAAAGGCGCCGGCGCCACGTTCAAAGACGGGTTCCAAAACGTGCTCGACATGTGGCTCGGCATTTTGCCGGTCGTCATGGCCGTCGGAACGATTGCGCTCGTCATCGCCGAGCACACGTCATTGTTCACGATTCTCGGCAAACCGTTCGAACCGATTCTCATGCTGTTGCAAGTGCCAGAAGCAGAGGCCGCGGCCCAAACGATGGTCGTCGGGTTCGCCGATATGTTCTTACCAGCCGTGCTCGGCAGCGGCATCGAGAGCGAGTTGACGCGATTCGTCATCGCCTGTGTGTCCGTCACCCAGCTCATCTTCATGTCTGAGGTCGGTGGACTATTGCTCGGCTCAAAATTGCCGATCTCGTTCTTCGATCTCGTCCTCATCTTCTTGTTGCGGACCATCATCACGTTACCGATTATCGTCGGGGTCGCCCATCTCATCTTTTAACGACGACACGCCCGTTCTCTCATTCCAGAGGACGGGCGTTGTTTGTATAATAAAGAAAAAGGGAGGTGCGTCATGGACGAACATTACGCCGGACAGCTCGAAGTGGCAAAGAAAGGCTACGCTGGAATCATTGACCCCGAGGCATACGTGAACGACCGCTATCACGGGCATTGGACGGTCAAGAGCGAGAAGCGCATCAGCGGTGTCTCGGTGTTGCTTCAAAAAGCGTTCAACGGGGGCAAGAACAATTGTACGCTCACCTCGATGACGGCCATTTTCCGCTATTACCATGACCTTGGCTATACGCGAATCCCGGAGGACGTGATCGAGATTCAACGAGACGCGCGTAAAATTGCGCTCGCCCATCAGTTCAAAGATGAGAAAGGGACGCCCCCGACCCGGATCGCCGCTATTGTCACGAAGCTATGGGCGCACTATGGATATGAGGGACGAGGTAGCTCTCGGTATTTATGGAAATGGTCGACGTTCGAGCGCGAACTCGTCGCCGACCGGCCGTTCATCTTGAATATGGCGAACGGGTTTTATAAAAATCACTCCGTCACCGGAATCGGCTACATCATCTTCCGCAAATCCGGCTTTCCCGACGTCATCTTGCTCGAGGTGCTCGACAACCGCTCCCGTGACATTCGCTACATCGATTTCAACGAGTTCAACTTTTGGGGCAGCATCACACGCGTGTATCCGCCAAAACTTGACGTTCAGCCGAAGTAACGACGAGCGCTCGCCTCGATGGCTTGTCCGATTCGAATCAGATGCTCTCGTTTCGCATACGAGCCGTGGTGGAGCCCGAACGCGTCTCGACCGTTTCCGAGACCGACGAACACTTCGGACGGTTTGACATGCAATCCGACCATCGGGATAAAGTGTTGCGTGTAATAGCCGAGCTCGAACCGGACACCCGGATACGCCTCAATCTGTTCGCACTGGGTAAAGCCATCGAATGCCGCACAGTTATCACTGCCCAGGACAATCAACCGGGACGGAGCCACATAACGGATTGTCCGTTCGAGCAAATCGAGTGACGCCGGGTGCTCCATCCACTGTCGTCCTGTCCGCAATTGTCCCATTTGACGCGACGTCGCATATTTGAAGAAGTCGACATGGAGCGCGGACCCGTCGTAAAATGAGCGGCCCATGCCTTCAAGCAGGGCCTCGAGCTTCGCCCCGCCCGGTTTACCGAACCAGCTCGTCGTCGCTCTTCCCGCCTCAAAGTAGGCCGCAGCGTAATCAAGCGTCGCTTCGAGCGCATTGTCATCTTGCAGGTAGGCTTCGAGCGGTTGATCACGCCAATAGAACTTTTGTGACGCTCCTCTACGAACGGCGCCGTCCCGTTCGAAAAACTCGCCGCGCGACGGGTTCGTCCCTACGGTGAGAAACTGTCCCTCTGTCGGCCGCCCATACCATAAGACCGGCGAGGCCCCATCAATCAGCTCCTCCTGAAACGACGACGTCATGAGCGCTTGTTGAAATCGAATCGCGTCTTGCAAGAGCACACGTGCCTGATTCATCGTGCCACATCCTCTCTACTCGGTCGTTTCCCGCTTTTAGGCACATGTAAAATACGTTATAGTGAGAGGACGAAGCCAAACAAAGGACGTGGATCTATGCGTATCAATAAATTCATCAGTGAATCCGGCAAGGCGTCCCGCCGCCAAGCCGACCGTCTCGTCGAAGAAGGACGGGTTACCATCAACGGGAAAAAAGCAAAAATCGGGGACCAAGTGAACCCGGGAGACGAAGTACTCGTCAACGGTTCGGCCGCCCGTGTCGCACGAAACAACGTTTATATCGCCGTCCATAAACCGGTCGGCATCACGAGCACGACCGAGAAGAAAGTCAAAGGCAACTTGGTCGACCTCGTCAACCACCCGCTCCGCATCTTCAATATCGGCCGTCTCGATAAAGACTCGGAAGGGCTCATCTTGATGACGAACGACGGCGATATCGTCAACGAGATTCTTCGCGCCGAGGGTGAGCACGAGAAAGAATACATCGTCTCGGTCGATAAGCCGATCACCCCGGAGTTCGTCGAACAGATGGAAGCCGGCGTCAGAATCCTCGGCCAAAAGACGTTGCCGTGTAAAGTCCATCAACTGTCGAAGTTCGATTTCAACATCACGCTGACGCAAGGGCTCAACCGCCAAATCCGTCGCATGTGTGAAGCGCTCGGTTACGAGGTGTACCGCCTTCAGCGCGTACGTGTCATGAACATCACGCTCGGCAAGCTCCCGCCCGGACAATGGCGCGACCTGTCGAAAAAAGAACGCGAGCAGTTGTTCCGTGAATTGAATTACGAACCGAAAGAATGGTATTAAAACAAGCCCAGACGCTTTTGAACTGCTCCCCGTCAAGTAGACAGTGTAAATAATGAAAACCAACCTAGGCGGCTTGAGACCTGTATTCGACAGGACTCAGGCCGTTT